>JAPLGE010000182.1 GCA_026390315.1 Candidatus Bipolaricaulota bacterium
GGGGATGCAGGACGAGTTCGGACAGTCGGGGAGTGCAGACGTTCTCCTCGCCCACTACGGCCTCGACGCGCACGGCCTCGTGGCCGCGGCGAAGAGAGTCCTCGCCCGGTGAGGGACGTCCGAGAGGACGTGGCGCTCCTGGAGCCTTCGCGGCCGCGACTGCGCCCGCCGAGACGGGAGGCGACGTGACCCGTGCCATCGAAGTGCTCGCGCGTGGAGTCCAGGTCCAAGACGATCGGATCCTTCTTTGCCGATCCCTGACCCAAGGTCACCTCTATCTCCCCGGCGGCCACGTCGAGTCCGGCGAATCGATCCGCGAGGCCCTCGAACGAGAGATCGAAGAGGAGCTCGGGGCAGAGGTTGAGGTCGGCCCGTTCCTGGGTCTTCTCGAGTACTCCTTCCACGATGGGAAAGAGAAGCACGCGGAGCTGAGCGTCCTCTTCGCCATCCGCGGCGTGGGGGCGCTTCGCTCCCGCGAGCGCGAAATCGAGTTCGTCTGGCAGAGGCTCTCGGAGCTCAACTCCCTCCCCCTCCTCCCCGAGCCGCTCGTTGAGCTTCTCCCCCGATGGCTCGACGATCCGCGGGCCGAGCGGTTCGCGAGCCGGCTCGACGCCTAGCCCTCCGTTCGAACGAGGCGCAGAAAGCGCACAGGATCTTGGATCCTTCTTCACGTGCCGCTCACAAGAGGCCGCTATCCTTCGATCACCTTACGGAATAGGGAAGTGGCCGAGATGACGAATCGGACGAAGAGATGGACATTGGGAATCCTCGTCGCGGGCCTTCTGGTCTTGGCCTTGGCGAGCCTCATGGGGAACCTGCTCGCCGGGACGACGGCCCAGGGAAGCCCGGCCCAGACGGCCGGGGCGACGTGTCCCTGCCTCGCAAAGGGCGACGCGGACGGAGACGGGATCCCGAACGGCCAGGATGCAGATTTCGTCTGCCCAGAGGCCTGTCCCTGCGCCGGTGGGGCTTGCGTCGGCAGCGGCGAACGCGGTACGTGCACGGGCGCGGCGCAGACGTGCCCTCACAACGGAAGCGGAACTTGCCTGGGCCGCGGCGCAGAGAATGGCGCGGGGATGCCGTGCGGAGGGACGCAGGGCGCGAATCGATCGGACGGCTCCACGGGCGGTAGCTCTGCTCGCGGGCGCTGCCCGATGATGGGAGGTCGGTCCTCCTAGATCAGAGCCGCCCCGCAGATCCTGAACAAACGTCGCGAGGCCAACAGGCCTCGCGCTCTTTTCTCCTCAATCTTGTGTCCGGAGCGGTTCCCTGGACTGAGCCGAACGGTGGTATTCGGTTTGACCGGTCGACTCAGGAGAATTAGAATCCCTCGGCTATCTATATAGAGGAGGGGACATGTACCAACGCAAGGTCCAGGTGACCGGGGGAGCGACGTTCTTCGTGACGCTTCCCAAGGAATGGGCACAGAAGGTCGGGCTCGTCCGAGGGGGCCTGGTCAGTCTCCTCCCCAACGACTCAGGGGCGCTCCTCCTCGTTCCTCCGCCAAGTGAAGGCAGAAACAGCTGCTCAATCGCTCTCGGAGACTGGGACTTCAACCGCTTGCAGCGGGAGACGATCTCCCGCTACATCGCCGGGTACGACATCATCAAGGTGACCGGGGAGCGAATCGGCCAGGAGCAGCGGCGGATGGTGCGTGAGATCGCCCAGGGGCTAATCGGCCTAGAGATTTTCGAGGAGACGCAGGGAACGGTCGTCCTTCACTCGCTCGTCAACATGCGGGAGTTTCCCGTCCAACGCACGCTGCGCCGGATCTTCGACATGGCTCAGGCCATGCTCGCCGACGCAGTCGCCGCCTTCGTTAACCACGATCAAGAGCTCGCGCGCGATGTGGTGGAGAGGGACGCCGACGTAGACCGCCTTGTCCTCCTCGTGGCACGGCAGTTCGGCCTCCTCCTGCGGGACCTCCTGGCCGAGAGCGAGGTGGAGCTCTCTCGTCTCCGGTTCCTCCACATCCACACGGTCGCGGACCAGCTCGAGCGCGTCGCCGACCACGCGGCGAAGATCTCTCAGGCCGCCCTGACGCTTGGGGGCGGCCTGAAGCCGAGCGTGACGAAGAAGGTGACCGGCCTGGCGTCGGCGTCGGCGTCCATCCTGACCCAGGCGGTCGAGGCCTTCGAGGCCCTGGACGAAGAGAAGGCGAATGCCGTTCTGGAAGAGAAGGCCGTGAGCACGCGCCTCGCCGAGCAGGCGAGAGCGACCGCGTCAGCGGATCAGCCGGAGAGCGCGCATGCGATCAGTATCGTGATGGACAGCCTCCTCCGCGTGCGGGAGTACGGGTTCAACATCGCCGAGAGCGCGCTCGACGCGCAGGCGGTCTCCCGGACTTCGCCCTAGCTTTGGGATCAATTCCGAGTCCTCGTCCGAGGTGTAGAGATCCCTTGCGCCGGGTCAGTCGCGCGGTTTCGTATCGCAGACGCGGCGGACGTTCAGCTCCTCGATGCTCCCGGTGGAGACGAAAAGGACCTGTTCGCAAACGTTGGTCACGAGGTCGGCGATCCGCTCTAGGTTGTGGCTCACCCACATCAGGTAGGTGGCCTGGGTGATCTTGGAGGGGTCTCCGCCCATGAGGTGGAAGAGGTCGTGGTCGATCACGTTGTGCAGTCGGTCCGCCTCGTCGTCGCGCAGGGCGATCGCCCGCGCCCCTTCCCCGTCCCATCGAGAGAAGGCCGCCATCGCCGCGTCGAGCATCTCGAGGACGACACCGGTCAGTCTCGGGATGTCGATGAGAGGCTTGATGAGCGGTGCCGTTCCGAGCAGGAGGACGATCTTCCCGATCCCCTCGGCCTGATCGCCCATCCGCTCGAGGTCTGAGGCGACGTGGAGGATGGCGGTAACGCGCCGGAGATCGCCCGCCATCGGCTGTTGCGTGGCGAGGAGCTTGAGGCAGTGTTCCACGACTTGGTAGCGGAGCTCGTTGATCGATGCGTCGCCTGCGATCAGCGCGCAGGCACCGGACTGGTCCCGCGCTTCGAGGACGCGCAGCCCCTCCCGGATCGCGGCCGCGACCCTCCCTCCAAGCTCCAGGACCTCGCCCTCCAGGGCGTGCAGGTCCTCCACGTACGCGCCGCGCGTCGTCTTCTCTCCCATGGCTGCCATCCTAGCCGAACTTGCCGGTGATGTACGCCTCGGTCCGCGGGTCGGACGGCCGGGTGAAGAGCTGCTCCGTCGGAGCGAACTCGACGAGCTCTCCTAGGAGGAGGAACGCCGTCTCGTCCGAGACTCGCGCCGCCTGCTGCATGTTGTGGGTCACGATCACGATCGTCATCTCCTTCTTCAGTTCCTGGATCAAGTCCTCGATCTTCGCCGTCGCCACCGGGTCGAGGGCCGAGCAGGGCTCGTCCATCAGGAGGACCTCAGGCTCGACGGCCAGGGCGCGCGCGAGGCAGAGTCTCTGCTGTTGGCCTCCGGAGAGGTCGAAGCCGCTCTTCTTCCGCAGGTGATCCTTCACCTCGTCCCACAGCGCGGCGCGGTGGAGGGCGTTCTCCACGCGATCGTCCAGATGATCCTTCAAACCGTTCACTCGCAGGCCGAAGGCGACGTTCTCGTAGATCGACTTCGGGAAGGGATTGGGCTTCTGAAAGACCATCCCGATTCGACGGCGGACCTCGACCGGGTCAGCGTCGCGCACGTAGATGTCCTGCCCGTGGAAGAGGACCTCGCCTTCGATGCGCAGGTGGGGGACGAGGTCGTTCATCCGGTTGAGGGAGCGGATGAGGGTGCTCTTGCCGCAGCCGGAGGGCCCGATCACGGCGGTCGCACGGCAGACAGGGAACGACAGGGTCGCGCTTCGAAGCGCCTGCTGCTTCCCGTACCACAGGCTGAGGTTGGAGACCCGGAGGATCGGCTCAACCTGGCAGGAGGAGCTTTGCGGGGCGCGGACCCCGAGCGAGAAGGACGAGCGCTCGTTCACCACACTTTCCTCCTTCGGGCGTGGGCGCGCAGGAGGATCGCGCCCAGGTTCAAGACGAGGACGAGCCCAACCAGAACGAGGACCGCGCCGTACTGCAGGTCCTTCGTTCTCCACGCGTTCGGGCTCTCGGTGGCCATGACGAAGATGTGGTAGGGGAGGGCCATCACCTCGTCCAGGGGCGAGGCGGGGAGCCGTGGCGTGAAGAACGCGGCAGCCGTGAACATGATCGGCGCCGTCTCGCCGATGGCGCGGGAGAGGCCGAGGACGATCCCCGTGAGGATCCCCGGCAGAGCGGCCGGGAGGACGATCGTCCGGATCGTCCGCCAACGGGTCGCCCCGAGGGCGAGGCCTCCTTCGCGGAAGCTGCGCGGGACGGAGCGCAGGGCTTCCTCCGCAGTTCGCACAAGCAGGGGGAGGATCAGGAGTCCGAGCGTCAGGGAGCCGGACAAGACTGAGACGCCGATCCCGAGCGCCTTCACAAACAGGGCCAGACCGAGCAGCCCAAAGACGATCGACGGGACCCCGGCGAGGGTGTTGACGCCGATCCGAATGGCTCGCACCCAAGGCCCCTCCCGCGCGTACTCCACGAGGAAGATCGCGGCGCCAAGGGCGAGAGGGAGGGCGAGGACAATCGCCCCGGCGGTCAGGTAGAAGCTCCCCACCAAGGCAGGGTAGATCCCGCCGGCGGTCATCCCTTTGCGGGGGAAGGTGGTGAGGAACTCCCAGGAGAGGGCACCACTGCCGCGGGAGATGATGTAGTACAGGATGATCCCGAGGGCGAACAGGCCGGCCACGGTCGCGGCACCGAAGAGGGAGAAGGCGACGACCTCGGTCAGCCTCCGCGCGCAAGCGCTCGCCCGGCGTCTCATTCTCCCTGCCTTGCGACGCGTCCCCGGAACCACTCGGCGAGGCCGTTGGTGGCGAGGGCGATGAGGAGGAGGATCGCGCCCAGCATGAACAGGGCGTGGTAGTGTGCGCTTCCAGACGGGGCCTCCGCCATCTCCAGGGCGATTCCGGCGGTCAGCGTGCGCACAGGCCTGAGGAAGGACCATGTGAGGGCGGGGGAGTTCCCGGCCACCATGAGGACGGCCATTGTCTCCCCGACCGCTCGGCCCATCCCCAGGACAGCCGCACCGAACAGGCCGGAGAACGCCGACGGGAAGACGACCCGCCACGTCGTCTGCCAGCGCGAGGCGCCCAGGGCCAGGGACGCCTCCCGATGGACCTTCGGGACGGCGGTGAGCGCGTCCTCCGCGAGACTCGCCACCGTCGGCAGAGCCATCAGCGCGAGGATCAGCGAGGCGGAGAGCCCGTTCTGCCCTGTTGGCAGGTTGAAGGTGCGCTGCACAAGTGGGGCGACGACCGTCAGGCCGAAGAACCCGTAGACAACGGAGGGGATAGCGGCAAGCAGTTCGAGCAGGGACTTCGCGAGGTCCCTCAGCGCGGGAGGGGCGATCTCGGCCACGAAGCCGGCCGATGCGAAACCGAGAGGGATCGCGAGGACGAGGGCACCGAGCGTGACGAGCCCCGTCGCCACGATCATCGGCAGGGCGCCGAAGAGGGGCGGCTCGCTCGTCGGGTGCCACGCCGGCCCAAGCAGGCTAGAGGGGGACACGTAGCGAAAGACGGGGATGGCCTCGCGCACGACGAACACGAAGATAACCCCTAGAGTGACAAGAGAGACGAGGCCGAGGGCGAAGAAGACAGGGCGATCCATCTTCTGAGCGAAGCGCCTTAGGGCGAGCCGCCGCCGGTTCGCCAAGGAGGGGGCTCTTGTCACGTCCATCTCACCGTTCCCGTTCATCCGGCACCCATGCCCTGCCTGCGGGGGATGGCCCAGTCGTTCGGCCGGCTACTCCGAAAGGGCGCGGATTGGGGCGTATCCTGCCTCGAGGACGAGCCGCTGCCCCTCATCCGAGAGGGCGAACCGGATCACCCGAGCGACGGCTCCCTGCGGGTAGCCATTCGTGATCATGAACAGAGGCCGGGAAAGGGGGTACTCGAGCGATAGGGCCGTCTCGACGCTCGCCCCAACGAAGGGGCCCTCGGCGGTCTTCGCGAGGAGGAGGGTTCTTAGGCTCGGCTGGAGGTAGCCCAGGCCGACGTAGCCGATAGCACCCGGCGTCGAGGCCACGGTCGTGGCCATGGCGCCGTTCGAGGACTGAAAGAGGGCACCGTCGGTGACCTCCTGGTTCTCTAGGACGACCTCCTTGAATGTGCCGTAGGTCCCCGAGGAGGTGTCGCGCGAGACAACGACGATCGGCATGTCCGGCCCGCCCAGCACACTCCAGTTCGTGACCTCGCCGAAGTAGATCCGGCGAAGGTCCTCGTAGGTGATCTGCTCGATCGGATTCGATGGGTGGACGACAATCGCCAAGGTGTCGATGGCGACCTCCCAGACGTAGGGCATGACTCCGTTGGCGACGGCCTTCTCGAACTCCTCGAGCTTCATGTAGCGAGAGGAGCCCGCGATATCGGTTGTTCCGTCGATGATCGCCGCGATCCCGGTGCCGGACCCTCCGCCCTGGACGGAGAAGACGACGTTCGGGGCGAGCGCCTCAGAGAGGAGCCCAGCGATGGGGAGGACGGTCGTCGAGCCTTTGTAGGTGACCTCATCCGAGCCCGCGGCGGGGAACGCGACCCCGAGGAGCGCGAGACCGAGGAGCAGGCTTGACCAGATGTGAAGCTTTTTCACCGCTATCACCTTCCGGTATATATAGATCTGGCTGCGAGTATATACTGCCAAGCAGGGAAGTCAAGCCCCCCGCTGTCCGAACGCGTGTGGCCCCGGAAGGCTTGGCCAGGGTGCGTGAGCGGAGAGCCTCAAGGGGATGCCAGCTCAGGAGTTCGAGGGCCTCTCGCCGCGCAGTTCCGCAGCGACGAGTTCCGCAGTGCGCCGTCGTAGCTCGTCCCGCGCCGAGAGAAAGGCCACGAGGCGAATCGCCTCTCGGCCCTCCACGGCCGCGGGGTCGGGGATCCCCCAGTGGAAGTACCGCGCACTTCCGAGAAGGATGGGACAGGCGTTCCCGCCGCAGAGAGTGACGACCGTGTCGATCTCGTCGGCCGGAATCTCCGCAATGGACTTGGCTCTCTGTCCCGAGATGTCGATCCCGATCTCGCGCATCACGGTGACCGCCTCGGGGCGGACGCAGGCTGGACTGGAGCCGGCCGACCAGACCGTGACCCCGCGCGGGGCAACGGCGCGGGCGACTTCAGCCATCTGGCTACGCGCCGAGTTGGCGACGCACAGGAACAGGTTGCCTCTCATGCTGCGGCATCCTTTGGCGCTGGTCTCTCCGTTCGGGCTGGACGGAGCAGCGGACCGATCCGCGCTGCTCAGGGAGAACGAGGTTGCCAACTCGACTCCCGCTGGGTCGCTGACCCCGATGGCAGCGGGGATGCCCCTTACTCGGCGCGAGTCCACTGCGTCCCAAACCCGGCTTCAATCAAGTCTCCCCGCGAATCGAGGCCCCTTCATGGTCTCTCCGAAACACGAACCTCAGGATACATCTCGTCGCTCCCTCGAGATCCGGTCGTCAGGAGCGAGCGAGGTCTCGCGCGTCACCTCCGAAGATCGCGACGAGGAAGGAGACGCCGTCCGCGACCTCGTCGATCTGCTTCTCGGTCGGCTTCCCCAGGCCGTGTCCGGCTTTGGTCTCGATCCGGATGAGGATCGGGGCGTCTCCGGCCTGGGCCTCCTGCAGGGCGGCCGCGAACTTGAAGCTGTGGCCCGGAAAGACGCGGTCGTCGTGGTCTCCCGTCGTGATGAGGGTCGGCGGGTACTTCGTCCCCTTCCGGAGGTTGTGGTACGGAGAGTAGGCGACGAGGGCCTTGAACTCCTCGGGATCGTCGGGGGAGCCGTAGTCGGAGGTCCACGCCCAGCCGATCGTGAACTTGTGGAAGCGCAGCATGTCGAGGACCCCGACCCCGACGAGGCACGCCCCGAAGAGGTCGGGCCTCTGGACGAGACAGGCGCCGACGAGGAGACCGCCGTTGCTCCGTCCGGAGATGGCGAGCTTCTCCTGGCTGGTGTAGCTCTTCGCGATGAGCCATTCGGCCGCGGCGATGAAGTCGTCGAAGACGTTCTGCTTCTTCTTCTTCATCCCCGCCTCGTGCCACGCGGTCCCCCGCTCCCCGCCACCGCGCAGGTTCGCCTGGGCGTAGACCCCGCCCATCTC
>JAPLGE010000173.1 GCA_026390315.1 Candidatus Bipolaricaulota bacterium
GACCCTCGTCGTGGAGAAGGCGACCGACCGCGAGATCAAGCAAGTTCGCGTGACCGTGGACCGCTCCCACGAGGACGAATCGGACGAGATCGACCTCTAGGGGTGGATCCCGGTCCGGTGGAGCGTGACCTCCATGAACCCGGGCTCTTCACCCTCCGCACGCAGACGGACAGATGTGGCCCCGATCACTCAGCAGGGAGACAGCAAGAGTAAAGATCCGACCCCATGACCCCTCTGGGGAGGGCTCCCCGGGAGGACCTCCCGCCGCTCCGTCTGCCCCCTACTTCCATCGGATGACGACGGTCTCGCGCGAGAAGAGGCGCACGGCCAGCCGAAGGAGCAGGAGGTCGATCAAGACGAGCCCCGCGGCGAGGAGAAGGACGACTACGGCGCTGAACCAGACGACTCCTGTCGCCTGGAGGGCGATGAGGCCGAAGAGGGGGATGACCAGGAAGATCGCCGCGGCCTGGGCACCCTTCGGGTCTGCGGCGCGGGCCGACCCGACGATCCCGATGAGGAAGCTCGCGAGGGCGACGATCGGGGCGAGGAGGAGGACGGAGAGGAGCCAGCCCGGGCTGAGCACGGCTCGGATGGCGGTGCCCCAGCCGAGGGCCGAGCCGCCGAGCAAGAAGAGCCCGGTGCAGATCCAGCTCACAACGACGGCCGGGACGGCGCCAGCGAGAGCCTTGCCCAACAGCAGTTCCCAGGTGCGTACCGGCGTCGCCAGGAGCGGTTCGAGGATGTGCGAGAGCTTCTCCTCGACCAGGCTCAACGTGGCGAAGACGTTCGCGATCATCGCCGGCACAAGCAGCGAGAAGAAGCTGAACTGGTAGACGAGGAAGGCGAGGACCTGTTCCTCCCTCGGGATTCCCGATAGGAGTGGAAGTTGGGCCGCCATGCGGTCGAGGAGCGGGGCGAGCGCGTTGCTCGAGGCGATGGCAGATCCCGCGAAGCGGTGGACAAGCGCGATCACGAGGAGCGCCTCGCCGGTCAAGAGGAGGGGAATCACCGTGAGGTAGAGGAGATTGGACGGGCTCCTTGCCAGGTAGCGCCACTCGTGGGAGAGGACGTTCCGGATCCTTGGGTTCACCCGGCCCTCCTCTCGTCGCGGACGAGCTCGAGGTAGGCGGCCTCGAGCGACGGCCGCTCCTCGGTCACCTCGAGCACGCGCGCACCGGCGCGGACGAGGGCCTCGACGAGCCGGGGCCGATCGGTCTCCGAGACAAGTTCGACCCGGAGGTGGTCTCCGTCGACCCGCGCCGACCGCACGAACGGAAGCGCCGCGACGTCCGGCGGGACCCCAGCTGGTCCGTCGAGTTGAACGAGGACCGCGGGCGGCGCCGTCCCTTCACGCAGGGCGAGCGGCGGGCCGTAGGCGAGGAGCCGCGTGCGGACGAGGGCGACTCGCGTGCAGAGCTCTTCGGCCTCGGTCAGGTTGTGCGTGGAGAGGAGCACGACGCGGCCCTCGTGGGCGAGGCTTCGAATGAGGTCTCTCACGTCCCGCGCCGCCTCCGGATCGAGGCCGGCGGTCGGCTCGTCGAGGAGGAGAACCGGCGGCTCGTGGACAAGAGCGCGAGCCAGCGCGAGCCGGAGCTTCATGCCCCGCGAGTAGCTCGCGACGCGATCGTCCCGGCGCTCCCACAAGTCGAACCGTCGAAGGCAGGCCTCGACCCGCTCCGGAACGCGGATGCCCTCGTAGAAGCGAGCGAAGTAGACGAGGTTCCTCCACGCGGTCTCCCGTTCGTAGAACCCCGGTGCCTCGGGGAGAAGCCCCACGGCCTGGTGCAGCCTCTCTGGCTCGGAGAGCTGGATCCCGGCGACGCTCGCCGTTCCGCTCGTTGGGGCGATGATCCCCGCCAGGACTCGTAAGGTCGTCGTCTTCCCGGCGCCGTTCGGCCCGAGCAGGCCGACGATGTCCCCCGGCTCGACGGAGAAGGTGATCTCCTCGATTCCAGGGCGCCTCCCGTAGCTCCGGGAGAGCCGATCGACCCGAATGGCGGTTGTCACGTTCGCTGTCCTTGCCTCAACCCCGACCAGTCCGTAGCGGGAAGAGGATTGTACCAGAGACCAGGACGGTCGAGATACCCCGCCAGGCCAGGCGCGTCCTTCGCCGGGCGATGCTCGCGAGGTTGAGACGTCCTTCGGCCGCCACGCAAGCGAGGAAGGACATACGCCCGGCGCCGGTCGCGGAGTCCGGCGCCGACCCGAGACAAGCGCCTCTGTGGAGGCTCTGCCCAGTCTCAAGACAGGGCAGGCAGGCGGCGGGAGCTGGGGCTACCCAGCAGGACCTCCTCATCGATGGCTTGCGCAGCAGCCGACGCCAGCGGCGACGCGCTCGAGGGATGGCGAAAGGGCGAGCGCTAGGGTCAGAGCGCGGGGAGTCCTGTCGGAAGCGAGGCCCACGCAGCGGAAACTCAGTTTGCCTTGCGCTTTGCACGATCGAGGGTAGAATGACGGGGTTGTTGGAACTCTTGCAGTCGTTTTACCTCGAGGGTGCGTTCGTTCACCTTCCATCTAGAATGCTCTGCTGAGATCAGACCGCCAACACTAGGGAGGTAGATTGACATGGCGGAGCGAGAAACTGGTACAGTCAAGTGGTTCAACGACGCTAAGGGGTTTGGCTTCATCGAGCGGCCCCAAGGTGGCGACGTGTTCGTCCACTTCAGCTCCATTCGCGGCGCGGGGTTTAGGACGCTGACGGAGGGCCAGAAGGTGCAGTACGGCGTGGCCCAGGGCGAGAGAGGGCCCCAGGCGCAGGACGTCAGCCCCGTCGCGGCTGAGGTCGAGCAGGCCCCGCAGGCGGCGAGCGTCACGGGCGTCGCCGCTGAGGCCCCTGTGGCCTCGGAGGCGGAGGAAGTGCGAGCCGTCGTCTAGAAGACAAGACCGCTACGACATGGAAAAACGGCGTGGGCAGAAGTCCGCGCCGTTTCTTTTGCCGCTTCGGCTCCGGCGGACGGTGCTCGGCAGTCGGCCTGGCCCGTCAACCTCCCCGTTTCGCGGATAAGGCCCGGGGACCGATCGGGAACGCGTTCGCTAGCTGTTTCGTGGTGATGGGCGTCAGACCGGCCATTCGTGGCCGCGCCTGGTGACGCCGGGACTGCCGTCTTCCTGATGCTTCTGGTGAGCTCGACCTCTTGTGATTCGCTGTTTGATTCGCCCAGACATGGGGCAGCGCCGAGGCGCCTCACACGAACTCGGCGGGCGCACACCGGGGCAGGTCGCGTGGGTGAGCTGGGCGTTGGACCGCTTCCAGTTGCCTGGCGCGCTCGCAGCCGTGTACTGTCCGCTGCACGAGGAGGGTCAAGTGAGTACGAATCAGATACGGATCGTAGCCACTGCATTGCTCTTCCTTGTCATCTTCGCGTCGGGCTACTGGCTGAGCCGTTCTGCAAAGCCGCGCAATGCGATCATTCTGACAATCCACAAACTGACCTCGCTGGCGGCGGTCGTCTTCCTCGGCATCGTTGCCTACCAGACGAACCGTGTTACCAGCCTGGGCGCGATCGAATGGACGGTCGTCGTGGGTGCCGGAGCGTTGTTCCTCAGCACCATGGCCACCGGCGGTCTGCTGACCGCCAGCAAGCCCATGCCCGCGGCGATCTCGACGCTGCATCGGATCACGCCGTTCCTGACGGCGCTCTCCAGTGCTATTGCCCTGTACCTGCTGTTGGGGCGCAGCTAGCGATGAAGTGATGGATTGGCGAGAGAAATCTCTATGCGGACTAGGTTGCAGGGGACTGTGGAACCTAGGGATCGATTCGGGAACGCGCGTGGTCGTTCTCGAGTGGTGATAGGTGTCGCAATCCTCAGATTCCCGTCCCCAAGAGTGAGGTCCTGAGGAGCACGGCACGCTTTGGGTGCGTCCTTCCGAGGTATGACCAGCTTCTTCCTCTCCTTCCTACCGAGGTGCATCAGCATCGCGCTCCACGACCTTGCTCTCGACGTGGTGCCGCTTGACCGCCGCCTCACTGCAGGCGTAACCGATCGCCCGGTAGCCTCGCAGCCGCTTCTCAAACATCCTGACGAGCATCGGTACCCCGCGGTCGACGTAGTCGTAGATCCGTACCTCGGTCTTCCCGGGGTGCAGACGGTGGAGGCGGCCGGTGTACTGCACGAGCGTTCCCCTCCACGAGATGGGCAGTGCGAGGAAGAGCGTGTCGAGTCGTGCATCGTCGAAGCCCTCACCGACGTAGCGTCCGGTGGCGAGGAGCAGACGCTCCTCTTCGTCAGGGATCGCCGCGAGCTGCGCCAGGGCCTCCCGTTGCTCCTTGGGCTTCATCCCGCCGTGGAGGACGATAAGGTGCCGAGTGAAGGTTCGTAGCCGTTCGGCGAAGTGCTCGAGATGATCACGCCGCTCGGTGAGCACAATGGGTGACCGTTTCTCTTCCAGGGCACGGATCACATCGTCGAAGATGAGGTCATTTCGCTTCGGATCCGCCGCGAGGGCGGCGTAGAGTTCCTGGATGCCAGCACGATCTGAGACTGCTGGTGGTTGGAATCTCGTCTCGCGCACGACGAGCTTGTGCTCGAACGGATGCCGCGCGGCCGGGCTCTTGGGATCCACGCTGAAGCGTACTGGGCCGAGTTGCATGCGGATGATGGGGTCGTGCCCATCGCGACGTCGCGGCGTGGCGGTGAGCCCCGTGACATAGCGGGCCTTCGTCTCAGCAAGCACTCGCTCGAAGGATATGCAAGGGCAGTGGTGGCACTCATCGACGATGACGTGGCCGTAGCCCGCAACAAGATCGCTCACCTGTCCCTTGCGAACCAGACTCTGAAGCATCGCCACGTCGAGCCGGCCGTTCGGCTTGGCCTTGCCGGCACCGATCTGACCGATGTCCTTCGGTGCGATGTCAAGAAACAGAGAGAGCTGGGCCACCCACTGGTCGAGGAGCGGCTTGCGATGAACGAGGACGAGCGAATTCCTGCCTCGGGCAGCAACAAGGTAGACGCCGACGACGGTCTTGCCGATTCCCGACGGGGCGACAAGGACGCCCGTGTCGTGGGCGAGCAGTGCCCGTACAGCCTGTTCTTGAACTGAAGTCAAGCTGCCACGGAACTTGACATCGAGCGGTGTGCCGTTTTCCCGCCTGTCGTCGATAGCGAGGGCGATACCATGCTCCTGGAGCAGCGCTGCCACCTCGGACAGGCAACCACGGGGCAGCGCGATGTGCTCGGTGAGATCCTCGAAGCAGGCGATGACGCGCGGCGTGAGTGCGGTCGAAAACCGCATACTCTGCTTCCTGTAGAACTCCGGGTTCTGGAAGGCGGCCAAGCGTTTCACTTGGCTGAGCAGCGCCGAAGGCAGACCTGTCTTCTCAAGAAAGAGTCGTTGGGAAAGAACCGCGTGAGCCACAGAGGGAAGCGGTCCCGTGATTACGGCGCGCGGCGGCCGGCCGGATGGAGGCTCTTCCCACGGGGCACGCTCATCGACATCCAACGTGCCGCTCGTCTGAACGCCGATCGCCTGTCTGCGATTTCTAGCCTCGTCGGTGAGGGCGTGGATGAAGGCGGGGTCGAGCCGCTGGACGCTCGAGAGGAAGGCCCACTGGTCCGGGAACGACAAGAACGCACTGTCGACGAACACCGAGTTGCCAAGCTCGCGGGCCCCGCGCTGGAGCGGTAGAGCGATCAGATTGCCGAAACCGCCCTTCGGCATGGTATCCTGATTGGGGAAGAGGCGATCGTAGGACTCCATCGAAAGCTGGTGCCGCCGAGCCATCGTCTCGGTGATGAGGAAGCAGCCCATCTTGCGGGCGGTGGTGGCTCTCACTGGCGCGGCGAAGAAAAACCAAGCGTGGGCGCCCTTACCAGAGCGCGACCGCTCGACCGCGACTGGGATACCGAGCCCCTTACAGGTCTCGACAAACGCAGCGACGTCGTCCTGCCAGGCCCCCTTGTCGAAGTCCAGGGCCAGGAACCAGCACGTCTCATCGGGTAGGAGCGGGTAGACGCCTATGACGTGGCTGCCCTTGAGGTGCTTACGGATCTCCTCATCAGTGATTGGGGAGAACGCCTGGTTTGGGCACTCACCGCAGCTTGCTCGCCGAGCCGCCACTGCCCCCTTCTGCTTCTCGCAGAGCCCGTGTGCCCACTCGTTGGCACACACCGGCGAGTAACCGGACCTGCCCGTCTTGGGATTCTCCCATCGGCGGGGGAAGACGTCCTCCCTGCCGCGGAACAGCCTGCGGAAGAGCTTGATCTTCTCAGCATTTGAGGTGGGAGCAGGCACCGTAGGAGCTGGCGTTGCTAATGACAGAGCTCCGATCTGCCCGGGCGGGAGCGAACTGAGCTCCCCATGTAAGGCGGTCAGGCGAGCAGCGCGCTCCTCGAGTTCGGAACGCAGCAGAGCAAGCCTCTGCTCTTCTCGCGCGATCTCGGCGATCAGGTCCTCGCGGCGCGCCAAACGCCCTCCAGCGCATCGATCACTCGACGCCCTTCCACGCTTCGCCGGGCAGGAGCGGAACGATCTTGACAAGAACGTACTCGACTGCAGCTTCTCGATCCCACGTCACTCCCGAGGCAAGCAACGGCTCGATGTCTCGCCCGAAGCCAGGATCAGCAAGCTTCTCGTGGAGGTTTTTCTCAAGTTCGGCACGCGAGATGCGGAACCCGTCGTGCTCGAGATGGCGCCGGAAGCACTCGACGAGCCGCTTGGGATCCACACGTGCGCGGCGTGAGGCAGCCCACAGGTCGAACAGGTCGCGGCCCTTCTTGCGTTGGTAGAGCGCGCGGAGTTTCGTGCCAAGCAGCTCATCGAGCTCGTAGGTCGTGACCTCGGAGCTCCCGCGAAACCACCCGTTCTCCACCTCGAAATGACGTCGGACCAGACCGAGCACCGAGAAGTGCTCGCGAGTGTTGATCTCCACCTTGAGCCTCATCGAGATCACCGGCTCGGTCTCGGTGGCGAAGCGGTAGTAGAACGTGACCCCGCCGCGTTCCTGCTTCCATTTCGGCTCGCCGAGCCAGGGGTCGAGTCGCCCATGGACCGCGTCCATGACGGCACCGATCGGACCTGC
Organism: Candidatus Bipolaricaulota bacterium; assembly: GCA_026390315.1. Lineage (GTDB taxonomy): Bacteria > Bipolaricaulota > Bipolaricaulia > UBA7950 > UBA9294 > JAPLGE01. The sequence goes on from JAPLGE010000173.1 coordinate 7,020, forward strand.
CTCCACTTGCACGAGGTCGATGTCTTCGGAGTACCGCTCGGGCTCAGCGAGGAAAAGCTTGTGCAGCGCCGTTCCACCACGGAGGGCCACCTGGTTTCGGATAGCGTCCTCGGAGTAGAGCTCGATGAGCACCCGAGAGAGAATCAGGTCCTGCTCAACCTGGGCGTCCTGGGGCCACGGCGCGCGGGAGCGCCATGCGGTGATGAAGGCGCGTTGGATCACAGGTCCACCTCGATCTCTTCGTTCACGATGACCTTCCAGCGACGGTTCACAGGGCATCCCTTGATGGGCTTCCCTGGCTTGAGCGGCGCGGCTCTCGGCTTCCTGTCATTCATCCAGTTGGCCAGGGGTAACGCTCGATCACCGGCGCCGATGTAGTCTAGGAGATACCCGAGCCGCTGCGAGCTGGCGAGCTCGCCATCGATCTCCGCCGCGTCCACAAGCCTGCGTCCGTCGGTGCGCTCGGCTAACTCAGCAAGCACCACTGCAATGTTGCTCAGGCCTCCAGCCGCGGAGACGTACCGCAGGAGGTCGATCGCCGTGGCCTCGGGGGTAGCCACTTGCATCGTGCCGGTCTCTGTCTTCACCGCGACGGTCGGGGTCCGGGCGATGTTCTTCTTGATAAGGAACCGGATCCGTGCTCGTCCTGCGAGCACCGGGCGCTGGGGTACGTCCGTCATCACCTGGAACTCCTGCGGCTGCTGGTGCCCGGCGCCGTGGAGCGCCGCCGCCGAGAGGACGCCCACGTAGTAGGGCCGGCCCAGGTGACGCATCAGATTGTCGATGAACCACGAAGGGGGAGGCGCCCCGGTCGCCCGATACTCGAGCGGCACGATGACGTAGAACCCCCTCCTCGGAGCCACGATCCTCTTCTTGGCGCTAAGCCGCGTCGCCGCCTTCTTGAGGTTCAGGGCATCCACTCGAAGAGCACTGAGAGCCTCGCTCCGGTCGAAGGTGTAGCGCCCCCCGGACTGGAGGTCATCCACCAGCGCGCTGAGCGCTCTTCCTGACGAGCTATGCTTCTCGGCCATCATCGTGATCCTCGTCGTTCATCGGTACCGCTTGCAGAAAGTACCACGCGATGGTCCTTTTTGCAAACGATAGAGCGCACTCCCTGCCAGCAACGACTTGAAGGACATGCTCTGTCTTCGGATCTCGGAAGGGCTCTGCAAGAGTACTCCATGCCTGGAGTCGCCAGTCACCTGGCTTGCTGGGGCCACCAGCTCACTCAAGCAAGTGGCGGCAGGACCGCGCTGGTGGCAACCGCTCGCGATGGCGGGCCTCCCTGCGCGCTCATCCGTTAGAGCTAGCCTGCATGGCAATCGATAGGCGATCGTAGGCGGGCAGGAACGCGCGGAAAGACTTACTGGAACGCAGTTGGAGCCCATGGGGCCGATCAGGGAACGCACGTGACCGTGGCCAGTTGGTGACGGATGCCCGTTGTGCCGCGATCGCAGGCTGCGCCCTGTCCCCCTCCTTTCGCGACGGAGTTGACTTACGCAAACGGAAACATGTGGCCACGATCACTCAGCAGTGAGACAGCAAGAGTAGAGACCCCACCGTTTATGTTCCTCCAAACCGTTGCTTCAAGATCTGACCCTCCCCGTTGTGCCGCGATCATGGGCTGCGCCTTGTCCCCCCCTTCGCGACGGAGTCGACTCACGCAAACGGAGGAATGCGGGCCCGATCGCTCAGCAGTGAGACAGCAAGAGTAGAGATCCTACCGTTTGCGTCTCTCCAAACCGTTGCTTCAAGATCTGACCCTCCTGGTCTGGTCCCCTGGGATGCGATTTCCGCTCGCCCTTCCTCTTACGGCATTGTGGTGACGCCATTGCCTCGATCGTTACTGGCCCGGCACGGAACGGGCGGCCCGGCTCGCGGCTCCCGCCACAAGCTGGGCTGTCGCCGTGGGGGAAGTGGCTACCGCGTACTGCCACCGCCCGTACCGTCCATCCGCGTTCACCGCCGCGACCCAGCGTTGCGCGGCCTGCGCCTTCAGCTCCTTCAGGGGATCGAACCCCTTGACTTCCAGAATGAGGAAATGATCACCGTCAACCGCCAGCCGCACGATGAAGTCCGGAACGTACTCGTGCACCTCGTCGTCATGAAGGTACGGTATGGCAAAGCCGAGATGGTCGTTCTTGACGAACGCTCGCACCGCGTCGTGGGTGTCGAGGAAGTAGGCGGCGGACTCCTCCCACCGCGCGGTGTCAGCCACCATCGCGTTGAGGTGGCACTTCAGGACTTCTCGAACCGGCTTGCTGGTCCAGAAGCCGACCTCAGCCGTCGAGCCCGGCCCACGCGTCGCTTCGTAGATGGGAATCTCACGGCTCTCGCCTGCGGCTGGATCGGGATGAATGGCCTGAACGAGATGCTCCGCGACGTATCCGAAGTACGGCGAGAAACCGACGTCCCGCACGTCGCTCGGTGGGTGCGCCCGGAGCTTCGTCTCGAAGTACTGCCTCACGATAGCGAGCAGCTGAGGGAAGAGCACGTGAGGCAGCGCCTCGGACGGCCGCTGTTGCACGTAGAGCTTCGTGAGGTCGCGGGCTAGGTCGAACGCGATCTCCTGCAGGCGCAGCTTCTCTCTGTCCAGCTGGACATTCTCGAGTTTCCCCGGGCCAAGGAGGGTCGGGCGGCCCTGGTTCGTCATGGAGAGCGCCTTCACCTGGACCTCAGATGGGATTCGTGTTGGGTCGATGTCTAGCGTGGCGACCGAGTCCCAGTCAACCATGATCCGGCCACGGATGGCCTGGGTGTAGCCCTCGACCCGCGGGAACCTGATCTCGAACTCCTCTCTACGCTGTGGGATCGCGTAGACGTGGTGCCTTCTGACTGGCGGCTGCGGAGGCGCGCCAGAAGCCTTGTACGGGATCACCTCGAACGGCACCCCGAGGACCTTGCTGACCTCCTCGGCGAACAACCCGTCCGGACCCACCTCGTAGCTTGCCCTCCTCAAGCCGCGGCCGACGACCTGCTCGCACAGGAGCTGGGACATGAACGGGCGAAGCCCGATGATGTGAGTGACCGTGCGGCAATCCCAGCCCTCGGTGAGCATCCCGACGCTGACGATGCAGCGCACGTCCCGGCCGGGCGGGTGCGTGGGCCTGCCCAGCTTGGCCGCCAGTTCCTCGAAGCCCTCCGGATAGAGAGCTCGGCCCTGCCCATCGCGAGGCCAGTCCTGCTTGCCGACCGTATCCAACGTCAGCCGCATCCATCGTGTCTCGTCATCCTTGGCCGCGCCGCTGTCTGTCTCCGACACGACCTTGGTGTCGACCCGGATCGTGTTGATCTCCCCATCGCGGTTCCGCAGCGCGTTGACTCTGAACGGAGAGATGCCTTTCGGCTCCTTGCCCTCAGCGATCCATTCGTAGACAACCCGCGCAATCTTCGTGTTCTTGCAGACAATGATGAACACCGGCGGTCTCGGATCCTGCCCCTCGGCCTTCCACTCGTCGAAGGTCGCCTGCCAGTGCCCGGCGAGCAGCTCGATCGGGTGTACTGCCCACTTCAGCACGGCCTCCGGCTTCGGGTCCCGCTTCGCGCCGCCCTTCTCCGCCGGGGTCAGCTTCTGACTCAGGATCCACTCCCAGATGTTGAAGTAGTACGGCACCTCTTCACCCGATGGGTCGCGCGCGGCAAGCTGCGGGATCTTCGTCAGGCCCGACTCGATCGCCTCGACCAACCCGAAGTCGCTCACCACCCACGGGAACGGCTTGTTCGTGTCTTGACCGACGCGCCCCAGGAAGTACGGCGTGGCGGAGAGGTCGAGGCAGAAGTTGATCCGCCTCAGCTTGTGGACCCGGTCGAGGCCGTCGATCCAGATCGTCGCTTCCTTGAAGAACTCCTCCTCCTGCTCCTCGTCGAAGAGCCCCTCTTCCTCCTCTCCGACCTCCGGCCGGATGCGGTAGGCGTGATGCGCCTCGTCGCAGAAGACGAGGAGGTTCTCCTTCTTCCCGAGATCCCGACCCAGGACGCGGTTCATGAGAGCCGTGTCGCTTTCCAGATACAAGTCTGCTTCAACGACTGCCGCCTTGAGGTTTCCCCCGGCGTCGCGGATCTCATCCAGAATGCGGATCAGACCGTGCATCGCCTGCCGCCGCAGGGTCTCCTCCGTCAGATAGCGCTTGCCGCGGAGCGTTGTGTTCTCCTTCCCGATGTGGATCGTCTCGCGCCGCGTCTCTCGCACCCCGGACCTCATCACCCGGGCATCCTGCATCGACTTCCTCTCGAAGACGTGCCAATTCGTGATGAGCACCTTGCCCTGTACAAGCTGGGGCATCAGGTGTGGAGGAACGAGGTCGCGCGTGCGGTACAGGCTCGCCTCGCCCAGGCGTGGATCGATCTCCTGGAGGCGGCTCCGGATCGTCAGATTCGGGCACACGACCAGGACGGCGTCGGAGTAGTCCCTGTTCTGCCGGTCGGCGACCTTGTTCAGAATGGACCACGCGGCAACCATCGCCATCACGGTCGTCTTGCCTCCGCCCGTCGCGAGCTTACACGCGAGTCGCCGGAAACCGCTGTACCCTTCGGCGCGCCGTTCTTCGCTCGGCTCGTCGGTCGGAACGCGAATCCCCTGGCGAAGGTCTTGGCGGGCTTCTTGCAGGAAGATGGCTGCCTCGACCGCTTCAAGCTGAGCGAAGAAAAGCCGATGTCTTGGGTCCCGATCGCTCCGCCGCCAGTAGCGGAGGAGGTCGAGCGTCGTGCGCGTCGCCCCCGGATACCCCTGCTCGCGCCACGCCGCCAGGCGCTCGCGAATCAGGCGGACCAGCGTCAGCTCGTAGCCTCCTGGGAAGTCCGCCGAAGGCCGGAGAGTGCCCTCGGACAGGTCCCAAGCTTCGCGCTGCTCGCTCGGCGGGTAGACGATGGGCGGCCGCCGACCCTCTCGCAGCTCGGGAGGTTCATCCTCGCGGAGGCACCAGAAGCGACTCGGCTCCTCAAACGGGGAGTTGATGATCGGGGTCTCGACCTCGTAGTTCCTCATCGTGCCGTCACCTTCTCGACGACCAAGAGCTCGTTTCCTCGATCGTCGATGACCTTGACCGCGATCTGCCCCGTCTCGCCTGGCTCGAAGGGCGCACTCATCGTGCCGGCGAGGTGGTCCCAGACACCCTCCTCGTAGTCCGCCTTGAGCGCCTTCTTGAGTCCTTCCCAGGCGCCGGTGCGCGGGAAGAACGCCTAGCAGACGTGGAAGCAGCTTCCGTTGTAGTTCGTGTCTAGGAACCACGCCGGCACGTCCTCGCCGCTGCGATGGTCGGCGTCCATCGTGATCGGGTCGAACACGTCGAGCCCGACGAGTTCGACCTGGAGCTTCCCCGTCTGGTCTTTCCCTTTGGCCTTGTGGACCGTGATCTCCGGCAGTCCGCAGACGCTGAAGATCTGGCTCGAGCGCATGTTCTTGAGTAAGTCCCCCATCAGGAGATCGGGCGTGGCCTGCACGTACGTTGCCGGGATGCCAGCGAGCGCCTCGCAATCGTCCACGTAGCGCCGTGCGTCAGGCTGGACCGCGAAGCCAACGACGTACAGATGGCCATATCGCTTCGCGCTCGCTTCCTTCGCCGCGTTGTGGACCAAGGTCTCACTGACTGCGCCGTTCTCCGGCCCAAAGACGAAGGCGACGGGCTTCTCCTCGCCGTTTGCGACCACCGCCTCAGCCGACAGGTTGAGCGTCTTTGCCGGCGGACGCACCTTGGCGAACTTGACTGTCTTGCCGCCGCCAACCTGAAGCACCGGGGAAAGCCGGAGCGCCTCGATCATCCGGCTCACGTGGTCGGCGTGCTGCACGGCCGCGCCGCTGTCCTCTTCGCCGTCGCCTTCCCAATCCACCGGGGTAGGGATCGTCGCCTCGACCACGAACGGGCCGGCGACCCGCGTGATGCCGCTCATCTCCTCCGGCCGATCAACGAGGACCTCCTCGCCGGGAGGCTCGTCGTGGGCGATCGACTTGAGCGTGATGTGGGGGACGATGCCGCCCACCTCCTCGCCCTTCTTGTTCTGCTTCCGCTTGTAGACAAAGCCGCTGCCTGGGCCGCGCTTCTCGTCGCGGAGCTCGTACCAGGGGAACGTCGCGGTCAGCAGCCGCTGGCGTGCTAGGGCGAGCGGAACCCGCGATACGTCGATCGTGATCCACCGCCGACCCCACTGCTCGGCCACATACGCCGTGGTCCCGCTGCCGCACGTCGGGTCCAACACCAGATCGCCAGGATCCGTCGTCATCAGCATGCAGCGCTCCAGAACCCTTGTGCTGGTCTGGACAACATAGAGCTTGTCAGTGAACGTTCCGATGATGGTGTCATCCCAGACGTTCGCGAAGGGCATCAGTGGGAAGTCGTCTTCGTAGCGCTTGTACGCGAGGACTTCGATCCAGGTGTAGGTCCCGCCCTCCGTACGCTCGCGCTTGGGTTGCCAGAGATGGCTGAACTTCGGGCGGGTCCGATCCTTCGCATACATAAGTAGGTAGTCATAGGCATTGCTCAGTAGCTCGGAGGTGAATGCAGACGTCTTGGCGAATGCGATGACGCTGCAGAAGTTGTCCGCTCCAAACACCTCATCCATAACCTCACGGACGTGGTGGAGGTTCTCGTCGCCGATCTGGACGAAGATGGAGCCCGAAGGACCAAGAAGCTCGCGAGCGAGGAAGAGGCGATCACGCAGGTAGGTTAGGTAGGAGTGGAGGCCCAGCTCCCAGGTGTCGCGGTAAGCCTGCACCATTTCCGGCTCGCGGGTCAGGTCGGCGTCGTCGTCGGAGACGTCGCGCCTCCGGACGAAGGGCTGGAAGTTGGAGCCGAACCTGACGCCGTACGGCGGGTCCATGTAAATCATCTGCACCTGACCGCCAAGGCTCTCGTAGCGCAGGAGCGAGTTCATTACCCCGAGCGAGTCGCCGAGGATCATCCGGTTCACCCAGCGGTCCTGGTGCTCATACGCGCGGAGGATCTGGTCGCGGAGGCTGTGCCGCGGGTCACCGAAGAGGTCGAGCATCTCGACGCCCTCGTCCCTCCGGTGGCTCTTCAGCGTCTCGATGATCGCCATCGTCGAGAGGCGCTCGTGGATGAAGAGAGGCATCGTCGGCACGGTGAGCGACCCGCGCTCCGCCTTCCCCGCCCAGTTCAGGAACGGGGCAGACATCGCCCGCAGCTTCTCCGCGGCCGCCTTGGCTGTCGAGACGTCCTCCGCCTCCAGCACCCGGTGGATCAGCGCCTCGCCCTCCTCACGAGCCGGGTTCCCCTCGTCCCATTGCAGCTCCGGCGCAAGCGACGAATCGTACCGATACGTCGATGCCGGCTTCTTCTTTCGGAACTGCGCCTGCGTACCCACCTCCGGCCGCATCGGCGAAGTGGCTTCGCTGTGCTCGTACGGCTTCGCTTCCTGCTTCTTCGCCTTCTTTGGCGCCATGCAACCTCCCGCTCCCACACTGCGCCTGCACTGCACGATCTGGGGGTAGAGCCACGACCAGTCGCTGGAAACCCCAACCATATGAGATCGTAGAAGAAGCGCATCCATCCGGCAAGACGCGTTCACGGTGCTGGCAAAGGTAGCTCCGGGG
>JAPLGE010000094.1 GCA_026390315.1 Candidatus Bipolaricaulota bacterium
ATCTCCTGCAGGCTCGAGATGTCGCGCCCGACTTCGTAGATGCGGGCGCTCGTCTGGGAGAGCGCTCCGAGGGCCTGTCTCACCTCGCCGATCACGGCCACCGCCTTGTCCAGGCGCTCGTCGATGCGCCCACCCGAGCGCTCCGTGACCTCGAGGGTCGTCTTGAGCTGCTCTCCCACCTGCTTCGTGAGGAGCTCAAGCTGCCCTTTGAGGAGGCCGCCGAGCTCGGCAACCTGTCCGGAGAGAGAGGCCTCGCGCGACGCGACCTCCTGTCGCACCTCCTCGCGAACAAGGTCGACCTCCCTCCGCGCCGCCCTTCCGCGCCACAGGAGGACGAGGACCGCCGCCGCCAGGAGAAGGGCGGCGGCCGAAAGGGCGAGCTCGAGCGGACTCATCGCGCCTCCGGTCCCGCCGACACGAGCCCTTCCTTCAGGATGTCAGCCAGGTACTGGCCGGTGTACGAGGCCGGCTCGCGGGCGATCTCCTCCGGAGATCCTGTCGCGATCACCGTCCCGCCGGCGTCGCCTCCCTCGGGACCCAAGTCGATGATCCAGTCCGCCGTCTTGATCACGTCGAGGTTGTGTTCGATCACCACCACCGTGTTCCCTCCTTCCACCAGCCGGTGGAGGACCTCCAGGAGCTTGCTCACGTCTGCCGCGTGCAGGCCGGTCGTCGGCTCGTCGAGGATGTACAGGGTCTTCCCCGTGGAGCGGCGGGAAAGCTCCTTCGAGAGCTTGATCCGCTGCGCCTCCCCGCCGGAGAGCTCGGGCGCCGGCTGGCCGAGCTTGATGTACGTGAGGCCGACGTCGTGAAGGGTCTCCAGCTTCTCGCGCACGCGCGGGATGTTCGAGAAGAACGCGAGCGCCTCCTCGACCGTCATGGCGAGGACGTCGGCGATCGATCGGTTCTTGTAGCGGACCTGCAGGGTCTCGCGGTTGTAGCGAGATCCCTTGCAAACCTCGCAGGGCACGTAGATGTCCGGGAGGAAGTGCATCTCGATCTTCTCCGTCCCCTGCCCTTGGCAAGCCTCGCAGCGCCCCCCTTTGACGTTGAAGCTGAATCGCCCCGCGGTGTAGCCGCGCAGCCGCGCGTCGGGGGTGCGGGCGAACAGGGCGCGAATGTCGTCGAAGAGCTTCGTGTAGGTCGCCGGATTGGAGCGCGGGGTGCGGCCGATCGGCGACTGGTCGATCTCGATGACCTTGTCGATCTCTTGGATCCCCAGGATGTCCTCGTGCGGGCCCGGACGACGCACCGCCTGGTGGAGCCGGTGAGCGACCCCGCGGTAGAGGACCTCCTCGACGAGCGAGCTCTTCCCGGACCCGGAGACACCGGTGACACACACGAAGCGGCCGAGCGGGATCTCGACGTCGACGTGGCGCAGGTTGTGCGCCGCCGCCCCGATCACCCGCAGGTGCTTTCCGTTCCCGTTCCGCCTCTTCTTCGGGATCGGGATCGCCAGGGTCCCGGCGAGGTAGCGGCCGGTCACCGAGCGCGGACAGGCCGCCACCTCCTCCGGCGTTCCCGCCACGACCACCTCGCCGCCGTGCGCGCCCGCCCCGGGACCGAGATCCACGATGTAGTCGCTCTCGCGCATGGTCTCCTCGTCGTGCTCGACCACGATCACCGTGTTCCCCAGGTCGCGCAGGGCCTTGAGGGTGACGAGGAGGCGGCGGTTGTCCCGCTGGTGAAGCCCGATTGACGGCTCGTCGAGGACGTAGAGGACCCCGGTCAACTGGCTCCCGATCTGAGTGGCCAGGCGAATCCGTTGCGCCTCGCCGCCGGCGAGGGTCCCCGCCTGCCGGTCGAGGGTGAGGTAGTCGAGGCCGACCGCCACCATGAACCCGAGGCGCGCCTTGATCTCTTTGAGGATCTGCTCGGCGATCATCTCCTCGCGGCCGGCGAGGGCGAGGCTCTCGAAGAAGGTGAAGGCACTCTTGATGGAGAGGGTCGTCACCTGGTGGATGTTCAGGCCTTCGACCGTCACGGCCAGCACCTCCGGCTTCAGTCTCGCCCCGCGGCAGGCCGGGCACGGCAGGGTCGCCATGAACTGGTCCATCTCCTCGCGCCACTCCTCGGAGGTCGTCTCGCGATGCCAGCGCTCGAGAGTCGGCACGACCCCGCGAAAGGCCTTGGTGTAGGTGCGGGTGTGTCCGGAGGTCGACGTGTACTCAAAGCGGATCGGGCTCCCTCGCGTGCCGTGCAGGATGAGGCCGAGCTTCTCCTTGGGGAGCTTCCCCAGCGGCGTCTTGGGGTCGATCCCGAACGCCCGACACAGGGCGCCCATCTCCGCCTCGAACCAGCGGCTCTTCGAGTTCGCCCACGGTAGGAGCCCTCCGTCGAACAGGCCGCGCGTCGGATCGACGACGAGGTCGGGGTCGATCTCCTTGCGGTACCCCAGCCCCGTGCACTCCGGACAGGCGCCGTAGGGGTTGTTGAACGAGAACATCCGCGGGGCCAGCTCCTCGAAGCTGACGCCGCAGGAGAGGCAGGCGTAGTGCTCGCTGTACAGGTACTCGCCGTCGTCGGTGACGACGCTCACCACCCCGCCCCCGTGCTTGAGGGCCGACTCGACGGAGTCCGCGATCCGTCCCCGCTTGCGCGGGTCGACCGCGACTCGGTCGACGACGATCTCGATCGTGTGCTTCTTCGTCTTCGTGAGCTCGATCTCCTCGTACAGGGTGCGGACCACCCCGTCCACGCGGACGCGGGTGAACCCGTCCTGACGGATCTCGTCGAAGGTCTTCTTGTACTCGCCCTTCCGGCCCCGAACCACCGGAGCGAGGATCTGTACGGCGGTCCCGGCGGGAAAGGCCATGATCGCGTCGATGATCTGCTCCGCCGACTGCTGCGTGATCGGAAGGCCGCAGTTCGGGCAGTGCGGGTGACCGATCCGCGCGTAGAGGAGGCGGAGGTAGTCGTAGATCTCGGTCACCGTCCCCACCGTGGAGCGCGGGTTGTGGGAGCGGGTCTTCTGGTCGATCGAGATCGCCGGCGAGAGGCCCTCGATGAAGTCGACGTCCGGCTTCTCCATCTGGCCGAGGAACTGGCGGGCGTAGGCGGAGAGGGACTCCACGTAGCGGCGGCGGCCCTCGGCGTAGATCGTGTCGAAGGCGAGCGAGCTCTTCCCCGACCCCGAGATTCCGGTAATCACGACGAGCCTGTCCCGCGGGATCTCGACGTCGATATTCTTCAGGTTGTGCTCGCGGGCCCCTTTCACGCGCAGGACGTTCACAGGCGCCTCCGCAGCTCTCGGATCTCGTCGCGAAGGGCGGCCGCCGCCTCGAACTCCAGGCGCTCCGCGGCCTCCAGCATCTCCCTCGCGGTTGTACGCGATCTGAACCGCGCGGCGGCGGTCCGTCTCCGCAACGGCGTACTCGATCGAATCCGTGACGCGGTCGGCGTACAGGAGGACCTTTCCGCGCACGTTCCGCGCCGCGCGTCCGATCGTCTGGATGAGGGACGTCCCCGAGCGCAGGAACCCTTCCTTGTCGGCGTCGAGGATCGCCACGAGCGAGACCTCGGGGAGGTCGAGTCCCTCGCGCAGCAGGTTGATCCCCACGAGGACGTCGAACCGCCCGAGGCGCAGGTCGCGCAGGATCTCCACGCGCTCCAGGGTCTCGATCTCGGAGTGGAGGTAGCGTGCGCGGATCCCGAGATCGACGAGGTACTCGGTCAGGTCCTCCGCCATGCGCTTGGTGAGGGTCGTCACGAGGACCCGCTCCCCGCGCTCCACCACCTGGCGCACCTCGCCAACGAGGTGGTCGACCTGCCCCGTGACCCGATGGACCTCCACCTCGGGGTCGACGAGACCGGTCGGCCGGATGATCTGCTCGACGAGGCGCTGGCTGTGCCTCTCCTCGTACGGACCGGGGGTTGCCGAGGCGAAGATCACCTGGCCCACGCGCTCTTCGAACTCGCTGAAGGTGAGGGGGCGGTTGTCCAGGGCCGAAGGGAGACGGAACCCGTACTCCACGAGGGTCTCCTTGCGCGAGCGGTCGCCGTGGTACATCCCGCGGATCTGGGGAACGGTCTGGTGAGATTCGTCGACGACGAGGAGGAAGTCCTCCGGGAAGTAGTCGAGGAGCACGGACGGCGGCTGTCCCGCCGAGCGGCCGTCCAGGTGGCGCGAGTAGTTCTCGATGCCGGAGCAGTAGCCCATCTCCTGCATCATCTCCAGGTCGTAGCGCGTCCGCTGCTCGAGGCGCTGGGCCTCGAGGAGCTTCCCCTCACGGCGGAGCACGGCGAGCCGCTCCTCGAGCTCCTCCTCGATCGCCTCGATCGCCCGACGGGTCCGGTCGCGCGGGGTGATGAAGTGCGAGGCCGGGTAGATGGTGAGTCCCTCCTCCTCGCGGAGGACGTGCCCGGTGATCGGGTCGAGAATGGCGATCCGTTCGATCTCATCGCCGAAGAACTCGACCCGCACCACCTTCTCCTCGTAGGCCGGGATGATCTCGAGCGTGTCGCCGCGGGCGCGGAAGGTCCCCCGTTCGAAGCCGATCTCGTTCCGGGTGTACTGCAGAGTCACGAGCGAGCGCATCACGTCGTCGCGGTCGCTCTCGGCGCCGCGGCCGAGCGTGATCGACATGTCGTGGTAGTTCTCCGGCGAGCCGAGCCCGTAGATGCACGAGACCGAGGCGACGATGATCACGTCGCGCCGCTCGACCAGCGCGCTCGTCGCCGCGTGGCGAAGCCGGTCGATCTCGTCGTTGATCGAGGAGTCCTTCTCGATGTAGGTGTCCGTCTGAGGGATGTACGCTTCCGGCTGGTAGTAGTCGTAGTAGCTGACGAAGTAGTGGACCGCGTTCTCCGGGAAGAGCTCCCGGAACTCGTTGCACAGCTGCGCGGTGAGGGTCTTGTTGTGAGCCATCACCAGCGTCGGCCGCTGCACGTTCTGGATCACGTGGGCGACGGTGAAGGTCTTCCCGGTCCCTGTGGCGCCCAAGAGCGTCTGGAACCGAAGCCCGGCGGCGAGCCCCTCGCCAAGCTCCCCGATCGCCCGGGGTTGGTCGCCGCACGGCTTCAGACGGTCCGAAATCTGGAATCCCGCCTTCTCTCCGACGCGTGGCAGCTTCATCCTAGTGTAGATGGTAGCCGCTCGCCGAGGGGACGGCAACGCGCGATGGGAACGGCGAAGGGTTGACACGCGCCGGGCGATGGCGAAAGATCTCCCCATCCTAACGCTTCGAGGAGAGGTCGTGCGACTGAGACCCCTTGTTCTGGTCCTGTTCCTCCTGCTCGCCTTGACGGCGTGCGTCCAATCCGATTCCAGCCGGAGCTCGACCGCGGTCCAAACCGGTTCCGGCGCGGAGACGCCCGGGTCGACCGTGCAGACGGAGTCCTCGACGATCGCCGCCGTGGTCAACGCGGAGGTCGTCACCAAGTCGGACCTCGCGGCGGTTACGAACATCGGCACGATCGTGCAATCCCTCTATCTACAATTCCCGGGCTTCGTGCAAGCGCTCCTCGATACCCCGGAGGGGAAGGCCTTCCTGGAGGCCTACGAGCGCCAGATCCTCAACCAGCTCGTCGACAGCCGCCTCCTGGTCCAGCAGGCGGTCCTGGCGGGCGCCACGGCCGACGAGGCCCAAGTCACGACGCAGGTCGACCAGCAGATCCAGAAGATCCAAAGCGACAATCAGATCACCGCCGAGGACATGGAGAGCATCCTCGTCCAGCAAGGCTCTTCTCTCGCCGAGTACACGGACAGGCTGCGGAAGACCTTCCGCGAGCGGGCGATGGTCGACCGTCTCCACACGAAGATCATCCAGGACGTGACCGTGTCCGACGCCGAGATCGCCGCGTACTACGCGGAGCACCAAAGCGAGTTTGCGGGCAGCGACGGCAACGCCCTGCCTCTCGATCAGGTGAAGGACCAGATCCGCCAGACGCTCCTTGCGGAGGCGCAAGGGCGACGGTGGGACGCCTGGCTCACGAGCGTCCGCGCCCAGGCGGCGATCGACATCCGCCTCTAGCGGCGCCTCGCGCCGGCGGCCCGGGCCACGACCCTGTCCGACCGGAATGGAGGGAAGGTCACGCGCTGTGAGGCCAGCTGTCTCTTCGCGCGGCCGGCCGCCCCGTGACAATCGTCACATGGAGAAGCGCGAGTTCTTGGAGCAGCTGGTCTCGCAAGCCTCCCTCGACACGATCGACTTCGCCTGCGACCTCGAGCTCGTCCTGGCTGAGGAGGTCCGCTACCTGCGACGGGTGATCGAGGCGCTCGTCGACCACGACGCCTCCGCGGACGAGACGCTCGCCCAGGAGCTCCGCGCACGCCTCACCGACAAGGATGCCGAGATCGCACGACTCCTGGAAGAGAATCGCTTCCTGAGGGAGCGCGTGGCCGCCCGCTCCGGTTGACATCCCCGTACCCATCCCGTAGCGTTTCCTTGCGATGCCAAGAGCGGGGATCCCGGAACAACTCCAGCGTGCCAGGGCCGAGTACGCCGAGATTGAGTCAAAGCTCGTCGACCCGAAAGTGATCTCGAGCCCCGCCTACCGTGCCTTCGCTCAGCGGTACGCCCACCTGCGCGATGTCCTGCGGCTCGGACAGGAATGGGAGAAGCTCCAGGCGGCGATCGTCGAACAGCAGGAGCTGTGGGAGAGCGAGGAGGAGCTCCGCGACGAGATTGCGGCTGCCCTTGCCGAGGACCGCCGTCGCGTCGAGGCCATCGAGCGCGAGTTCCGAAACCTCCTCATTCCCCCCGACCCCAACGACAAGAAGACGTCGATCTTCGAGATCCGCGGCGGCGCCGGAGGGGAGGAATCGAGCCTGTTCGCCGCCGACCTCTTCCGCATGTACACCCGCTTCGCCGAGAAGAGAGGGTTCAAGGTCTCCCTGCTCGACAGCCACCCCACCCCGCTCGGTGGGTTCAAGCAGGTCGTCTTCGCCGTGGAAGGAGACAGCCCCTACGGCCTGTTCCGCTACGAGTCCGGGGTCCACCGCGTGCAGCGCGTCCCGGCGACCGAGTCGTCTGGGCGGATCCACACCTCGACCGCGACGGTCGTCGTCCTCCCCGAGGCGGAGGAGGTGGAGATCACGATCGAACCCAAGGATCTCAAGATCGAGACCTTCCGCTCCACCGGCCCGGGAGGACAGAGCGTGAACACGACCGACTCGGCCGTGCGGATCACGCACGTCCCGACGGGGATCGTGTCGAGCTGTCAGGACGAGAAGTCCCAGCACAAGAACAGAGCCCAAGCGATGCGCGTCCTGCGCGCCCGCTTGAAGGACCGCTACGATCGCGAAAGGGAGGAGGAGTTGCTCGCCACCCGCCGCAGCCAGATCGGTTCCGGGGACCGCAGTGAGAAGATCCGCACCTACAACTTTCCCCAGAACCGGGTCACGGACCATCGCGTCGGGCTCGACGTGTACAACCTGGCAGGAGTCCTCGAGGGAGACTTGGACTCCTTGATCGAGGCGGCCCGCCACGCGGCCGCCGAAGAGGCCGCCTCGGAGAAAACGCCGTAGGAGTGCCCGTTTCGCGCCAGATTATCCTTGACAACCCTCGTGCGCGCCGGTACCATAAGTTCTCGTCATGGGTCTGTAGCTCAGCTGGTTAGAGCGCTCGCCTGATAAGCGGGAGGTCCCTGGTCCGAGTCCAGGCAGGCCCACTTCCTTTTCTTGACATTCCGCCGCGTGAAGGATAGGCTAACAAGAGCTATGAGCAAGGGACTCGCCCAAGGGAGGGGAAACCATGCCGGATGAGGTACTGGGGCAAGACGAAGAGCTGGTGAAGGTGATCGACAAGGGACCCGCCGGACGCATCCACGTTCGCCTGTCGCGCTTCCGCGACCGCGACTACCTGGACATCCGCAACTTCTACGAAGCCGAGGACGGAGAGTGGAAACCGACGCGGAAGGGGATCGCGGTCCCCGTCGACCTGTACGCAGACCTAATGGCCGCCCTCAAGGACGCGGAGCCGCGGATCGCCAAACGCTCCGCGAGCCGGCCGCCTGCGGCGGGCTAGCCTCAGCGTGACGCGGTACCGCTTGATCGCAAGCACCAAAGACCGCATAATCGAAGGGTTTATCGGTCCCGTCGTCTAGCGGCCCAGGATATCGGGCTCTCATCCCGAAAACACGGGTTCGAATCCCGTCGGGACCACGAGACTCGTCAGCCTTTGAGAACCCTTGTCTGCCCTTCACCGGCGAGAGCTACCGCCTGCGGGAGAAGAAGCGGGCCGGGTTCGCCGGGAGTCCTCCTCCTCAAGTGGGCGAACCGAATGCCCCGGAGAGGACATCCGCCAACGGGGTGGGTCAGTTCCAAACCGGCGCGGGTGAGTCAAATCTGCGCCGGCGTTGGCACAGCGCGTCGTGCTCGCCCTCGGCTCGGCCTCCACCCCGCAGAGTCGGCAGAAGATGCAGCCGCCTGTTCCCTTCGGCTGACAGGTTCGGGCCGGCCCGTCGTCGCGGGATCTGAGGGCAGCAGTTGAACCAGGCCTCAGCACATGTGCCAGGAAGCTGCCGGCAGCACGCCACGCGGGCCCGTCGCACTGCGCTCGCGCAGCCTCGATCCAGGCACAAACCACCCCGGGCAGCCGGGTCCTGTTCAGCGGGCGACCGCCCTCGGGCTAGGGCGTTCGCCGAGGCGGGGCAAAGAGCGCGCCAGCCTCCGGGCGGCACACCCTCATCCACCCGCTGCGCTAGCCGTCCGCACCATCCAGGTGGACGGTCTGAGTCATCACGTTGTTCTCCTCGTTCGACTCCCGCACGGCCCCGGTCGCGTCCACGACCACCGTGATCCGGTAGTGGCGGCTCGTCAGCTCAGCCCTATTCAAGTCTGCCCACACCCAGGTTGTCTCACCAGCGGCAAGCCCCCCCAGGCGCTGTGTCTCGAAAAGCACAGGACTCGCACCCACCGTTCCCCACAGCTCACGCTCGTAGAGGAACTCGACGGTGAAGGGCCCTGCCGGTCCTTTCCCCGTGTTCGTGACCCGCGCAGTAGCCTCCACGTACCACTGCCCGGCCGGGCTGTCAACGACGAGGCTGCTGAGAACAAGGTCAACTGCCCCCCCTTCGCCTGGCCCTGGCAGGATTACGAGTGGAAGGAAGAGCTCGTTGTTCAGCTCGTTCTGTTCCTGGACCTCGTCGCTTGGATCGACCGCAACGCGCACCAGGTACTCTCCGGGGGATAGGACCGACGTGTCGAGGACCCACTCGACCGGCTCGGGGTTGTTCACCGCCATCCCGGGGAACGAGACGGACCCCACCGAGTGACAGCGAAGCTCCGGGGCGAGGCCTGTCGGATCGACCACGCCGCACCAGGAGAAGTCGACGACGAACTTGCCCGCCGGCTCGACCCCCAAGTTGACCAGGCTCGCCTTCAGGGTGACCTTGTCCCCCTGCGCCACCGGCGAGGGGGGGACGAGATCGAGGCCAAGCGGCATGAGGTCAGGGCCCTGGATGAGGATCGGCGTGTCGACGAGGTTGTTCGTCTCGACCCGCTCCCTCACTCTCCCGGCCGGGCGGTCGGAGGTCACCGGATCGATCTCCACGCGAACGAGATAGCTCCCGGGGCGCAGGTCGATCGTCTCGAGGAGCGCCTGGACAGAAGCCTCTTTCCCCACCGCAAGCCCACGGATGGAGACCGTGGCGAAGCGAGTGAACCCAGAGGGCTGGCCGGAGACCCCTTGAGAGACAGCCCCTGGCTGCGGCGTTTGTTGCGGCACGTAGCCGTAGGAGAACTCCACGTCGAACGGGCCGCCATCGACGTCTCCCAGGTTCACGAGGTTTGCCTCGAGACGAAGCGTTTGACCCCGTTTCACCGAGTTCGCCGGCGCGACGGAGAGCGGGAGCGCTGGGTCGAACGCGAGGTCGGGAAGGCGCGCCGAGAGGAGAGTGAGGGTCGTAACCAGTTCGTCGTTTGTCTCGTCGATCTCCTCTACCCGGCCGGTGTCGCCGCAGGCGACCTGGTTGCAGCCCTCGTGCGGGTCGACGGCCACGCGCACTTCGTAGATCCCGGGGACCACGCTCGAGATGAGGAAGGTCCCCTCGACTTTCATCTCCGCCCCGGGGGCGAGGTCGAGCCGATCGCACCCGACCGGATCGCGACAAGGCATCGTCTCCCAGCGGAGCGTCCCCTTCATTCGGTAGCCGAATTCCACGGCAAAGCCCTTTGCGAGAGCCTTGCCCGTGTTCTTGATCACGGACGACACGGTCACCGCGTTCGCCTTGCCCAGCTCGACGGGAGACGGGAGGTTCAACTCCAGGCTCTCTGGATGCAGTTCAGCGAGCTTTCTCTCCTCCGGGAGAAGGGTCAGCGACTTCACGGCCACGTTGTTCGCCTTGTCGGTCTCCGAGACGAGGCCGTGCGGATCGACGACGATGCGGACTTCATGCACACCGGGCGCGAGCGCAAGATCCGCCCGCCCAGGAAGAAGCTCTCCGGACGCGACCGCCTCCGCTCCGGGGCTGAGCGTGCCGAGGTTCGCAAGTCCAAACTGGACTCCGTCGATGAGGAAGGCCACCTCAACCCCCTTCGCCTCGCCCCGGCCCAGGTTGCGGACCCGGCTCGAGACGCCGACCTGTTCGTCGGCCCGGACCAAAGACCGGCCGAACTCCAGGCTGACTGGGAAGAGGTCTGCTCCCTCGATGGTCAGGTAGGCCGCGAGTTGGTTGTTCGCCTCGTCCTGCTCCTCGACCTTCCCTAGGCTGTCCGCCGCGACGCGCAGGGTGTGGCTCCCGGGCCCGAGGGCAAGCGCGTAGGGGTCGAGAGCGCCCTGCGCGGTCACGCTTCCACCGACCGCCAGGCCCTCCAGGGCCGTGCCGTCAAACTCCCGGTCGTCGACGAAGAACGCCACGCGAAAGCCCCCCGCGTCCCGATCCCCCGTGTTGCGGATCTCACTCGACACCACCACGAGTTCCCCGCTCGTCGGCGAGGGCGGGTTGAAGGAGAGGGAGGTCGGCTGGAGGTCGGGAAGCCCCTTCCGGGAGGCAAGGACGGTCAGGGTCGTGACCAGCTCGTTGTTCGTCTTGTCCCACTCGGGGATCAGGTTGTTGGAGTCCGCGACCACGCGGATCTCGTACGTCCCAAGCTCCAGGCTCGAGGTGTCGAGCCCGATGGCATGCCCGTCGTCCCGGATCTCGAGAGGATCCTGCTGGCTAGGGGGGAGGTTAGGGATGATGACGGTGTAGAAGCTGGTCCAGCTTTCAGCCTCGCTCTGCCTCCGGTAGAAGAACTCCGCCTTGAACTCACCCGCCGGCCGCTCGCCAGTGTTCATCACCCAGGCGCGGACCGTCACCACCTCGCCGCGGGTGACCGCCGAGGGCGGCTCGAGGACGATCTTGCGCAGGTTGAGCTCGGCGAGCCCGTCCGATCCCAGCCCAACGAGGCCGATCGTCAAGGTCGCGAGCCCCGCAACGACCAGAATCCACGCCCTCCTTGTCATTGACCTCCCCTCCTTGCCGTTCATCCGATTCCCATCCTCAAAGACGAGTCTTGACTAGGTACACCGCGCGATCCTCCGCGCCGAACTGGATTCTGCGCAGAAGCTCGACCCCGGTCCCGGTCCGCTCGACCAGGACGTCCACCCAGGGCGAGGAGCGGATCGCGCTCCCCACGTTGACCACGAAAGCTGCGCTGCCGTCGGGGTTGACCGCGTAGAGCTTCCCGTCGTCCGAGCCGAAGACGACGATCCCCGTTCGCGCGTCGACCCGAGGCGCCGCGCGGATCGGGCCGCCCGCCCGGGCGACCCAGCGCAGCCCAAGATCCCGATCGAGGGCGACGAGCGTCCCGTCGAGCGACGCCGCGTAGACCGACGATCCAGCGGAGGTTCCCTTCTGGTCAACGACAAGGGCGGCGATCGCTCCGCCGGCGGTGAAGCCGAGGCTCGCCGCGCCGCCGAGGCTCACCGAGTAGATCTTCCCATCTTCTGTTCCAGCGTAGACCCTCTCTCCCATGGCGACCGCCGTGAGCGGCGACCCGAGGTCAACCTGCCACTTGAGGGAGCCCGCGGACGTGGCCGCGTACAGAATCCCGCCCGAGGTCGCCGCATAGATCACGTCGCGTAGGTCGTCCACCGCGAGCCCGCGCGCGGCTCCTGCCGTGGGAAGCTCCCAACGGGGCTCGCCGGTCCTCGTCAGGCTCACCACGCGATCCGCAGTCGCGGCGTAGACGTTGCCCATCCGATCCACCTCGAGGGCGAGCACCTCGCGCCCGAGGGAGACCTGGCGCGCGTCCAGGCCGGTGTCGAGGCCGATCGCGTGGACCTTCCCGTCTGCGGTCCCGACGTACGCCGTCCGCGCCCCACGGGCATCGACCGCGAGCGCCCGAACCGGGCTCGCGACGTCGACCGGGAACCCGGCCTTCGAGCCGCCTCCCCGCTCCACGGCGTAGAGTTTCCCGTCCTCGGAGCCGGCATAGAGGGTCCCGCTCGACGCGTCGAGGACAAGGAGCCTCACGGGTCCGCCGGTCCGCACGACCGCCTGGAGGACCGGCTGGGGAGGAGAAACGACCGTGAAGTACGCCGAAAGCTCGTTGTTCCCCTCGTTCTGCTCGGTGACGCGGTGCTCGGAGTCCACCGTGATCCTCACCTCGTAGGTCCCCGGAGTGAGGGTCGAGGTGTCCAGGGCGCGACACAACTCGATCTGGCCGCCGCCGGCGAGAGCCGCTGCCCCGGCCGTGGCGAACGAGACCGACGAGCGAAGGGCATAGGCGTAGGACACGGTGAACGCGCCGGCCGTCCCCGCCCCGAGGTTCGCCACCTTCACGCATACGAGGGCGGACGTACCTTGCGGGATCGGAGAGGGCGGGTCGAGCCGCCAAGCGACCGGAGCGAGGTCCGGTCTCTGGACCGACGAGGAGATGAGGAGCGTCCGAATCCGCTCGTTGTCGGTCTCGTCCTGCTCGCTCGCCCAGTTCGCGGAGTCGGCGATCGCCTTGACCTCGACGCTGCCCAGAAGGAGGCCGGTCGTGTCCAGCGTCTCGCAGAGGAGCGCCGACTGGCCGACCGCCAGTCCTGGCATCGACTTCGTGGCAAACGGCAGGAACGTGCCGGCCGAACCCTGGCGGTAAAGGAACTCGACCAGGAACTCGCCCGCCGCGCCCTGGCCGCTGTTCGAGACCGCCGCACACACCTGGACTGCGGTGCGCTCCGGGACCGGCGACGGCGGGTTGAAGGTGAGGTCCGCAACCACGAGGTTCGCTCCTGTCTCGCCGCCGGCATGCACTCCTGTTCCCAGGAAGAGGGCCGTGACGAGGACGTTGTTCGTCTCGTCCTGTTCCTCCACCTGAGCGCGGGAGTCGACGAAGACGCGGACGAGGTAACGCGCACCAACGGCCAAGCCGGCCGTGACGAGGCGGCCCTCGACCAGCCTCTTCTCGCCCCGGGCGAGCGAGGGGACATCCTCCTCGGCGAACGGCGTCCAGGTCGATCCTCCGTCCGAGCTGTAGGCCAGCTCCACCCGGAACCGATCCGCGTCCATCGTCCCCGTGTTCCAGACCGCGCCCGATACGCGCGCGCCCTGGCCGATCGGGACGGGCGACGGCGGATCGAGGACGAGGCTCGCCGGGTGGAGCTCCGCCCGGCGGGCCACGGGGGGCAGAATGAGAAGAGGCGTACTGATCACGTTGTTCGCCTCGTCAAGTTCGGGAATCCGGTTATCCGGATCGACGACGACTCTCAGGGTGTAGGCGCCGGGAGCGAGGTCGGTCGTGTTGAGCAGGCCTTCCGCCTTCACGCTCTTCTTCTCCTCGAGGCCCTCGCCGCTGTACGTGTAGGTGGCGAAGCGCCGGTCATCGACGAAGAAGCCGACGGTGAAGTGGGCCGCCGTCTTCTCCCCGGTGTTCTCCACCGGCGAGCGCACCGTGATCGCGTCCCCCTGGCGGACCGGCGCGCTCCCCAGCTCGATGCCGAGCGGGTGCAGCTCCGACCCCTTGACGGAGAATCCCACGACGATCTGGTTGTTCCCCTCGTTCTGCTCCGCGATCCGGTTCTCCGGGTCGACCCAGGCGCGCAGTTCGTAGCTTCCCGGCTCTCCCAACACGAGGTCGGCCGTGGCCGTCGCGCTATTCTTCCCTTCCTCGACCGCAATGTCCTTGCGGATCGAGCGAACACGGTCGGCGGCGATCTCCGTCCAGTCGGTCGCCCCGAGCTTTCGGTAGGCGAAACTCACACGGATCGGCACTTCCGACGTGGCGCGGGCCGTGCTCCCGCCGGTGTTGACCATGAGGACCGTCGCCGTGACGCTCTCGCTCGTCGTGCCCCCCCAGCCCAGAGGCAGGTCCTTGTTGAAGGTCAGGGTCACCGGGTGGAGCTCCGGGAGCGCGAGATCCGACGGCTCGACGCCCAGCGAGCTGAGGATGTCATTGTTCGTCTCGTCTTCTTCCTCCACTTGGTCCGTCGCGTCGACGACCACCTTGATCGTGTAGGGGGTGACCGTCATCGGCTCCTGCGAGTCAAGGACCAGTGTCGACGTGTCCAGGGTCTCCTCGAGCGCGAGGTGCTCGTCCCGCTTCAGTCCCGGGACGACGGAGGAGCCGACTAGAGTCCAGTCGCCCTCCGGAACGGCGAAGGACTCGGCGATCCCTCCCCGGCGGAGGAGGAATCGGACCGCGAACTCCCCGGCAGTGCTCTCCCCGGAGTTCTCAATCTCGGTCGAGACCCGCACCGTCTCCCCGCGCTTGACCGGCGACGCGGGGTCGAACTCAAGGCTTATCGGGTGAAGCTCGGGCTTGAACGCAAGGACCGTGAGCAGGGCGCTCTTCCGGTTGTTCGTCTCGTCCTGCTCGAGGACCTGTCCATCCGGATCCACGCGGACCGAGATCTCGTACCTCCCCGGCACTAGATCGAGCGTGTTCACGGTCGTGTCGACGGTCACCTCGCCCTTGGTCGCGAGCCCTGCGACGCCGATCCGCTCGACGCAACAGACCTCCTCCCGGTCCACTCGTCGGCAGGAGAACTCGACCCCGAACTCCCCAGCCGGCTCGCTCCCGACGTTCGCGATCACGGCGGAGAGATGAACGACGGCGCCCCGGGTCACGAGCCTCCCCCCGGCCTCTCCCGGGACCGAGTCGATGAGAAACACGCGCGGCACGAGGTCGGCCAGCTGCGCTCCGGCCGAGCCCGCAGAGGATGCAGCGAGGGTGGTGAGAACAACACACAGCCAGGCAAGAGATCGCAACCGACGGCTCATCATGCCCTCCTTCTCCCGGCCTCGCCCGACCGGCCTCCTCGCGTCCTCGATGCCCTCAAGCGGCAGTCAGGCCCTTCCCTCCACTACTTTCCCACGAGCTGTGACAGGTCGAAGGCGTAGAGATACCCGTCGGCCGACGCGATCAAGAGAATCGGGTCTCTCTCCGTGTTCACGACCGGCAGGCTCATCTCCTGTCCGGAGTCGAAGGCGAAGGGGACGTCGAAATTCCCCCAGATCTCTACCCCAAGAAGCTCGTCGAGGTTCCGCGACAGGGCTCTCAGCTCGCCGAGCCAGGAGACGACCAGGACCGCCCTCACTCTCGATTCGGCGACGAGCACGGCGGGAGCGGTCTTGATGCTGATCAGCTTGAGCTCGGGCGCGGACACCTCTTCTGCGGCGAGCGCGCTCGAGGAATCGGAGGGATCGAAGCTCAAGCGGCGCACGTACCCGTCGTCGGTCGACACGTAGACGAGATCGGGCCCCTCCGCGTCTTCCCGCACCACCGAGAGTCCCCGCACAGGGCTGTTCAGGTTAACAGATCGCTTCTCCTTGCACTCCTGCCCCTTGGGGGCCGCGGCGTCCACGGCAAACAGAAGCCCGCGCAGGGTGCCGAAGTAGACGACGCTCTGGGCAGGGTTCGCCTCGAGCGGCGTGGTCACGGCCGAGCCGGCGTCGATCGTACAGACGATCGTCTTGTCCTCGGCGACCTTGTACACGCTGTTCCCGGCGGCAAACCAGATCTCGTGCGTCCTGTCGATGTACACGGGCGGGCCGTTCACCGCCCCTTTGCTCGTGAACTCAAGCTTCGAGGCCCCGGTCTCGTCGAACACGAAGAGCCCGTTCGCCGAGGCCACGGCCACGCGGGTCTTGTCTGCCGAGACGGTCGGACGGGAACTCATCGCTCCGACGACTGCCTTCCAGATCTCCGTCACGACGTACTTCACGGGAGTCGCCGTGGACTCCTGCTCGGGGGCGCGGCTGTTCTTCAGGGCGTAGAGACGCCCGGCGCTCGTCCCGACGTAGAGGACCGTGCTCTCCGCGACGTCGTCGTAGCGGCCAAAGGCCACGGAGGTGAGCTGTTCCCCAGAGTAGGCGCGCTCCCACAGCTCCTCGCCCCTCGAGTTCAGGGCGTAGAGCCGGTCCGCGTTTTGCCCAGGCATGTAGTAGATCAGGCCGTCCGGGCCGACCGTCGGCTCGACCTTCACGGCGTTCTCCGCCACCGCTCCGCCCTGCGGGGAGGGCGCGCACCCGGTCTGCTGGGGGAAGGTCCACAGGTCGACCGGCGAGAAGAAGCTCGAGAGCTCGCGCTTCGCGGGCAGGACGATCTCGCGCGGCAGAGCGGAGGGCGTCCCGTCATCCGCGAACGGAGTGATCACGATCTTGATCTGGATGTCGTTTGACTGCCTCAACCCGCGCTTCTCAAAGACGGTGTCGAGCTTGTCGTAGTCGAGGGTGATGAAGGCCTCGGCGTGGGTGCCCGGCTTGCTCTCGCTCGGGATCAGGGCGACCGTGAGGTTCGCGGAGAGGCTCGCGAAGGAGCCTGTGAGATCCGTTCGGTAGAAGCTATCCACCTTCAGGTTCCTGCGGGTGAGGGAGACGGTCCCCACGTTGTAGAAGCCCGCCGTCAGGCGCCGCGTGAGCGGTCCCATCCGGCACTTGGGGAGCGCGCCGACCGCGGTTTCGACGTCAGAGATGTTCGGCCCCACTCTCAGAAGCGTGAGCACGTAGTCCGATGCGACCTTGGCCTCCTCTCCGAGGCACGCGGCGCGGGGAATCTCGTTGTTGCAGAGGTTGGAGCCGTCCTCGCCGAGGAACCCCTCCGGATCCGCCTTGACCACGATCTGGTAGACCCCGGGGGCGAGTCCCGAGGTGTCGAGATTGACCGCCGGCTTCAGCTGCTGCCCCACGGCAAGCCCAAAGACCGTGGCGCTTCCGATGCGGTCGGTCTCCTGGCTGGACACCTCGAGGAAGTAGAACTCGACGCCAAACACACCGGCCGGCCCATCCCCGTCGTTCTGGACGACGGCACGGACGCGCACCGCATCCCCGAGGATCGCTTGGCTCTCGGTCAACGCAGGTCGAGTCGCCCCGGACCCTTGAGCGATCACCTCGAACTCGATGTCCGTGACGGCGATGTCCGGTTTTCCCGCCGCCTGCGCGAGCGCGCCCACGCCCACGAAGAGCGCGCAGAGCAAAGCGAGTCCTGCGACCCAGCCGATCCTCTTCGATCCGCGTCTTGCGACAGGATCACCCGCCTCATCGCGTCTCGAACTTAGCATCCGCCCTCCTTGGATCCCAGGCGAGTTTCCACTCGTTCGTTCGATGGCCCGTCGGTTAGATGGCCTCCTGGATGAAGATCCCTTCGTTCTGGAAGAAGAGCCCGATCCCCTCCGGCACCACCGCGAGCCCGCCGCGGGTCTTGGAGGTGACGAAAACAGGCTCCGGGAGCTTCGCGGCGCGCTGGAAGTCGAGGGCCACGATCCGGTAGTAGGCGCTGGGAAGGAGGATGTCTTTCTTCAACAGGTAGTCCCGCGGATTCTTCACGAACTCGGCCCGGCGAGGATCCTCTTCCGGCGCGGCGTTCAGCTCTTCCATGGCCGCGGGAAGCGCGATCAGCGCCTCGGCCGGGATCCGCTCGATCAACTGAAGGTAGCTCTCGATGGCCTGCGTTGGCTCGGATCCCGACGGAATGAAGGGCGGGATCTTAGCGGCCCCCGTTGCCCCGGCGGGCGGCACGACCGCCGGCTGGATGAAGATCCCGACGTTCTCGTAGAAGAACCCGATCCCCGCGGCGACGAAGGTGAGATCCTGCTGCTGTTCCGCCACCCCGAACCACGCCTTGGCCGGATCCGGCCGCTCGTCGAAGTGGAGTCCGGCCACCTGATAGTAGTTCACCGGAAGGGCGATCCCTTTGCCCTCCAAGTAGTCTCGTGGATTCTTGAGGAACACGGTCAAGCCGGCGGCTCCTTCGTCGCTCAGGCTCGCCATGGCGGCGGGAAGCTGGAGGAACGCCTCGTCGGAGATCCGCGACAGCAGTCGGTAGTAGCGCTCGACGGCCGACTCCTGCTGCGCGTAGCCGACTCCAGCAGACGCCAGACCGAGCGCAACCAAGGCCGTCACGAGCAAGACGAAGCCGATCGGCTTCAGGATACCCTTTCGACCGGACCGTGGCTTTGTCATGTGAATCACCTCCATGGCTCTAGTATAGGCGAGATCGCCCCCAAAGTGAAGCCGGCGAACCCCGCTAGCAAAGCGGCGTGCGGCGCGAGCTACCACTCCTCCAGGAGCTCGAACGCCTGTCGCAGGTGAGGGATGACGATCGATCCGCCGACGACCAGGGCGACCGAAAGAGCCTCCGCGATCTCCTCGCGGGTCGCGCCTTCCTCTCTGGCGCGCACGACGTGATAGGTGATGCACTCCCCGCAGCGAAGCACGGCGGACGCGGCAAGCCCCAGGAGCTCCTTGTACTTCTTTGGAATCGCCCCCTCTCCGTACGCGTCGCCGTCGAGGGCGAGGAACCGCTTGATGGTGAGGTTCGCCTGACGGAGGACGGCCTCGTTCTGCCGCTCGCGCCTGGCGAAGAACGCCTCTTTCTCGGTCATCTCTGCCTCCTTTGGGCCTCATCGTACTCCAAGGCCCTTCCGCTTGACGGGGGCCGCGCCGAGAGGTAGCCTGTAGCGCCATGGGCCGCCTCTCCTATCTCCTCCTCTCCGGACTCCTCGCGGTCTTGGACCGACTCCTCAAGGCGTGGGCAGCGAACACTCTCGTGCTCGGCGAATCCCGCCACCTCCTGGGAGACGTACTTCGCCTGACGCGGGCGCACAACGTCGGCGGCGCGTTCGGAATCTTCCCCGGAAGCGGCGGCCTCTTCCTCGGCGTCTCCTCTCTCGTTTCGGTGGCACTCATCCTCACCTTCCTCTTCGTGAGGATTCGGGGAACCCTCCTCAAGACGGGCCTCGCCCTCGTCCTCGCTGGAGCCGTCGGCAACCTCATCGACCGGCTCCAGTTCGGCTACGTCCTCGACTTCTTCGAGGTGCGCGGCTTCTCCATCCTCAATCTCGCGGACGCCTGCATCACCGTGGGAGTCGCGGTCATCCTGATGTATTCGCTGTTCGGAGGTGAGCGGCATCGAGCTTCGCGGGCGCCTGATCGTCTTTGAGGGACTCGACTTCTGCGGCAAGTCCACTCAGGTAGAGTTGCTAGCCACGAGGCTGCGCGCTGGGGGGCTCAGTGTGACAACCACGCGCGAACCAGGCGGAACACCGCTCGGCGAGAGCCTTCGCGAGATTATCCTTTCCAGCGGCAGTGCTGAGTTGTTGGCGATCTCGGAGCTTCTCCTGTTTGTCACTTCTCGTGCCCAACTCGTGAGCGAAGTGATAGAGCCGGCACTCGCCCGACGCGAGGTAGTGGTCTCCAGCCGGTACCGGCTGTCGAGCGCTGTCTACCAAGGCTGCGGTCGCGGAATCGACCTCGCCCTGATCGAACGTCTGAACGACGCCGCCACGCGCGGCCGGCACCCTGACCTCACCTTCCTCGTCGACCTTCCCGCCGAGGTGGCCTTGGCTCGGAAGACTGGCGAGAAGGACCGAATCGAACAGGAAAGCCTCGCCTTCTACGAGCGCGTGCGAAGAGGCTACTTGGAGCTCACCCGCGACGACCCGCATGTCCATCGGATCGACGGCACTCTCGCCGTCTCGGAGATCGCCGCGGAGGTCGCAGCCTACCTTTGCCTCTAGCTTTGCCGGGCGGCCGCGCGATCGAGTATGATGAGCGCGGGAAGGACGCGAGCAAAGGGGGACACGATGGACTTCGTATGCATGAAGGACGACTTGGTGTTCGGGGTCAAGCTCTCAAGCTACGCCCTGGGGACCCGCTCGAGCATGCCGATCCTCTCCGGCCTGAAGATGGAGATCAAGAAGGATAGGCTCTGCCTGTTGGCGACCGACCTCGAACGAGCGGTCCGCTGCGAGATCCCGATCGAGAACAAGGCCGGCGACGAGGCCGTGGTCCTGAACGGCGCGGTCTTCTCCCAGATCGCCGCCCGCCTCCCCGCGGACGAGAGGATCAGCCTGAAGACCGAGAGCCAAGACGCGACCGTCGTCAAGCTGCGCTGCGGCGAGACGTCGTTCGACCTGCCCACCCTTCCGGTCGAAGACTACCCAGAGATCCCTCCCCTTCCCCAGAAGAAGATCGCCTCGCTCGACGTTGGCCGCTTCCATCGCGGATTCGAGCAGACGGCGTTCGCGACCTTGAAGGCCGGGGAGACGACCCGGCTCAGCCTGACCGGAGTGGACATCGTCCTGCAGGGTGGCGGCGTGAAGATGGTGGCGACGAACGGCTACCGCCTCGCCATGAAGACGGTCGAGGCGGGAGAGATCCTAGAGGAGGGCGAGTACCTGATCGAGGCGGGAGTCCTTTCGGATCTCGACCGAGTCCTCTCCCAGGTCGCGGGGAAGACGGCCTCCCTCTACAAGTCCGAAGGTCAGCTCTTCTTCCAGATCGAGGGCGTCACCTTCATGGCGAAGACGATCGCCGAGGAGTTCCCCGACTTCGAGCGAGTGATCCCCAAGGAGAACCCGATCGCTCTCGTCTTCGACCGCCGGGCCCTCTTGGAGACGCTGCAGCGGATCGAGATCACGGCCGCGGAGGAGTCAGGGGCCGTGACCCTTCGCGCGACGAACGAGGAGAGCGCGGTCCGCATCAACTCCTCCTCCAAGGACAAGGGAGAGGCCGAGGAGCGCGTCCGCCTGAAGAAGGTGCCCGCTCAAGGGGTTGAGATCTCGTTCAAGGCAGAGTATCTGATCGACGCGCTCAAGCGAATGGGATCCGAGACCGTGGCCTTCTGGCTCGCCTCATCGGAGAAGGCAGGCCTTCTCGAACCCTCGGGAGACCACATCGCGCCGGACGACGAAGGGTTCCTCTACGTCTGCATGCCGGTGCGCCTGACGAGCTAGCCGAGGCTCTCCCGCGCCGCGGTAAGTCCTGCCGCAAGCGCCTTCTCAAGCTCCGCGACGTTCGGCCCGCCCCCTTGCGCGAAGAGGCGATTGCCCCCACCCCCACCTCCCAGGCACGAGGCCATGGTTCGCACGAGCGCTCCGGCATCGACCGCGCTCAGGCCTTTGCTCGCCTTGGCGACGGTGATCCCGCGTCCCCCCGCCTCTCCGACGAGAAGCACGACCGCCGGACAGGCCTTCTCTTCGACGAGGTCAGCGAGGCGCTTGAGACTCTCCACGGCAAGGTCTGCACGAGCGGCCAAGAGGCTCGTCGCGCCCACTCTTTCTGCGCAGCCGAGGAGCTCGTCGCGCCGCCGCAGCAGCGCCTCCTCGGTTATCCGCTCAAGCTCCTTCCGCGCGAGCTCGAGCTCCCCGCGCAGACGTGCAAGGCCGGCCAGAGGGTCGTCCCCGAGCGCTGCCCTCAGCGCTTCGAGAAGATCCTCCTCCGAGCGCAGGCGGTCGAGGACGCCCCCGCCGGTCACGGCGCGGATCCGCCGCGTCCCCGCCGCGACGCTCTCTTCGCCGACGATCTTGACGAGGCCGATCCCGCCGCTGCGGGAGACGTGGGTCCCGCCGCACAGCTCGCGGCTGAAGTCCCCGACCGAGACGACTCGCACGAGGTCCTTCCCCTTGTACTCCTCCTCGAAGTGGGCCATCGCGCCCGAGGCCTTCGCCGCCTCGAGGGTCAACTCCTCGGTCTCAACCGGCAGGTCGGCGAGGATGGCCGCGTTCGCCAGGTCCTCCACACGCTGGATCTCCTCCGGCT
Source organism: Candidatus Bipolaricaulota bacterium (assembly GCA_026390315.1). Taxonomy (GTDB): domain Bacteria; phylum Bipolaricaulota; class Bipolaricaulia; order UBA7950; family UBA9294; genus JAPLGE01. Next base: position 21,892 of record JAPLGE010000094.1, read on the forward strand.
TGAGCGCCTCGAAGTGGGAGAAGTCGAAGCGCAGCTCCTCGTCGGAGACGTAGGAGCCCGCCTGAATCGCGTGCTCGCCCACGACCTGCCGCAGGGCGGCGTGCAGGAGGTGAGTCGCCGTGTGGTTCCGCGCGATGCGCGACCGACGGACCGCGTCGACGGAGAGGCGGACGCGATCGCCAACCTGAAACTCGCCCTGCGTCACTCTGATGCGATGAATGAACGCCGCGTGGGGATTCTTCTTGACGTCGACAACCTCCGCTCGCCCGTCGCGGTCGCAGTTCTCGATCGTGCCCATGTCCGCGACCTGCCCGCCTGATTCGGCATAGAAGGGCGTTTCTGCGAGCGTGACCGCCAAGCCTTCCTGGTCGTTGCGGAGGTCGACGATCGTTCCCTCACCTTCCGTCCGCCCATGGCCGAGGAAGCGTGTCGGCTCTCGCCATGCCCTGATCACTTCCCTGGTAACGGAGGCGCTTGCCCCAACGGATGCCGAGAATTCCCGAGATCGCAGCCTCTGCCCGGCCATGGCCGTGCTGAATCCCTCATTGTCGACCGAGACACCGGCCTCCGCCGCGATCTCCTCTGTGAGCTCAAGCGGGAAGCCATAGGTGTCGTAGAGCTCGAACGCGACCTCGCCGGGAAGGGTCTTCTTCCGGCCTAGGTTCTCCAGGGCCGCATGAAGCCGCAGCTCTCCAGATCGGAGGGTCTTGCGGAACGTCTCCTCCTCCCGCGCGATGACGCGCTCGGCCAGGGGCCGCGCGGCCACGATCTCCGGGTACGCGCTCCCCAAGGATCCCACGACCGATTCGACGAAGCCCTTCAAGACGCCCTCGGGAAGCTCGAGCTTCTCTCCGGCCCGGATCGCCCGGCGCAGGATTCGACGCAGGACGTAGCCCTGATCGCCCCTGTCGGGGAACACCCCGTCGCCGATGAGGAAGACCGCCCCGCGGACGTGGTCGGCGATGACGTTCCTGTGGATTCGCGATTCCGGAGAGATCGGCCCGGGAAGAGAACGCTCGATCGCCTCCACGATCGGCCCGAAGAGGTCGATCTCGAAGTCGGTCGCAACGCCCTGCAAGACGGCGGACGTGCGCTCGAGGCCCATCCCCGTGTCGATGTTCTTCTTCTTGAGCGGAACGAGGCTTCCGTCCTCACGCGCCTCGTACTGCATGAACACGAGGTTCCAGATCTCGGAGAACCGGCCGCACGTGCAGGCGACACCCGCGCAGTCCGGGCCGCAGGCCCTCGCCTTCCCCGCGTCGTAGAAGATCTCGCTGTCCGGCCCGCACGGGCCGGTCGTCCCGACCGGCCCCCACCAGTTGTGCTCCTTGCCCAGCCGGACGATCCTCGCCGAGGGAATCCCGACCGTGTCTTTCCAGATGGCGTAGGCCTCGTCGTCCTCTTCGTACACCGACACCCAGAGGCGCTCCTTGGGGATCGAGAGCTCTTGGGTGACGAACTCCCAGGCAAACTGGATTGCCGCTTCCTTGAAGTAGTCTCCGAACGAGAAGTTCCCCAGCATCTCGAAGAACGTGTGGTGGAAGGCCGTCTTCCCGACGTTCTCGATGTCGGTCGTGCGGAAGCACTTCTGACAGGTCGTCGCCCTTCGGAACGTCGGCTCGACCCGGCCCCAGAAGAGGTCCTTGAAAGATAGCGTTTGCGAAGCTCGTCTGCTTGCACGAAAGCCCCCCTCTGCAGAGGGGAAGGATTCTAGTCAACGCGCGTCCCGAATTCAAAACCTGGAATCGCCAACGCTTTCGTTTGCATCTCCGAGAACGCCATTGTATAGTGAGCGTCCTGCCTGGATGTTAGGTTAGCCCTGAATGGAGGCGGTTTCGCAGTGGGAGGACTTCCTCGTTACATCGTGCAGCGCCTGTTGCTCACAGTCCCCATGCTCCTCATCCTCCTGACGGCCGTTTTTCTGATACTGCGCGTGATGCCGGGAGATCCCGTTCGCGCAGTGCTCGGTGGAAGGAACGTTTCTCCCCAACTGATAGCCGAGTACCGGCACAAGATGGGGATCGATCGCCCCATTCCTGTCCAGTACGTGGAGTACATCAGCCGGGTTTTCCGCGGCGATTTCGGCGAGTCCTTCAGCACCTTCAAACCTGTGTTGTCTGAGCTCTTCCACTACTTCCCGGCTACGCTGGAACTGGCACTCTGCAGCCTGCTCTTTGCGTCCCTCTTTGGTTTCTGTACGGGCGTACTGGCGGCCACCCGCGCGGACCGACCGCTAGATCACGTTGTCCGCGTCTTCCACATCGGGTCATTTGCTGTTCCCATCTTCTGGCTGGGCCTGATGCTCCAAGTCATCTTCGCGGTGAAACTCGGTTGGTTCCCCGTAGCGACGCGACTCGGGGGCCAAGTTCAGTACGTGTTCCAGTCGCGGACCGGGCTCTACCTCCTCGATGCTCTTCTGAGCGGCAACATCCAATGGATTGTCGACGTCCTCAAGCACCTGGCGCTCCCGGCCATCACCCTGGGCTTCGCACAGGCCGGGTTGATCGGGCGCATTAGCCGCGCGAGCATGCTTGAGGTGCTCGATGCTGACTACATCACGACGGCACGAGCGAAGGGGCTGAGCGAGCGCATCGTTGTGCTCAGCCATGCACTGCGAAATGCTCTCATTCCTATCGTCACCGTCTTCGGTCTCGAGTTCGCCATTCTGATGGGGGGGGCGGTTCTCACAGAGACTGTCTTCTCCTGGCCCGGCGTCGGTAGCTACCTCGTTCGGGCGATCGAAGGCCGCGACTGGTGGGCGATCCAGGGGAGCGTCGTGTTCATCGCCCTGTTCATCTCCGTCATCAACCTGATCGTCGACCTCTTGTACTCGCTCATTGACCCCCGGGTGAGGTACTAAGCATGGTGCGCGCAATCATCCACGGACTGGATTGGCTGGTCCGCCAGGTCTCGCGCGGACGTCACGCCCTTCGCAAGCAGACTATCCTCAAGGTCGGCCTCGCCATCGTGCTTCTCTTCGTGCTGGTGACCGTCTTCGGCCAGTACGAGTGGTTCACGCCGTACAGCCCAACGCTGTACCGGGATGCGCCCCGCCTCGAGGGCCCGTCGTCTGTTCACTGGATGGGAACCGATCAGTTGCAGCGCGACGTGTTCAGTCGCATCATCAGTGGTGGGAAGGCATCGCTGGTTGTCGCCTTCTGTGCAGTCGCCCTGAGCATGAGCGTTGGCTCCGTGCTCGGATGGATCTCCGGGTTTACCGGCGGCTACCTCGACCGAGGCCTCTCTCTCACCATGGACGCCATCTACTCATTCCCCTCCACGGTCCTCGCTATCGTCCTCGTGGCCATGCTGGGCGCCGGGCTCGGGCCGATGATCTGGGCAGTCGGATTCGTCTACATCCCGACCTACTTCCGCGTCACGCGAGCTGAGGTCCTGCGAGTGCGGGAAACACCCTACATCGAGGCTGTGCGCGCCATCGGTGCGGGGAACGTGCGGATTGTTCTCCGCCACGTTGCTCCCAACACCGTGAACGCCATCATGGCGGTCTCCTCTTTCAACCTCGCAGACGCCATTCTCACCGTGGCCGCTCTCTCCTTCCTCGGGTTCGGCCTGCCGCCACCGGCCCCTGACTGGGGCTTCGACATCCAGAACGGCCAGAAGTTCCTGCAGTCAGGGTCGTGGTGGCTGATCACCTTCCCTGGGCTGATGATCATTACTCTCTCGCTCGGGTTCGGCCTGGTTGGCGAGGGGATCAGCGACCTCGTGAACCCAAAGCGCAAGCGAAAGAAGGTTTGACTTCCCAAGACCGCTGTGCTAGAATACGATTAACAAGGCGAGTCTCGCATCCCTCTCAATGCAGGTGATTGCAGTCCTAAGAACACTTGGAGGAGGGGGAAGCGCGGATTTCTACCGAGGAGGCAACGGAGATGAAGAAAGCTCTAGGTATTCTTCTGGCCGTCACGCTCGCTTCGCTGATCGGGGTGGGCGCGTTGGCCCAAACGCCCTTGATTATCGGAACAACCGACCGGCCCACGGAACTGTCGTTCGAGAATAGTTACGATCACTGGACGTGGCACATCCTGCGAGCGACGACTGGGGCGCTGACCAAACTCAACGACGAGACCCTCGAGCTCGAGGGACAGATCGCTCAGTCGTGGGAGATCTCTCCAGATGGAATGGTCTACACCTTCCACATTCGCCCGGGGATCACGTTCTGGGACGGGGAGAAGTGCAACGCCGGGGCCGTAAAGTGGGCCCTGGATCGAAGCATTCGTCTCGATGGCCCGAAGGGCGCGCTCGGCTTGATCAAGCCCTACATCGACAAGATCGAGGCCCTTGACGACCTTACCGTTCGGATCACGCTGACCATGCCGGACGCGCTGTTCCTCCTGCGCATGTCGAACCAGATTGCCTGTTCGCTGATCTATTCGCCCAAGAGCACGCCGGAGAATGAGTTTGCAAGGGGTCAGTACGCTGGGACGGGCCCGTACAAGCTCGTCGAGTACCTTCCCGATCAGTACGTGAAGTACGAGGCCTATGCCGGGTACTACGGGCCAGCACCGAAGGCGAAGCTCGTCATTGAGAAGTTCTACTCTGACGCCGCGACGCTCCGGGCGGCGATTGAGGCGGGCGACGTCGACATCGCCTGGCGGACGCTCGCACCCCAGGACATACAGGACTTGAAGAAGAACGCGAACGTGGTGGTCAGCTACTACCCGCCAAGCCCGGGGATCCGCTACCTCCTGTTCAACGTGTCGCAGCCGCCTGTTGACAACCCGCTCGTGCGTCAAGCGATTTCCTACGCGGTCGATCGAGACAAGATCGTGAGTCAGGTGTTTAGCGGGTCGGTCGAGCCGATCTACACGATGGTCCCGAACGTGGATCCTCCCTTCTTCGGAGCGCTTCCTACCTTCCCGCATCGCGACATGGGAAAGGCCCAGGAGCTCTTGGCCGAGGCTGGTTACAGCAAGTCCAACCCGCTGAAGCTCAACCTGTGGTACACGCCAAAGCACTACGGAACCTTTGAGGCGGACGTTGCGACGGTCGTCAAGGGGAGCCTCGAAGAGACCGGGATAATCCAGATCACGATTCAGGTCCTGGAGTGGGGCGCGTACACCGAACGGATGTCGGCCGGCGGGTTTGACATGTTCTTCCTCGGTTGGCACCCGGACTACCTCGAGACCTCGAACTTCCTTGCTCCGTGGACGACGGAGGCGCCGGAGTCGATGGGGACGTACTTCAACCGTCACCCGAACTACGAGGCCTACAAGGACATCATGGAGGTCGCAACGACCACCGTCGATCCGGCAAAGCGGACGAAGCTCTACAAAGCCGTCCAGATCCTGAGCACTCAGGATGTCCCCTGGATCCCGCTGTGGTCGATGACGGATGAAATGGTGATCGCGACCCGCAAGAACATCTCGGGTGCCACACTCAACATCTCCATGGACATCCAGCTCTGGAACATCGTCAAGCAGTAGGTCACAAGAACTCCAGAGGGGGCCCGCGATCTCGGGCCCCCTCTTCTCTTCCCGGCTTCGGTCTCCCGTCCTTGCCTCGATCCTTTCGGAGGGGCTATACTCACCCGGGAGGGGGACAGATGATCCTGATCGAAGACATTGCGGCGCGGGAGATCCTCGATTCGCGCGGGAATCCCACGGTCGAGGTGGACGTGTTCCTGGAGGACGGGACCTTCGGCCGGGCGGCCGTCCCGTCGGGAGCCTCGAAGGGAACCTACGAAGCCCTCGAACTGCGGGACGGGGACACGACCAGGTTTCACGGACGCGGGGTGGAGCAAGCCGTCAGAAACGTCGTCGAGGAGATCGCGCCCGTCCTCATCGGCCTCGATGCCCTCACG
>JAPLGE010000196.1 GCA_026390315.1 Candidatus Bipolaricaulota bacterium
ATGGAGATCCGCTCGTAGGTTCCGCCGCTGATCTTCCCGGCGCCGGCGATCGTCGCCGAGGGCTTGCTCTCGTTCACGCTTCCTCCTTGCCCAGCTCGAGCTGGATTCGTTCCAGGACTGCCCCCAGGTCGACCGACTGGACGACCTCCGTGTCCGGGTCGAACGTGACCGGCGAACTCGCGACGGCGGCGAGGCTGATGTCGGCTTGGATCCCCGCCGCGCGAAGGCGCTTGCGCAGGAGGTAGAGGGTGACCTTCTTCTCCCGGAGCGCCTCGAGAGGCTCGCCCGCGAGGGCTGCCTCAAGCGTTCTCTTTGCGAGGTCCTCCTCCTCCGCGCTGGCCTGGTCGCGCAAACGCCGGAGCGCCGCGACGCACAGAGCCGCGTTGAGCGAGATCGTCTCCTTCCTCTTCCCTCCCGGGGACGGAGGCTCCGGCGGCACGGGAGGCTCCGGGTGGCGGCACATCTCGCACAGCCGCTCGTCCCACCAGTCGAGCTTCCGCAGGCGGTCGAGCGTCACCTCGAGCTTCGCGTTCGCCTTCCGCTTGATCAGGCCGGCGAGCTCGTCGAGGGCATGCTCCTCCTTGAGGCTCTTCACGTGGGCGATCCGCTCGAGGATCTTCTCCTCGGGGAAGAACGTCTCCTGTCCCGTGAAGGTCGAGCGTCGGATGAACCAGTCCTCGGGGATCAGACCTTTTCGCCGCCAGCGGTAGAGTTGTCCGTAGGAAATCCCCATCCTCTCGAGGACTTCCTTCTTCGAGATCAGTTTTTCCTCGCCGTCCATCGGACCTCCGCGCTACGAGAACAACACACTGTTACGATGTTGCCCGCCGTACCTCCGCCACACGCGACCCGCAGCGATGCCGGAGCAAGCCCTTCCATTGGCTAATGGCTGTTCTTCCGGCATACTCTCCTCGCGCGCGCGATTCGCTCTTTGCCGCGCGAGCTCCCTGTTCCGGATCTGGACGTACTCCCAGAGGTCGTAGAACGTTGGGATCATGGCTCTCACTCCTTCTCTGGTCGAGCGAGGCCAGTATAACATAACACTGTTACGATGTCAAGAGGTACCGTTCACTCACTCTGGAACCTCCATAGGCTCTAGGTTTCCGCGGTCACGACCGACACGTCGCCCACGGCGATCGGCGGGACGCGCATAAAGCCGTACGCCCAGCGGGCGGTTCCGCCCAGGCCGAGGAGGCTGTCCTTCAGGAGTCGATACGAGTTCCCGGCGATCATCGTGTTCTTGACCCGGCCGACGAGCTCGCCCTTCTCGATGCGGAATGCGGCGGCGACGTTGTTCGAGAAGTCGCCGGCGGCGAGGTTCCCCTGCCCCAAGCCGAGGACCCCCTCGACGAGGAGGCCGTCCCAGACGACGCGAAGGAGGTCCTTCTCTTCGCCGGTTCCCTCCTTCACGACGACGTTCGTCATCCCGACGTTGGGAGGCGTGCGGAACCCGGCGTTCCCGAAGGGGCCGGCCTTGCGGCCGTTGCCGGTGGAGCGGACTCCGGCGAGGGCGGCGGTGCGCAGGTCGTAGACGAAGCTGCGTAGGACGCCGTCGGCCAC
>JAPLGE010000120.1 GCA_026390315.1 Candidatus Bipolaricaulota bacterium
CTTCGGTTGCTTCTGAGGCACCTTCAACCCCTCGCGACGCCAGATCCGCTCCACCCGCTTGTGGTTCACCTCCCACCCCGCACGCTGAAGCAGAGCGGTGATGCGCCGGTAACCGTACCGGCCGTATCGACTCGCAAGAGAGACGATCGCCGCCGTGAGGGCGTCCTCGTCCTCCCGCAGCCGGGAAGCGTGCCTCTGTACCGATCGATGTTGTTGGAGCACCCGACACGCTCGCCGCTCGGACACTTGGAGTCGTTCACAGACGACTCGCACACAGGCGCGGCGGCGTTCGGGGCTCAGAAGTTTCCCCGGGCCGCCTCCTGCAGGATCATCTTGTCCAGAGTCAGATCAGAGACCGCTTTGCGCAGCCGAGCGTTCTCCTTCTCCAGCTCACGCAGACGCTTCACCTGGGTGACCTTCAGCCCGCCGTACTCCTTCCGCCAGCGGTAGTAGGTCACCTCGTGAATGCCAATCGCCTTCACCACGTCACCGATCTTGCCGCCCTGGCTCAGCAGAACATCGGCCTCACGCCGCTTGGCAATGATTTCCTCCGGTCGGTAGCGCTTCCTCGACATCCCTGCCTCCTTCCCTCCCGATCCTGGCACTCAACCTGGACCGTCCTGGAGGGGGGGATTGTCCGAGAGGGCGTCTCGCGCTATGCTGGGAGGGAGGGGGGGCATCACAGGAACTCAGCCGGAAACGAAGCAAACCGCCCTTCCGGCGTAGATTGCGGAGGCATCGGAGTTCGGGAGGTGGAGGAGGCCCGAGAGACAGGGGACCCGGCCGCACGGAGTGGTGGAAGAGGAGGGAACGTGAGGGGGGAGAAGACGATGATTCTGCTTGAGGGCAACATCGGCGCGGGGAAAAGCACCGTCGGGCAGACCCTGAAGGAATCGGGAGTCTTTGCGTTCATCGAGGAGCCGGTGGGGGCGTGGCAAGAGGGATTCGCGTCGAACCTCCTTGCCCTCTTCTATGAGAACCCGAAGCGTTGGGCGTTCACCTTCCAGCTGGCGGCGTTCACCACGCGTGCCAAGACTTGGGCCGAGGTGCTCGCGCGAACGAGTCACCGCGACGTCGTCTTGGAGCGGTCGATCTACTGCGACCGCCACGTCTTCGCCCGAAACTGCTACGAGTCTGGCCTGATGGAGAAGACCGAGTGGCAGCTCTACTGCAGCCTGTGGGACTGGGTGAGGACGAACTGGCCTACGGACCCCGACGTGATCGTCTACCTGAGGACCCCGGCCGAGGTGTGTCTCGAGCGGATCCAGGAGCGCGGCCGCGCCGAGGAGAGCAAGGTCCCTCTTCAGTACCTCAAGGACTTGGAGCGTCTCCACGACGAGTGGCTCCTCGAGAACCCCCAGGTGATCGTGCTCGACGGCGAACGCCGCTGGACGGCGCAGGCCGTGAAGGCCGTGCTCGAGTCCCGCGGCGTCGAACACGCGAGCGTCGCTCAGTGCGTCTAGACGGTCTGGCTGGGTGACCCAACGAGGAAGCCGCCTGTCGTCGGCAGGGCGCCGAGGTCCTATGCTGCGCTACTCCAAGCTGGTGTTCGACCTAGACGGGACGCTCTACCGCGGGAAGGAGACGACGCCCCACTCCGTCGACGTGGTGAACCGTCTCCGGGGCCGGGCGGAGCTTCTCTTCCTCTCCAACAACAGCAGCCTCTCCCGCCGCGCGATGGCGGAGAGGCTCCGAGAACTTGGGTTCGAGGCGCGAGAGGACGAAGCGGTGGGGTCGGCCGACCTCATGGCCGACCACCTCTCGTCTCTTCGCGAGCACGTCCTCTTCTTCCCCGTGTGCTCCCCGGGGCTCGAGGAAGTGCTCGTCGCTGCGGGTCACCGTTCCGTGGCCGCGGAAGAGGCCGAGTTCGTGGTCGTGGGGGTGGACGTCGGCCTGACCTACGCCAAGCTCGCCGGCGGCCTCACGGCGATGGGGCACGGCGCCCGCCTCATCGTCGCAAACTTGGACCGGGTCTTCCCGATCGAAGACGGCCTGCGCCCGGGCGCGGGGGCCATCGTGGGCGCCTTCCACGGAATGGGTTTCGAGCCCGACGCGGTCTGCGGAAAGCCGAACCCCCTGGCGATCGAGAGAGCCTTCGAACTCCGTGGAATGCCGAAGGACAAGAGGCTCCTGATGATTGGCGATCAGCTGGAGACGGACATCCTCGGCGCAGAGAGGGTCGGAGTCGACTCGGTCCTCGTTCTGACCGGCGCGTCGACGGAGGCGGACATCGACCGGCAGCGAATCCGCCCGACTTACGTGGTGAAGGATCTCTCGGAGCTCGAGTCGATCGTCCGCGGCGCAGGCGCGGCTTGAGGGCATGGGGAGCGGCTTGCTCCCCCGCCGACTCCTCTGGGCTCTCCCCGGACGCGCGGCCGTTCAGTCCCCGCCCCGGAGCTCGCCCCGTCGGATCTCCGGCTCCGCCGCTTCTTCACCTCCCGAACGTCCACCAGAAGGCAATCGCGACCAGGCCGAAGACGATCCAGCCGGCGGTGTCCAGCCACGCGGGCCTTCCCGCCACCTCGTGGAAGCCCCGCACCTCCCTCACCACGCCGGGCAGGTTGAGGAAGTCGGCCAGTCCGAAGGCCTCCTTCTCGCCGATCGCGGCCCAGAGCTTCCCGGCCTCCCCGTGCGGGGAGAAGAGGACCACGAAGTACCGTCCGCCGCTGGGCAGGGTCAACGTGTCCTCCCGGAGCGTCCAGGAGTCGGTGCCGGTGAACGGCTCGTGGAAGACCGGCGGGTCCGCGACCGCCTGGGTCGAGAGGATCACGCCACCACAGCCTTGGGGAATGGCAAACCCAAGCTCGATCGCCGGAAGGCCGGGGCCGAGCACGGCGAGCGCAGGACGGAAGGTCCTGTACCGGTCGATCACCGGCACGCCGATCTGAAGCGCGAGGCCCTCGCCTTTCACGGCATCAAAGGCAAGCCAATACTGCGGAGACACTGCCGTGATCTCGAAGTAGGCGACCTGAGACACGTCGGTGTCGTGGACGAGAAGGGCATGGCTCGCGTCGCCGTGCACCTCCCCGAACGGAAGTGGCTTGTGGCCGAACGCAGAGACGCCAGACAAGACCACGAGGAAGAGAAGGATCCCGAGCTTCATCCCCGACCGTCCGATCATGACCTCCTCCTTCCCGCGATCTCTCCGATCGCCGGGTAGAACGAGCGTAACGAGACTCGCGGCCTCTCGCCAAGTCCGCATCCCCTTACCAGACCCCGGGATCTAGGTCGTCCGAGCAAACCCAGGAACCTCTGCACATCGACCGCAGGGAGGGCGGGTCCGCGCGAACCTTCGCCCAGGAGCGCACCGGGCCCAGCGGCCTTGTGCTCCACGCCGTCTCACAGTAGCCTATTCCCACAGGGCTCGTGTCCAGGCTCAAGCCCGGCGTCGCCCCGACGCAGACGACAGAAAGGGAGGAACGGACTCATGGGAAGAGACGAGCGTCGCGCACGCGAACGAGTGACGCGGCAACTCACGAAGAAGCTGCGTCGAGAACCGACCGAAGAGGAAATCGAGACGGCGCTTCGCCAAGTCGAGCTGACGCACGAGAAGCTCGGCTGGGAGAAGCCGGGGACGAAGCCGAAGCCCTTGCCTTGGGGCCGGAATCAACCCTAGACTTGGGTTCTGCGGCGACGCGAAGGATCCTGCGGACCCTGATGCCTCGGGCCGGATACCGAGCTATCGGGTGACGAGGCGGTCATGTAGGAGTCGCACTCCGGAAGCGAGGGCGAGCGGCACGCACGGGATGAGAAAAAGATGAGCGTCTTGCGGTTCTCGAAGTCCGACGAGGACCTCCTCGCCGAATGCGAGGTCGGGACCTTCCACTCGAGCGGCCCGGGCGGGCAGAACGTCAACAAGCGCGAGACGGCCGTGCGGATCCGCCACCTTCCCACGGGGATCGTCGTCGTCTGCCAGGAAGATCGCAGCCAGCTGCGGAATCGGCAGCTTGCCCTCAAGCGACTGCGCGAGGAGCTTGCCGCGCTCTCGAAGCCGGTCCGTCCTCGGATCCCCACGCCCATCCCCGCTGGGCTCCGCCGGCGCGTCGCCACGTACAAGGCCCGGCGTGCTGAGAGGAAGAACCTACGCAGGAAGCCAGACCCCGACTGACCGATGGTCCGAACGAGGTCATGGTTCGCGTGCCCCGTCCCGACGGCGACTCGGCAGCTCGAGGCGGCGGGAAGGAAGCGCACGGCGGGATGAACGACCTTCTCCCTTCGCATATACTCGCGCGCAGACACTTGCAGCTGGGTGAGAGACCGTGAACGACAAGGCCATCGAGACCGCGCGCGCCGCCATGGCCGCCTACGGGAGACTCGCAAGCTTTGAGGCCGTCCAGCGGATCACCGCCGGACCGATCAGCGCGGTTGTCAGGGTTCGGTTCCGCAAACCCGATCGAATCGCGGTCGACTACGAGAGCTATAAGGATCCCCTGATGGAGTTCGAGGAGGGCTTCACCGGCGGACCGGAGTACAGCCCTGACGAGCTCGTTGGCATGCAGATCTTCTACGACGGAAGTGGAACGTGGCTGTACGAGGCGCGCCGCGAGCTCGCCACGCACAAGCCGGGTCGGGCCGTGTTCGGCCCGCTTCCGAGAACGAACGTCCTCGCCGAGATCGGCTTCCTGCGGGATCTCGTGCGCGACTTCCTTCTCCGCGACGAGGGAGAGGAGTCGATCGGCGGCCGGGCGGCCCTTCGGATCGGACTCAAGCCGAAGGCACCCCATCGGTCCCTCCTGCTCAAGGAGGAGGTCTTCCCGATCGACCGAGCGACCGTGGCCCTCGACGAAGAGACCCTCTTTCCCCTGCGAGTCACCTTCCACCCGAATCGGCTCTCCCCCCTCGCCTACCTCGTCGGGCCGTCGGCCCCCGTCGTCGTGGAGTATTCCGAGGTTCACCTCGACCGCGCCGACGAGGCGGCCTTCTCGTTCGCCCCTCCCGCAGGAGTCCGGGTCTTTCGAGAGGAAGCCTTCCCCGTCGCGGAGCTAGCCGAGAGGCTGCCCTTCCCCTTCCGCGTCGAGGCCCTGGCCCAGGCTGGGCCGTACCGGCCCTTCGGCGGCCACGCCCTCGTCACGAGGAGCGACTCAGACGGCCGCGCCTTCGCCCAGATGGCGTTCGTGCGCACGGAAGAGGGAGACACGGGCGAGCAACTTTCCGGTTCCCTTTCCCTCCGCGTGGGGAACTACCTGTCGCACAACATGAGCCGTCGCCACGCCTTCCTCTCCGAACACGGGGAAGCCGTCGCTCTGGGAGTGCTGACCGCCCGGCTGGTCGACCGGAGTGCGCTATTGAACGACGAGCTCCCCGAGGCGGCGAGCCGGCCAATCCTCGAAATCGGATGGGAAGACAACGGGGTGCACTGGTTCCTCTTGGGTGAGGCTCTCGACAAGGAAACTCTCGTCGGCGTCGCCAGGGCGCTCGCCGAGGCGCACCGGCCGACCGCTCGCTGACGCGATGATCCCGTAGGACGTCTAGTCCGTCGCCTCGCGATCGGCGGACGCGTGCAGCACCGCGTGAGCGCGCGCGACGAGCGCCGCAAGATCCGGCCCCGCCCCGTCCCCGGCGAGAGACTTCGTCTTCAGATGGAAGAAGAACTCGATGTTCCCGGCCGGCCCGAGAAGTGGAGACCAGGTTGCTCCGACGACCGACCAGGGATGATCCTTCTCAATCGAGCGGCGCACGGCCTCGAGGACCGCGAGGTGCACCGTCTCGTCCCTGATCACGCCGCCCCGGCCGACCTTCTCCCTTCCCGCCTCGAACTGGGGTTTGACCAGAGCGACGACCTCGGCCGACGCGCCGAGCAAGGGAAAGACCGCGGGAAGGACCTGGCGAAGGGAGATAAAGGAGACGTCGACCGTTGCGAGGTCCACCTCCTCGCCAATGTCCTTGCGGTCGAGGTAGCGAGCGTTGAAGCCTTCGTGCACCAGCACGCGCGCGTCGTTTCGCAGGCGCCAGTCGAGGAGGCCGCGCCCCACGTCGACGCAGTGGACCCGCCGCGCCCCGCGTTGGAGAAGGCAATCGGTGAACTCGCCGGTCGAGCTGCCGGCGTCGAGACAGACCTTGTCGGCGGGATCCACGCGAAACGCAACGAGGGCCGCCTCCAGTTTCTCGCCCCCGCGGCTCACGAAGCGCTCCTTGATGACGAGCTCGATCCGCGCGCCAGGATCAACCATGTGGCCGGGGCGGTAGACCGTCTGACCGTTCACCTGCACCCGGCCGGCGAGGATCATCCGCTGAGCCTTGGAGCGGCTCCGGATCAGGCGCTGGTCGGTGACGAGCTTGTCCAGGCGCTCCTTGGCTGCCAAGTCACGCCGCGGCCTCTACCTTCGCCCGCGCCTTGCTGTACTGAACGAGCCCCTGCTTCAGAAGCTCGACGGCTCGAACGAGCTTCTCTTCCTCAAGGACGTACGCAATCCGCACCTCATCCTTTCCCCTTCCGGGGGTCTGGTAGAACCCGGTCCCCGGGGCGAGCATCACGGTCTCGCCGCCTCCGTCAAAGTCGGTGAGGAGGAAGCGCACGAAGTCTTCCGCGTCGTCAATGGGAAGCTTGGCGATCACGTAGAACGCCCCGGCCGGCCTCTCGCAGACGACCCCAGGGATCGTCCGGATCGCCCGGAAGAGCGTGTCCCGCCTCGAGCGGAACTTGGCGATCATGCTGTCGACCGCCTTCTTGTGGTCCGGATCGGCGAGGAAGGCCACCAGCCCCAGCTGACCGAACGTGGGCGGGGACAGGCGCGTCTGCGCCATCCGGTTCACCGCGTCCATCACCTCCGCATTGCGACTCGCGATGACGCCGACCCGCGCCCCGCAGGCGGAGAGTCTCTTGGAGATGCTGTCGACGAGGATCGCGTGCTCGCGCAGCTTGGGGAACTGGAAGACGCTGATCGGCTCCCCTTCGTAGACGAACTCGCGGTATACCTCGTCGGAGATCACGAACAAGTCGTGCTTCACGGCGAGCGAGGCGATCCGCTCAAGCTCGGCGCGTGTGTAGACGACGCCGGTTGGATTCCCGGGATTCGAGAAGAGGAACGCGCGCGTCCGCGGCGTGATCTTCGCCTCTATCTCTGCCGCGCCCGGGAGGTGGAACCCGTCCTCGGCGTACGTGGTGATCGGAACGAGCTTGACGTTCGTCAGGCAGGCGTAGCCCCGATAGTTAGGGTAGAAGGGCTCAGGGACGATGAGCTCGTCGCCGGCGTCCAGCGCCGCCTTCATCGCGAAGGTGAACGCCTCGCTCCCGCCGATCGTGACGCACATCTCCTGGATGGGGATGTCGATCCCCCACTCAGCATAGTACCCGCGAAGCGCCTGCAAGGTCTCTGGAAGACCGGGAGATGGGCTGTACGAAAGGACCGACAGGTTCGCGTTGCGAACCCCTTCCATGAAAGAACGGGGCGTCGGGATGTCGGGTTGGCCAATGTTCAGGTTGTATACCGTCTTCCCCTCTTGCTTCGCCTTGGCCGCAAGAGGAGCGAGTTTCCGGATCGGCGAGGCTGGCAGCTCCGCCGTGCGCCGTGAGATCTTAGGCATACTCGAGGATCCAAACCTCCTGTGAGGCCGGGAGGGTCGCCCGGGTGAGCGTGACCTCCGAGCTTCCGATTCGCCTCACATTCTGCATCCTCCGCGCGAAGTTGTCCACCGGAGCGATCGGGAACTCGGCCGGAAGCCGGTCGGTCTTGAAGTGCATCGGCAGCGCGACTCGCACACGGGGAAGGCTCTTCACGAGCGCGGCCGCCTCTTCCGCTCCGATCGTGTAGAACCCGCCCACGGGAAGGAAGACCACCTCGACCTCGGCAAGTGCCGCCGCCTGAGGCGGGGTCAGCGCCTCGCCCAGGTCGCCCAAGTGGGCCAGGTGGATCCTCTCCATGTCGAAGGTGAAGATCGTGTTCTTCCCACGTTTCACTCCTTTCTGGTCGTCGTGGAAGCTCTCGATTCCGCGAAAGACGATCCCGTGGGCCTCGTGTACTCCCGCTCCCCGGACCACGCTCGGCGTCCCCATCACCCTGGCCACGGCGTTGTGGTCGGAGTGCTCGTGACTGACCGTCACGACGTCGGCCGGGAAGTCCGGCGGCCGATAGGGAACCTCTTCGCAGTAGGGGTCGGTCAACACGCGGCCCTCTTCCGCCTCGATCAGGAAACAGGCGTGCCCGATCCACTTGATTCTCATGCTGAGTCCTCCTTGAACGCGCTCTCCAACATGAACTCAAGCAGTCTGACAAAGGGAATCCCCGCCGCGGCGGCCGCCGCGGGCAGGTTGCTCGTCGGCGTGATGCCTGGGAGGGTGTTCACTTCCAAGATGTAGGGGACACCATCTTGGCCAAGGCGTAGATCGACGCGAGAGAAGCCGTAGCAACCGAGCATGCGGTGCGCGGCAAGGCCAGCCTCTTTTACCCGTTGGGTCGTCTCCGCGTCGAGAGGCGCCGGGGTCACGTGGTCCGTGACCCCCTCGGTGTACTTCGCCTCGTAGTCGTAGAAGCGGTGCTTCGGAACGAGCTCCACCACGGGGAGAACTCTCTCCACTCCGTCCTGAAGGAGGACAGAGACCGTGAGTTCCCTGCCAGGGATGAACTGTTCGGCGAAGACGGAGCCGAATTCGGCAAAGATGGACGATGCTGCGGGGACGAGCTCGGACTCCTCTTCGATGACCGCAACTCCCAGACTCGACCCCTGATTACAGGGCTTGAGCACAAGCGGGAGTCCCAACGCCGCCCTCGCGGACCGCGAGAACGACTCGATCCCCTCCCCCCGGTAGGGGTGCGCCTTGGGCACCGCAAGCCCCTTGGACGCGAAGATCGCCTTCGACTTCAGCTTGTCCATGGCGAGGGCGCTCGCCTGCGGCCCCGACCCGACGTAGGGAAGGTCGAGAACCTCGAACAGAACCTGAATCGTTCCATCCTCGCCGCTCCCTCCGTGCAGGCAGTTGAAGGCCACGTCGGCGCCTGGGAGCCCCTGAACGAGGTCATCGAGGCTGCTGATCTCGAGCCACCGCACGGTATGCCCCGCCTGGGCGAGCGCCGCATACACCTGCGTTCCCGAGCTGAGGGAGACCGCCCTCTCAGGCGAGTCCCCCCCGGCGATCACCACGACGGTCTTCCGCTCTGCCACCGTTGTCCACTCCTCTCTTGCAGTATACTGCGAGAGAGCGGACGGGACAAAGACAAATGCAAGACCCAAAATGGGTTTTCGTCCCCTCAACCCCTCCTTGACAGCCCTCCGGGGAGGGTGTATACTCCCCAACGCAGTCGCTGGTCCTTGAAAAGTGGATAGCGTGGTATGCGCTTCCTCGATCGAAGAGGAAACGTCCGTGTCACAAACAGACGAAAAGGGTTCAGATTCTTCAACTAAGAGAGTTTGATCCCAGCTCAGGATGAACGCTAGCGGTGCGCCTAACACATGCAAGTCGTGCGATCGAGCCGGACTGAGTCGCCTTCGGGTGACGATGATCGGTGACGGAGCGGCGAACTGGTGAGTAACGCGTAGCTAACCTACCCTCTTGACGGAGACAACCACTTGAAAAGGTGGCTAATACCCGATGTGGCTCGAGGCCGATGGGCCTTGCGCCAAAGGCGGTCCTGCCGCCGCAAGGGGAGGGGGCTGCGTCCTATTAGCTTGTTGGTAGGGTAACGGCCTACCAAGGCGATGATGGGTAGCTGGTCTGAGAGGATGGCCAGCCACATTGGGACTGAGATACGGCCCAGACTCCTACGGGAGGCAGCAGTGGGGAATCTTTCACAATGGGCGAAAGCCTGATGGAGCGACACCGCGTGGGGGATGAAGGCCCTCGGGTCGTAAACCCCTTTTCTGGGGAAAGAATAAGGACGGGAGGAAATGCCCGCCCGATGACGGTACCCCAGGAATAAGCCACGGCTAACTCTGTGCCAGCAGCCGCGGTAAGACAGAGGTGGCAAGCGTTATCCGGATTTACTGGGCGTAAAGGGCGTCTAGGCGGCCGGGTAAGTCACTTGTGAAAGCCCTCAGCTCAACTGAGGAATGCCAGGTGATACTGCTCGACTTGGGTGCAGGAGAGGAGGGTGGAACTCACAGAGTAGCGGTGGAATGCGTAGATACTGTGAGGTACCCCGATGGCGAAGGCAACCCTCTGGCCTGCTACCGACGCTGACGCGCGAAAGCGTGGGGAGCAAAGGGGATTAGATACCCCCGTAGTCCACGCCCTAAACGATGTTCACTTGGTGTCGGTCACCCTATATAGATCGGTGCCGTAGCTAACGCGTTAAGTGAACCGCCTGGGGAGTACGGCCGCAAGGCTAAAACTCAAGAGAATTGACGGGACCCTGCACAAGCGGTGGAGCACGTGGTTTAATTCGATGATAAACGAAGAACCTCACCTGGGCTTGACATGCTAGTGGTAGGAACCGGAAACGGGGACGACCCCTACCTTCGGGTAGGGGAGCTAGCACAGGTGATGCATGGCTGTCGTCAGCTCGTGTCGTGGGACGTTGGGTTAAGTCCCGAAACGAGCGCAACCCCTGTCGTCAGTTGCCAGCGGGTCATGCCGGGGACTCTGACGAGACTGCTGGTGAATAGCCGGAGGAAGGAGGGGATGACGTCAAGTCATCATGTCCCTTATGCCCAGGGCGACACACATGCTACAATGGGGGGTACAATGGGTCGCAATCCCGTAAGGGGGAGCCAATCCGTAAAAGCCCTCCTCAGTTCGGATTGAGGTCTGAAACTCGACCTCATGAAGCCGGAATCGCTAGTAATCGCAGGTCAGCCACACTGCGGTGAATAAGTACTCAGGGTTTGTACACACCGCCCGTCACACCAACCGAGTGGGGGGTGCCTGAAGTCGTTCGCAAGAGCGCCGAGGGTAACCTTCGCGAGAGGGGTGAAGTCGTAACAAGGTAGCCCTAGGAGAACCTGGGGCTGGATCACCTCCTTTCTAGGGAGAAACATAGGACCAGCTTCGAGTGACATGCCCACGCTATCCCTTTTCACTCATCATCTGGGTCTCCGGGATGTGACGGCTGTCCGCTCTTTTCATCGGAAACCCTACCCACGCGAGTCGTTCCCTTCCCTCTCGTTCTCTCTCCTCGCCGCTACCCTGAAGCGAGCCACAGGAAAAAGGGGGACGGATGGCACGCACCGTCAACGAGACACAGAGCTTCGAGAGCCTTCTCGGCCACCTCGGCGAGGTCATGCGGGTGGAGCGGGGGGAAACGGTCTACCAACCAGGGAGCCCGAGCAACTCCGTGTACGTGGTGGAAGAGGGCCGAGTGAAGCTCGCCTATCTGGACGAAAGCGGGAAGAAGCTGACGCTCGCCATCCTCGACCCGGGCGAGATCTTCGGGGAGATGTGCCTCATGGGCGAGACCCAGCGCCGCCACCTCGCGAGCGCGATCGATGAGACCGTCATCCGCTGCATCACCAAGCGAGAGTTCGCGACCGCAATCAACGACGATCCGATCTACCTGCAAGCGATCCTCCGGCACTTCGCTCAGCGGATCCGCGAGTACGAAGAGGCGCTCGAGGACTTCGCCTTCAAGGACATCCAGGCGCGTCTGTCCCGCCAGCTCCTGAAACTCTCGGACGAGTACGGCGTGAAGACCAAGGAAGGGACGCTCATCAGCTTCCAGCTGACCCACAAGGAACTCGCCGACATGATCGGCTCGGCGCGAGAAAACACGACCCTCGCGCTCAACCGCTTCGAGCGCGAAGGGATCCTCGACAAGAGCCGCTACCGCATCATCATCAAGAACGAGGAAGGGCTAAGAGCCAAGTACCAGCCCCAGCCTCAGAACTGATCCCGTCTGTCCCACAGGACTCCGGGCCCTTGTCTAAGAAGATCCGGTTTCAGGAGTCCGCGCTACGGTGCGAGATGGGAAGGCCCGGGAACTCCCCGGGCCGTGTTCTTTGTTGCGGAGCCTAGGTCCCGACGAAACTCGACGGGGAAGCGGAGGGTAACCTCGCACGCCTCTCGGCCCTAGTCGACCGCTCGGAGGATGCTGAAGGGTACTGGCCAGCTGCTCTTCCGCCCGGCCCCAAAGCCGCCCGTTGTGGAGCTCGCGACGTTCTCAATGCACGCAGCAGTGATAGCAAACTAAGCGGCGGCCCCGACGGGACGCTGATCGCTTCCACCAGTTGGAACGGGACCGAATCTGGTTCGCCCGCGCCCCCAAGAGACCAGCGGGACCCGTCACGTAGAGGCCAGCCCCCCACGGGTCGTCAGCGGCAGCTGAGCGCGTGCGGCAGCCGGGAAACGGAGAGAGGGAGGCAGCCGGCTTCCCTCTCCCTCTCTGCCCAGCTCGCCAGACGCTGACTGCCGGAGCTATGCTCAGGCCGCCATCTTCTTGTAGGTCTCCCAGCGGTCCTTGAACTCGGCCTCGAGCTGCGCGTGGAGCTTCTTCGCCTCCTCGGGGAAGGACTGGACGAGGCTCGCGTAGCGGACTTCGCCCATCAGGAAGGCGTGGAAGTCGCCGGTCGGATCCTTGGAGTCAAGCTGGAACGGGTTCTTCCCTTGCGCCGCGAGGCGCGGATCGAACCGGTAGAGCGGCCAGTAGCCGGCTTCGACGGCGAGCTTCTCCTCTTCCTGTGACTTTCCCATGCCCTTCTTCAAGCCTTGGTTGATGCACGGCGAGTACGCGATGACGACGCTCGGCCCGGGGTAGCTCTCCGCCTCGAGGAACGCCTTGAGGCACTGCGGCTTGTTCGCGCCCATGGCAACCGTGGCGACGTAGACGTAGTCGTAGGTCATCAGCATCCGGCCGAGGTCCTTCTTCTTCGTCTTCTTGCCCGACTCGGCGAACTTGGCCACCGCCCCCGTCGGCGTCGCTTTCGACGACTGCCCGCCCGTGTTCGAGTAGACCTCGGTATCGAGGACGAGGACATTCACGTCCTGGTTCATCGCCGCGACGTGGTCGAGCCCGCCGTAGCCGATGTCGTACGCCCAGCCGTCGCCGCCGATGACCCACACCGACTTCTTCGTGAACAGGTCGCGCATGCCGAGGATCTCGGACAACCTGGGATTCCCCTTCGCTTCCTTCTCGAGCAGCGCGGCCATGCGGTCACCCGCTTCGCGGGATGCCTTCGCGTCGTCCTTGCCACCCAACCACACCGCCATCGCTTCTTTCAGCCCGGCCGAGGCGCCGCTCCCGGCGGCCTCGGAGACGAGCCGCGCGAGACGGTCCCGCCGCGCCGCCAAGCCGAGCGTCATCCCAAATCCGAACTCGGCGTTGTCCTCGAACAACGAGTTCGCCCAAGCCGGGCCGTGCCCCTTCTCGTTCACGCAGTAGGGAACCGAGGGCGCGGAGCCCCCGTAGATCGAGGAGCACCCTGTCGCGTTGGCAATCAACATGCGATCCCCGAAGAGCTGCGTGGCGAGCTTGACGTACGGCGTCTCGCCGCAGCCGGCGCACGCCCCGGAGTACTCGAACAGAGGCCGGCGGAACTGGCTCCCCTTCACGTTGTCGGCGGGCATCAGATCGTCGTGGACTGGAAGGGCGACAGCGTGGTCGTACCGCGGCTGTTCTGCGAGCTGGGTGTCGAGCGGCTTCATGACGAGCGCCTTGGCGCCCTTCTTGCCCGGGCAGATGTCAGCGCAGTTGCCGCAACCCTGGCAGTCGAGCGGATCGACCTGGATACGGAAGCCGTAGGCCTCGAGCCCCTTCCCGATCACTGGGATCGTGTCGAAGCCCGCCGGAGCCGCCGCCTTCTCCTGCGCGGTGACGAGGAACGGGCGGATCGTCGCGTGCGGGCAGACGAACGCGCACTGGTTGCACTGGATGCAGTTCTCCGCGACCCATTCGGGCACGTCGATCGCCACACCGCGCTTTTCGTACTGGGTCGTGGCAATCGGGAAGGACCCGTCGGGTCCCGTCCACTCGTACTTGCCGTCGAGCTCGGCCGAGAAAGCGCTGACCGGGAGGCGATCCCCGTCCTGGAGGACCATCGGCCGCATGACTTCGAGGGCCCACTCCGGCTGCACCGGCTTCGACGGCGAGCCGCTCGCGGTGCGCCACGAACTTGGAACCTTGATTTCAACGAGGTTGCCCAGCGCCGCGTCGACGCCGGCATAGTTCATCTGCACGACCTTCTCGCCCTTCTTGCCGTACTCTTTCTCGATCGCCTTCTTCAACTGCGCGATGGCGTCTTCGACCGGGAGGACGCGGGCCAGCTTGAAGAAGACGGTCTGCATGATCATGTTGATGCGTCCGCCGAGGCCGACGTCTCCGGCGATCTTGACCGCGTCGATCGTGTAGAACTTGAGCTCCTTCTCGGCGATCGTGCGCTTGAGCGACGCCGGGAGGTGCTTCTCCAACTCCTCCGCGGCCCACGGACAGTTGAGGACGAACGTGCCACCCTTCTTGACGCCGGCGAGGAGGTCGTACTTGTCCACGTACGCCGGGTTGTGGCACGCGATGTAGTCGGCGTTCTGCACCAGGTACGACGACTGGATCGGGCTCTTCCCGAACCGGAGGTGCGACACGGTGATTCCGCCCGACTTCTTCGCGTCGTAGGCGAAGTACCCCTGCGCGTAGAGATCGGTGTTGTCCCCGATGATCTTGATCGCGCTCTTGTTCGCGCCGACGGTTCCGTCGGATCCGAGGCCCCAGAACTTGCACTGGATCGTCCCCTTGGGGGCGACGTCGATCTCCTCGGTGACGGGCAGCGAGGTCTTCGTCACGTCATCCTCGATGCCGACGGTGAACCCGTTCTTCGGCTCCTTCGTCTTCAGGTTGTCGAACACGGCCTTGGCCATCCCGGGGGTGAAGTCCTTCGACCCGAGGCCGTAGCGGCCACCGAACACCAGAGTCCTCACTCCGCGTTGCTGGAACGTCGTGCACACGTCCATGTAGAGTGGCTCCCCCTGGCTTCCCGGTTCCTTGGTCCGATCGAGGACCGCGATCCGCTTTGCGGTCTTCGGAAGGGCAGCGACGAAATGCTCGCTCGACCACGGGCGGTAGAGGCGGACCTTGACGAGGCCAGTCTTCTCGCCCTTGCCGTTCAAGTAGTTCACGGTCTCCTCGACGATGTCGCAGGCTGACCCCATGGCGACCACGACGTTATCCGCGTCGGGAGCGCCCACGTAGTCGAACAGGCCGTACGGGCGGCCGGTGAGCTCGGAGACCTGGCGCATCACGTCGGCGACGATCTTTGGAGTGGCGAGGTAGTAGCGGTTCGCCGCCTCTCGACCCTGGAAGTAGATGTCCGGGCTCTGAGACGTCCCACGGAGGTGCGGATGCTCGGGGTTCATCGCCCGTCGCCGGAACGCCTCCACCTCGTCCCGCGGCACGAGGGTCGCCATGTCTTCGTAGGAGAGAACGCTGACCTTCTGAACCTCGTGCGAGGTACGGAACCCGTCGAAGAAGTGAAGGAATGGGACCTTCGCTCGCAGGGTCGCCAGGTGGGCGACGAGGGCAAGGTCGAGCACTTCCTGCACCGAACTCGAGCAGATCAGGGCAAATCCCGTCTGCCGCGTCGCCATCACGTCCGCGTGGTCGCCGTAGATCGATAGGGCGTGCGCCGCCAACGCCCGCGCCGAGACGTGAAAGACCGTGGGCAGAAGCTCGCCCGAGATCTTGTACATGTTGGGGATCATGAGAAGAAGGCCCTGCGAGGCCGTGAACGTGGTCGTGAACGCGCCCGCGGCGAGTGAGCCGTGCAACGCACCGGCCGCCCCGGCTTCCGACTGGAGCTCCGAAACCTTGAGCACTTGGCCGAGCAGGTTCTTGCGGCCGTGCGCTGCCCAGGCGTCCGCCTCTTCGCCCATCGGCGAGCTGGGAGTGATCGGGTAGATCGCCGCGACGTCGCTGAACGCGTACGCCACGTGCGCCGCCGCGGTGTTCCCATCGATCGTCATCATCCGGCCTGTCCTCGTAGCCATGCTCGTCCCCTCCTCAGGAAGTCAAGAGGCGCCTGGACGGCGCCGCCCCGCGCATTGTACTTCTCGGCTCCTCCGTTCACAACGGGTTTCCCGTCGATTCGCGTGCTTTGTAATCTAGATCTCTTGCGCCCGCCGCGTGGGTCGTCTAGAGTTTTCCCGACCTGGGTCGCGGTGCCGCGGAGGAGAATCCATGCGCCAAGCCGAAGGGAAGGCCGAGAGATGACAGTACATGCGGGGTTTCCCGCCCTGTGTCTAGGTGCCGGTCGCGCAAGGAATAATCACGGCACCTCACGAGTACAAAGGAGGCAGAGTGATGAGACGTGTCGCAAAGGTAGCGATCCTCGTTGTGGCTTTGGTTTCTCTGTTCCTTGCCGCAATGACGATCACCGTGTCGGCACACCCGATCCACGTCGGCGGATCGTCAGTGCCGATCCACGTCGGTGGGTCGTCGGCGCCAATCCATGTCGGTGGGTCGTCGGTCCCCATCCACGTCGGCGGGAGCTAGAG
>JAPLGE010000070.1 GCA_026390315.1 Candidatus Bipolaricaulota bacterium
GGGAGGTGAATGGAGCGCAGACGCGCGATCAGCGCGCGAAAGGAGAGGAAGTGAAGAGAATTCTTGGTGTCTTGTTCGTCGCTTGGGCGGTCCTATCCGCCAGCGCAACGGCGGCCGGAGTACTGGGGGTTGACAACGCGAGCCACGACTTCGGCGAGGTCCTGTCAGGGCAAGTTCTTACCCACGCCTTCCTTCTCTCAAACTCGGGCGACGCGGTGCTGAACATCACGAACGTGCGGACCGCGTGCGGCTGTACAGTCGCCTCGTGGCAAACAGCAGACCTCGCGCCTGGAGCCTCGATTTCCCTTGAGGCGACGTTCAGCACCGCGGGGTACCACGGAAGGGTTATAAAGACGGTCACCGTCTACTACAGGGACCAAAGCAATGGCCCCACGCGGACTCTCGCCCTCACCCTCTCCGCGACGGTCCTTGCTCCACAACCTTACGACCTGCCCGCCGGCGAGTTGGAGTACGCCTTCCTCCTCCTCGTCGACCTGCGGAGTTCGGACCTGTACGCGGCCCATCACCTCTTCGGCGCGCTCAGCATTCCCTATGACGAACTCGCAGACTGGATCGGACTCCTCCCGCGAGGGGTGTTCACCATCCTCTACGACCAGGACGGGACAGTTGGCCCGGCCGCCGCTCGGACCCTGAACGGGGCCGGCTACCCAGAGGTCCAGTACCTCCAGGGTGGCATCAACGCGTGGACGCAACGGTACACGAGCCGATTTGCCGCTTCCGGCCCTGCGGCCGGTGGGCGGTTCCTCCTCGCCGCGGAGTCTCCCTCGTGGGCCTCGTCCGGGGTCCTGGCTCCCGTAGACGTGAGCTACCTCAACCGGGAGTTCCTCGTCCTGATCGACCTGCGGACCCCGGAGTCGTACGCCGCGGCGCACTTCGCCGGAGCGGTGAACGTCCAGCCCGCCGATCTCCCGGCTTGGGCCGCGCGTTTGCCGAATACGACTCACATCGTCCTCTACGACGAGGACGGCTCGGTTGCCCGCACCCAGGCGATCGCGCTCTACAACGCGGGCTTCACGAAGGCTCAGGCTCTGTTCGGCGGGCTCGCGGAGTGGCGGGCGACGTTCGGGGACAGGTTCCTTGCCGCGGCTCAGTAGCCGCCGAGGAGCCCCTCCGGGGACGAATCGTCCTTGAGAGGACGGTGGTGCCGTCCTCGCAGCCCCTGCCGCGGAGGAGAAGGAAGACGACGGACAAGCCCATTGCTGCTGCTCTCTTCAGCCTCGCCGTCCCGGGCGGCGGTCGGCCCGTCCGGCGGTCGAAGACGGAGTAGAACCGCGCGCCGGGCCGGCTCGCGGCGAAAGGTCCCCGGAGACGAGTCGCCAACTGGAACCCAGTGAACGCGTTCGGAAAGGGAGGATCGACGTGAGCAGGGCCAAGACGACGCGGCGGCTCGCCGTCGCGATGGCGATCGCGACGGGGATCCTCGCTCTCGAGACCGTGGGCGGTTTCGCAAGCCACAGCCTCGCTCTCCTCTCCGACGCCGGCCACGTGCTCACCGACCTTCTGGCCTTGGGGATGACGCTCTTTGCCCTGCGGCTCGCGGAGCGTCCGACCAACTCCCGCGCGACCTTCGGCTACCACCGCGTGGGGATTCTCGTGGCGCTCGCCAACGGGATCTCCTTGATCGTGGTCGCCAGTCTCATCGTGCACGAGGCCTACCGCCGATTCGTCGCCCCGCCCGCGGTGAACGCGGTCGAACTCCTCGTGATCGCGTCCGTCGGCCTCGCGGCCAACCTCGCGATGCTCGCGCTCCTTGAGCGGGGACACAACGAGGACCTGAACGTACGGAGCGCTTGGCTGCACGTCGTTGGGGATAGCCTGGGATCGGTCGGGGTGATCGCCTCGGCGATCGTCCTCATGATCACGGGCTGGCCGTACGTCGACCCGATCGCGAGCGTCCTGATCGCGTTTCTCATCCTCGCGAACGGCTGGGGAGTCGTCCGCGACGCGGCCGCGATCCTGCTTGAGCTTCCGCCCCGCACGCTCTCCGTGAAAACGATCGAGTCGGGGATCCTCGCCGTCGAGGGCGTGCAAGGCCTGCATGACCTTCACCTGTGGGCCATTACGCCGGAGCTACCCTGCCTTTCCGCGCACGTCGTGGTCGCGGAGCAGACGGTCTCCGAGGCGGGCGAGATCGTCGAGGCGGTCAGTAAGAAGCTAGAACAGATGGGGATCGCGCACACGACTCTTCAGGTCGAATTCGAGCGTTGCGACCGCGCCAAAGGGACCTGCACGCTCGAGACACTGCGCTGAGTTCGCTGGGCCGGGTGAGGTGGAGCCCGAACCCTTGCGGAAGAGGGATTGCCTGGATACAGTCGAGCGTCTAAAGGTGCGAAGGAGGAGGAGCATGAAGCGTCTCGGGATCGTTGTAGTTCTTCTAGTCTGCTTGGCGGGCGCGGCGGCCGCCGCGGCGCCGAAGATCGCCGTTGATGGCCCTGTCTACGCCGCGACCGTCCCGGCGGGAACGACCGCCAGCCACACCTTCCTGCTCAGGAACGACGGAGACGAGGCCCTCAGGATCTCGAACGTCTGGACCTCGTGTGGCTGCACCACGGCGAGCCTGGCGAAGCGAGAGCTGGCGCCGGGCGAGTCGGTCGAGCTTGTCGCCTCGCTGGACACGAAAGGATACGCTGGGTTGGTCGAGAAGAACATCCAGGTGGCGTCTAACGACCCGTCAACCCCGACCCTCGTCCTGCGGCTTGCGGTGACGGTGGTGACCAAGCAGCCCTATCACATCGAGGCGGCGGAGGTCGCCAAGCTCTTCTACCTCCTCGTCGACCTGCGAACGCAAGAAGAGTACGACGTTGGGCACCTCATGGGCGCGGTTAGCATCCCCTACGCGGAGCTCGCCGCCTGGATGGGCCGGCTTCCCCGGGACGTCCTCATTGTCCTGTACGATGGGACGGGAGCCCTGAGCGACCGCGCGGCCCAGGATCTTGTGAAGGCCGGGTTCGCGAAGGCGCGAAGCCTGCTCGGCGGTCTCGATGAGTGGACGCGGGTCTTCGGGCAGACGTTCGTCATCCCCTTCTAGTGAGACGGCGGGCTCCTGAGGCGTGCTGGCGAGTTCCCCTCGCCCGAGGCGAGGGGAGGGGCGGCCGGGGACCCAGGGCGGCTCTTCTCCTCGTCGCGGTCGCGGTCCTCCTCGCGGGGTTTGCCTGCGCGGGGGCGACGGAGGTCCTCTTCTTCTTCGAGACGGGCTGTCCGCACTGCGCTCGCGTCGAGGCCGTGCTGGAGGAGATCGCGGAGGCGAAAGACGGCCTCACGGTCGCGCGCTACGACGTGGCGAGCCCCGAAGGACGGGAGCTTCTCTCGCGCCTCCTCTCCGCCTACGGGGCGGAGATGGGGCCGGTGCCACTCGTCTTCGTCTCGAACGTCGCGATGGTTCGCGGCACCTTCTACGGTCTGGAGTCGTCGCCGGTGACGCTGTCCGACCGGAGCGCGGAGATGAAGCTCCGCGAGGTCGTGGAGCGGGCGATCGACGCGGACGCGCCGTCCCCCCTCGTCCGGCTCGCGGCGGTCGCCACGGAGGCCATTCTGGTCACGGCGAAGGACTGTCCGGATTGCGAGCGGCTGGACGCGCTCCTCGCCGACCTGGGGAAGCGCCATTCGGAGCTTGGCCTGAGGCGGGTCTCTGCGGACGATCCCGAGGGAGCACGTCTGTTCGAGCGGCTGTTGCGGTTCCTCCGCGTGCGCGGGTCTCCACCGGCTCTCTTCGTCGGAGACACGGCCCTCGTAGGCGGGACGCTCTACCCGGCGCACGGAAAGGCGGTTCCCTTCGACTACGGGGAGGGAGGGAAGGCGGCCCTCGAGCCGGTGATCGAGCGAGCGATCGCGGATCGCACGCCGTCGCCTCTCTCCAAGCTCCAGGTGAGAGAGAAGGTGACCCTGTGGGCGGTGGTCGGCGCGGCGGCCCTCGACTCGATCAACCCGTGCGATTTCGCCGTCATGATTCTGCTTCTTGGGCGGCTCCTCGTGCTCGGCCGGAGAGGGAAGGTCCTCTGGGCGGGGCTCGCCTTCGCGGCCGCGATCTACCTCGTGTATTTCCTGATGGGATTTGCCCTGTACACGATCCTCGGCGTTTCCCTCGGCACGCGCGCCCTGCGCAGCGGCTACATCCTGGCGGTCTCCTGTGTCGCGATCCTCGTGGGAATCTGGCAGATGAAGGACCTTCTGTGGTACGGCAAGTGGCTATCCATCGAAGTTCCAGAGCGATGGAAGCCAAGCCTGAAACGGATCACCTCCTCGGTGTTCTCGGTCCCCGGAGTGTTCGTCGCCGGGCTGGTCGACGCCCTTTTCCTCGCGCCGTGCACGTCTGGGCCGTACATCGCGATCCTGTCGCTCCTCTCCCAGACCACGAGCCGGGGGCAGGGGGTGGTGCTGCTCCTTCTCTACAACCTGATCTTCGTCCTGCCGCTCATCGCGATTGCCTTCACGGTCCAGTTCGGATTCACGACGACGGCGCGCGCAGAGCGGTGGCGGACGGCGAAGACCGGGAAGCTCCACTTCGTGACGGGGGTCGTCATGTTTCTCCTGGGCGTGGGCATGATCGTCGGGCTCCAACTGGGGTACATCTAGGTCGCGAAGCGGCAAAGGGGGTCGACGTGAGGCGAAGGCGATGGTTCAGCTTGCTCGTAGGTCTTATCGTTCTTGTCGTCGGAGCCGTAGCGGCTCATGGCGCGGACCCCTTGGTCGTCGTCTTTCGCGAGGAAGGCTGTCCCGACTGCGCCCGGATGCAGACGGTGCTTGACGGAATCCTTGCGGAGCACCCGGATTTGGCGATTGCCTACCACGAGATCTCCGAGCCGGGTGCCTCAGATCTCCTGTGGCGGATGTCGCTCGCTTACGGCGCCCTCGCCACAAGGGTCCCGGCCATCTTCGTCGGAGACCGCGTCATCATCGGCGCTGGGCGAGCGGAAGAGCTCACCCTGCGCGAAACGATCGAGGGCTGTCTTGCGGCGGCGTGCCCGTCTCCCATGGTGCGCGCGCAGGGATTCGTCTTTCCCTGGCGCGACCTGCTCATCGTGGGGGCTTTCGTCGGCCTGCTCGTCGTCTTCCTTCTTCTCCAGGGCCTCTAGATCGGCTGGGAAGGGCGGGAGAGTTGCCCTCAAGGCTCTCCGCTCCTAGACTAGCGTGGATAGGACGCTATGAAGAAGGAAGGCGCTCGCGACCTCTCGAGGCTGACGAACGAGGAGCTGATCGACCTCCTCCGCCGCACTGGGCACGGGGAGAGCTCTGCATGCGACCTGTCGCGTTTGCGAGAGGAGATCGTCGCGCGCAACGTCGGGCTCGTGAAGTCGATCGCCCTCGAGTTCCGGAACGCCGGCGAACCGCTGGACGACCTCATTCAAGCTGGCTACATCGGGCTTCTGAACGCGGTGGCGAACTTTGACCTCTCACGGAACACGCGCTTCTCCACCTACGCCACGTACCTGATCAAGGGAGAGATTCGCCACTACATCCGCGACAAGCACTCGATGATCCGCATCCCCCAATGGGTGCAGGCGATCAACCAGCGGGTCAAGGAAGAAGAAGAGGCGTTTTTTCAGGAGGCGGGGAGGCCACCCTCGATCACCGAATTGGCCGAGCGCCTGGACCTGAGCGAAGCGCAGTTGGTGGAGCTTCTTCGCGGGCGGGAGACGATGACCTACGTCTCGATCGACGAGGAGAAGCGGAGCGAAGACCCCCATCCGGATCCGCCGGACTTCACCCACCTCGCGAGCTCTCGGGAGGGCTTGTCGTTCGACCTCCGGATGCGGATCCTGGTGGCGATTGAGGAGTTGGCGGAGATCGAGCGTCAGGTGATCCAAGGGCTCTTCTACCAAGGGAAGAGCCAGGCGGAGGTCGGTAGGGAGCTCGGGATGTCGCAGCGTCAGGTGTCCCGCATGAAGGAGGCGACCCTGGAGGAAGTCAAACGGCGGCTCGTCAAACCGGACCGGAAGGACCGGACAGGAACTGAACCGTGACCGCGCTAGGCACAATCCGTCTAGGAAAGCAATCATCCGCAGGGGGGAATGGGTGTCCGATCTGCTGACCCTTATTGGAAGCGCTATCGAGAAGCTGAGGAAGAGTGTCGAGCTGTTCGAGGCGTCGCAGCAGGACGATGGACTGCACGAACTCTCCTCCGTCATCGTCGAGATTGACGACTACGTAAGGCGGATCGACGACGACCCCTTGCTGAAGCTCTCCCCGGTCGACCGCTCGCAGCTCGGAGAGCGCCTGGCGGCCGTGAAAGGTGAGCTGCAAGTGGTCATCGACCGATTCGCGGCCGATCACTCCTAGCCCGATGGCGAGAGGGCGACAGGCCGTGGTCACTGGCGCCACGCGCGGGATCGGTCGAGCGATCGCGCGAAGACTTGCCCGGGACGGGTTCACGCTGGTCCTCAACTACGCGCACGATGAGGTTCGGGCGGCGGAGGCGCAGGCCGAGGTCTCGCAGTACTCCCCTGATTCGATCCTCGTCCGGGCCGACGTGACGGACGAGGCCGAGGTCGAGCGGCTCGTCTCCGCGGCCGCCGCGCGCGGTCGGATCGACCTGTGGGTGAACAGCGTGGGCGACTTCCTCTTCAAGCCGGTCGTCGACACGTCCCCTGCGGAGTGGCAGGCGATCCTGGCGAGCAACCTCACGAGCGCTTTCCTCTGCACGAGAGCGGTGATTCCTCGCCTGCGTGCGCAGGCGGAAGGCGAGATCATCTACGTCGCGGCCATGCACGCCGAGGTCCTCCGCGCGGTGCCGAACACGGTCCCTTACGCCATCGCCAAGACGGGTCTTCTCATTCTGATGAAGTCGCTCGCCAAGTCCGAAGGACCCTACGGGATTCGGGTAAACGCGGTCTGTCCGGGTCTGATCGAGGGCGGAGAACACACAGACCCGAGGGCAACTGACACGATTCCGCTCCGCCGACTCGGCCAGGCCGATGACGTAGCGGCCGCGGTGTCCTTCCTCGCTTCAGACGAAGCGCGCTACATCACCGGGGCGGTCCTCAACGTCCACGGCGGCGCCTTCCTCTGAGGTCAGTGCACCGTCGTCGTGTAGCCCCCATCGCTCCGACTCACGGTGATCTGCGTCGTCTGCTGCGACTGCACGGTGACGCTCGGGACCTCGACGGGTGGCGTCGTGTCGATCAGCACGCGATAGACGCCTGCGGGAAGCCGCGGACCTGGGTCGCCCAGCAGCCCCGTGAACACCTCGGCTCCGCCGGAGTCGTACACGTGGTACGTGACGGGGGCAGCCAGCTGCAGTGCCGCGCGGAGCTGCTCCGTGCTCTCCGCGCTGAAGTAGACCCCGCCGGTCGCCTCGGCGATCGCGCGCAGCTGCGAGCGCGCCGCGGCGTCCCCTCCGACGTCGAACCCGACCACGTCAATCCTGAGGTCGTACCCTGCGGTGATCAAGGCGCGCGCCGCGGCCACGGGGTTCCCTTGGCAGGTCTCGCTCCCGTCGCTCACGAGGAGGATCAGCTTGGCCCCGGCGATCTCGGCCAGGTCCAGCTTCGCTTGCTCGAGCACGTACTGGATCGCGGTGGCCCCGCCGGGCTCCATTGACTGGATCTCTCGCTTCATGGCGGCCCGATCGATCGGGCCCATCGGGGCCAGGAGACGGCTCGCCTCGTCACAACCGCTGAACGTCCGGAGGCCGACGATCGCGCCGTTCGGCATCTGGTCAACAACATCGGTCAGGACCCTCTTTGCGACGTCGATCTTGGTTGAGTTCTCGAAGCTCTCTCCCATGCTCGAGGAGGTGTCGAAGATGATGAGGAGGTTTGAGGCTCGTTGGCCGACGGAGAGGGAGAGCTCTCCGGCCGGCAGAAGCTCTAGGGTCCCGAGGGCCTCAGCCGCCTCCGCCTGTTCCGCCACGCCCATCGCTCCGATCGCGTCCACGCTCGGGCCTGGACAGCGAGTCTTGTCCTCGTCTGCCGGCACGTCGGACACGCGGACGAAGCGGAACTCCTGCCCGGGTTGGACGAACGGCGCGATGTCGAAGGCAGCGGGGTAGCCCGTCCCCTCCCCGATGCGGATGTAGTTCACCCCGTCCGCGCTGATCTCGACGCGGCAGGCCTTGTCGTTCGTGATGTAGATGAACAGGTCATTGCCAGCCACATCCGTGAGCCGGTTGTCTGTGAACTCGATGACGACGTCGCCGCGGTTGTCGATCTCGCTGACGCGGAAACCGAGCGCGAGGGCGCACGGGTCACAACTCGCGCACGCGGTGCATCGGCTCGGCCCGCAGTTCGGGGGCCCAAGGATCGCACTGGGGTTGCTGAACGCGCACCGCACGCAGCTCGCCTGTCGGTAACTCACGACGCGATCGGCGAACGAGCGGTCACCGAGCGGGAAGGTGACCCCGCCGTAGGTCGTCGGCTGAGCGAAGCCGACGAGGGAGACTGCGGCGGCCAAACCGACGGTCAGAAGCGCAAGAACGATCCATGCCCCGCGAACCCGTACCATCATACGCTCACCTCCAACTTCCTTGCGGCCGGAGGCCACCTGACTTCCCACCAGCGCCTCCATCATAGAAGGATCGGGGACTCAAGACAAGCGCATGACGAAACGGGGGTTCAAGCGGGGAGCCGCTCGCCCAGAGAGACGCACGGCCGCGAGCGGATTGACAGGCCTTCTCGGCTTGGCTAACATGGGGTCGTTGCCGAGGTGGCGGAATTGGCAGACGCGCATGGTTGAGGGCCATGTGGGCACAACACGCCCGTGCGGGTTCAAGTCCCGCCTTCGGCACCAACTTACGTACGTCGGAGTAACCCCAAGCGATGCGGATCCTGTTGGACGTGATGGGGGGCGATTTGCCCCCGGCCGAGCTGGTGAAGGGCGGGATCGCGGCAGCGCGTGGCTACGGCGTAGAGATTCTCTTTGCGGGGGACCCGGCCGTGATCCGGGAGGCTTTGGCCCTCCATGGGGAGCGCGACGGGGAGCGCTTCTCCATCCTTGAGGCGTCCGAGGTCATTGGGATGGACGAGCCACCGGTCCGCGCGGTGCGGGGAAAGCGGGACTCCTCGCTCGTGAGAGGGCTGGTCGCCCTTCGGGAGGCCGAGGCCGATGCGTTCGTCTCGCCGGGAAA
>JAPLGE010000020.1 GCA_026390315.1 Candidatus Bipolaricaulota bacterium
CGGCTGTTGAGGTAGCCCTGGAGGATGAGGACGGCGGCTAGGCTGTCGCGCACGGTCCGGCGGCGTTCCCGGGAGAGGTTCGCCTCGACGAGGACTCTCTCTGCCTCGGAGCTGGTGAGGCGCTCGTCGAACGGGACGATCGGGACGGCGATCCTCTCCTTAAGCGCGCGGGCGAAGTCGAGAACTTCTTGGGCCATCTCGCCCAGAGAGCCGTCCATGTTTTGAGGAAGGCCGACGACGACCTCTCTGACGGCGTGCTCTCTGGTGAGGTCCGCAAGGAAGGCGAGGTCCTGGTCGAGCCGGAGGCGACGGCGAACCAGCAGGGGGCTCGCCAGGATGCCTTCGACGTCGCTCAAGGCGAGCCCCAAGCGCCGGCGACCGTAGTCGATTCCTAGGGTCCTCATCCTGCTAGGAGCCGATGATCTCGAGGGCCCGCCGGACGAGCTCCTCGAGAGGGAGGTCCCCGCCCCGTAGCCGCTCGAGCGCCTCCCGCGCCTCGCGCGTCGAGAAGCCCAGGGACTTCGACGTGAGGGCGCGCAGGGCCATCTCTTCTCTCTCGGAAAGGGCTGGGCGAGCCTCTCCCGGGAGGAGTCTCCCGGGGAGCTTGTCCCGAAGCTCGATCACGATCCGCTGCGCCGTCTTGCGGCCGATTCCCTTGACGCTCACCAGACGCTCCAGGTCCTCCGAGGACACGGCACGGACCAACTCTTCCGGGGCGAGCGTCGACAGGAGCTGAAGGGCAAGCCGGGGCCCGACCTGACTCACGCTGAGGAGAAGGCGGAAGACCTCCCGCTCCTCGAAGCTGGGAAACCCGAAGAGGTGCATCGCGTCATCCCGTATCAAGAGGTGGGTGTAGGTGACGACCTCCTCCCCGGGGCGACAGGCTGCCACGACCCGAGTGGGACAGAAGACGCGATAGGCGATTCCGCCCGTATCGATCACAAGCTGGTCCCCGCCCAGGCGTGAGACGCGTCCGCTAATGGAGTCAATCACGGTTCCTCCTCGCAATGGGCTCGCGCTCCCGTCACCTCGGCGAGCTCCGCCGCGAAGCGGGCCAGACGGCTCGGCGGGAGGAGGACGAGGAGCCTTCCTCCCTGAGTGTAGTCGACTGCCTCGACCGCCGTCGCGTGGCGCCGGACGAGTCCCATCACGCCTGAGCCAAGCTCGGGAGGAAAACGGACGGCAACCCGTACGTCGCGGCGGGTCTCGACGAGGGCGGCCGCGGCGATCGCCTCGTGAGTGGCGTCGGCGTACGCGCGAGCGAGCCCGCCCCGGCCGAGCTTGACGCCGCCGAAGTAGCGAACGACGACGGCCACCAGGTCGAAGAGTCCCGCCGCCTCGAGCTCCCTCAAGATCGGAGCACCGGCCGTTCCCTTGGGTTCGCCGGCGTCCTCGGCTCGCGCGAGGACGGAGGCGTCTCGAAAGAGTCGGTACGCAAACGGGCGGTGCGACGCGTCGTGGTGCTCTCTTCGGACCCTCTCCAGGATCCTTGAGACTTCCTCCTCGTTGCGCCCGGGAAAGAGGAGGCCGACGAAACGCGACCGCTCGCGGGTGATTCGGGCAGAAGCGGGGGCGCGGATCGAAAGGTAGGAGTCGGTCATGCGCTTCCTTCGAGGCGAACCTCCGGCTCGTGCTGGAGTGAGGCGACCAGGGCGAAGGCCGCCTGCACGGCGGCCGCCTCTCCCCGGATGAGAAGGGAGACGCTCCCCGCGCCTCGGCCGATTCCGCCGGCGGCGATCTGCATGGCCTCGACCGCAAAGAGGGTTTCCAGGGCGTCGATCTCGGTCACGACGTGGCCGACGAGCGGCTGCATCCCGCACGGAAGGCCCATGGAGAGGTCGAGCCTGCCGCTTCCCAACTCCTGGGCCACGTCGGCGACCGCGGCGTGGATGGTCTTCTCGAGTCCGATCGGGATGACGATGTCCACTCCGCGGGCCAGGGCGCGAGAGAGGTAGCGGCCGACCGTGCCGCCGGTGGAGCTGGCGAGGAGGACCCCGACCGTCCCCCACGGGTCGAGGGCGTTCCCTCCCTTGATCACCACGTCTCCTCTCCCGAGCGAGCGAAGGAGCTCCTCTTCCTGGACTTCGACCGGCTCGCCTCGTCGCAGGACGATCTCTCGCGCCCGGGAGATCTGGGCGTTCACGTTCCAGCGATCGTCGACGAACCCCGCAGCGAAGAGGCTTCGGTCGACCGGCTTTCCCGTGAGTTCCTCGGCGACGAACGCGTTCGTCGTTCCCAGGGTGATGACCACCGTTCCCGAAGAAAGGCCCTCCCTGACGACCGGAAGGGAAGCGACGCCCTTCGCGATCAGGCGCTTGGAGGCATTGGGATTCAAGACCACACAGGCTTTCATCTTCCTCCCCGTTTGCAGCGAGACTTCGCGATATGCTATAAACTCGCACGCCACAATTCAAAACTGGAACAGGGTGATCGAGAAAGATGCGCTACAGCTCGCAGGACTACGAGAGGGAAGTCAAAGCGTTCGTTTGGGACATCCCGGCCGACTACAACATCGTCGACGTCGTCGAAGGCCACGCGAAGAAGGACCCGAACAAGGTCGCCATCTTCTGGGAGGACGGGGAGAAGAAGACCCGTCGGCTCACGTTCGGCGAGCTCGTCGACGGCGCCCGTCGCTTCGGCGGGGCGCTCCAGAAGCTCGGCGTGAAGAAGGGTGACCCGATCCTGCACGTCCTGCCACGGGTTCCCGAGGCGTACGTGGCGCAGCTGGGGACCTTCTGTGCCGGCGGGGTTGCCGTCCCCTGTTCCGAGATGCTGAAACCGAAGGAGATCGCCTACCGCGCGCAGGCGAGCGGGGCCAAGGTGATCGTCGCAGACCCGTCCACGGCCGCGGCAGTCGAAGAGGCCCGAGAAGGGACTCCTCTCTCCACCCTCATCCTCATCGGCGGCGAGCGCCCCGGTTGGCAGAGCTTCGAGAGGCTCTTGAAGGAGAGCTCGGGAAAGGCCGCCAAGGTGAAGATCGGCGCGGAAGACCCGATGACGGTCAACTTCACCTCAGGGACGACCGGGAACCCCAAGCCCGTCGTGCACAAGCAGCACTGGATGTTCTGCCACAACCGGGTCACCGCCCGCTACTGGTGGGACGCCGCAGCCAACGACATCCTGTGGGCGACGACCGCCCCAGGCTGGGCCAAGTGGTACTGGAGCCCGTTCGGGGTTGCCTTGACCACCGGGGCGAGCCAGCTTCTGTACAACGGGCGGTTCGAGGCCGAGCGCTACCTCGAGCTCTTGGAGAAGTACCGGATCACGAAGCTTTGCGCGACCCCGACGGAGTACCGCCTCTTCGCTCAGGTCCCTGACATGGCGCGCTACAAGCTCGTGCTGAAGGACGCCCTCTCCGCGGGGGAGCCCCTGAACGTAGAGCCGATCGAGGCGTTCAAGCGCGCGTTCGGGGTGACGATCCGCGACGGGTACGGCCAGACCGAGAGCGTCTGCCTCGTCTGCAACTACCCGGGGATCGCGGTGAAGCCCGGCGCGATGGGAAAGCCCACCCCCGGCCCGGGCGCGACCCTGATCGACGAGAAGGGGAACCCGGTGAACAAGGGAGAGGTCGGCGAAATCGCCGTGCGCCCGGGGAATCCCGCGATCTTCGACGGGTACTGGAAGGCGCCCGAGCTCGACCGGGAAGCGTTCTCCGAAGGCTGGTACCGGACGGGAGACCTCGCGCGGATGGACGACGAGGGCTACCTCTTCTTCGAGGGGCGGGCCGACGACGTCATCCTGACTTCCGGGTACCGCATCGGCCCGTTCGAGGTCGAGGACGCCTTGGTGAGCCACCCGGCCGTCGTCGAGGCCGCGGCCGTCGCCTCGCCGCATCGCGAGCGGGGCGAGATCGTCAAGGCCTTCATCGTCCTTGCCAAAGGCTACACGCCGTCCGAGGCGCTCGTCAAAGAGCTACAGGATCACGTGAAGCGCGTGACGGCGCCGTACAAGTATCCGCGGGCGATCGAGTTCGTGACCGAACTCCCCAAGACGATGAGCGGGAAGACCAAGCGGGCCGAGTTGAAGCGCCGTGAGTGGGAGGGGTGGGACAGGCGATGATCGGGCGCTCTCTGCGCGGGATTCTCGTTGCGTTCGTCGTCTTTTCAGTCTCCTCTCTCGCGTCCGCCACGGGGATCAGCTTAGGGAGTCCGTTCTACCTGATTGACCTCTCCAGAGCGGTCGCCAAGGCTCCCGGCGTGGCCGCGGACGTCCTGGCGGAGCTTGAGGTGCCTGAGTCTGACGCGGCCGGGATTCTGGCCGACGTCGAGGCCGCGCTGGCTGACTTTCCGACGATTCTCCCGGTTACTCTCCTCGGGGGGGCTCTCGAGATCTCGCTCCCGTTCGACGTCATCGACACGGTTCGCCTCTCGGCGGGGATTCTGAACGACGGCCTCGTGCGGGGGATCGCGGACCTCCTTGGCGCCGAGATCCCGCAGCCTCTGATCGATCAGGAGTGGAGCGAGCCGGGATTCCAGGGTGCGGTCACGGCCGACGTGTCCTTCTCGACCTCCTGGGTTTCCGTCGAGGCCATCAAGCGATTCGACCTCGTCTTTCTCGGGATTGACCTGGGGCTGGGGCTCGACCGGATGGAAGGGAAGATCACCCCGACCGTCGAGCCCGAGGTTCCACCCGACTATGAGGACCGGATCTTCGCTGCCGTCGATGCCCTGCACCTGGGGGGACTCACGTGGTCGTCTCTTGGCGTGCACGGCCTGATCGGCTTCGAGCTCGGGCCGCCGTTCCTGCGGCTCGCCCTTGACGGGCGGGTCTACCTCCCCTTCTCGCAGACGACGGGGTGGTGGGGAATCGAGGTGGCGGATTGGGGATGGACGCTGGGACTGGTGGTGCGATTCTGATGGACGATCAAGAACTGGTGGATCTTGCGATCGAGGCGCGGAAGCGAGCCTACTGCCCGTACTCGCGTTTTCCGGTCGGAGCGGCCCTCCTATGCGCGGACGGGACGATCGTCACGGGCGTCAATGTGGAGAACGCGGTCAACGGCCTCTCCCTGTGCGCGGAGCGCGTCGCCCTGTTCAAGGCGGTCTCCGAGGGAAAGCGAGACTTCGTCAAGATCGCCGTTGCCTGCGGTGGCGACCACTGCCGTCCGTGCGGGGCCTGTCGCCAGGTCCTCTTCGAACACGCTCCCGACATCGAGATTCTGATGGGAAACCCGAAGGGCGGGTTCGTCAGGACCACGATCCGGGACCTTCTTCCAGAGCCGTTCTCCCTCTAGGCGCCGGAGGACGGCGCGGCGACGCGTTCGACGATCAGGGCCGGGGCGTAGATTGGCCCCTCGCCAATCTCGTATGCCTCTCCGACGAGCGCCCTGGCTTGCGGGAGGTTCGTCGCGTCGTTGACGTGCAGAATGGCAAGCGGCTCTCCCTTCGCGACCTCGTCTCCGACCTTGCGGACCAGTTCGACCCCGACCGCCGGGTCGACGCGGTCTTCCTTGACGAATCGGCCGGCGCCGAGGAGGTTCGCGGCCCGGCCCACAGAGAGGGCATCGACCCGCGCCACGGTTCCGGAGTGC
>JAPLGE010000181.1 GCA_026390315.1 Candidatus Bipolaricaulota bacterium
GTACTTGAGCGCGTTGTCAACTAGGTTGTAGATCACGAAGAGAAATGAGTCCCTGTCCATGACAAGGCTCGGGCAGTCGCCGGAGACGCGGAAGCGCAGCTGCCGACTTGCTGCGACCATCTTCATCATTGAACAGAGCGCCTCAATCTCCTCTCGCACGTTGACGGGCACGGGTCGCGCAGCGAATGACTGTCCAGCCTCAGCCCTGAGCGCCCGGGCAATGCCGCCGATCATCACGATGGCGTGCTGGCAGAACGCGGATAGCGTGCCCAGCTGTTCGATGCGCCTTTCCGCAGGCCACTCATGCCAGTGGCGAGCCATGCGGCTCAGACCGAACCGGATGCTTATCAGGGGTCTGTTCATCTGATGCGTCAGGCTGATGAACGCGTTGCTCAGAATACCAGCAAGGTTCTCGGATTCCTCCCGTGCAACGAGCGCGTCCGATAGCGCTCCGTCCAGCGCGTGGAGGCGACACAACTGCGTGTACCGCAGTTCCAGAAGGGTGAGGAGTTCGGCATACCTAGAAGCAAGCGGGCTGCCGATGGGATGCTGCCCGGCCCCGCTTGCTGGCGTGCCGCGCCAGGCGACGACGATTGCACCCGCTAGCCCTTCGTTCTCCCCTGTGAGCACACGAGCCCAGAGCACATCGCTGTCGACCTCGAGGCGCGCTACCCCGGAAGCGACGCCAGTGAATCCTCCAGATGATGCTAGCTCATTGATTCCGTTCAGGGAGCGCAGAGCGGTTCCTTCGAGGCCCAAGAGCTGCACAGTACCTCCCTGTTCCCATGTGAACGCTGCGGCACTGTCACACTCGAGCCAGTCGCGTAAGAGGCGTAGGTTGGCTCGAATGCAATCCCAGTACTCGTCAATGGACCGGGTTCGGAGCAGACTGTCGACAATTCGCCTACTGACTGTCTCCTCACGGGCGCGCTGATCGATGCTCGTCCTCAGCTGGAAGAAATGCGTGAATATCTGGGCTATCTCCTCTGCGACCTTCTGGCAACACTCCATGTCCTGGAGACGTTGCCTTGCATCCGTTGGCCTCAGCCGTCTGTACTGCAGGAACATCCGAGGCAGGCCAAGCCGCTGCAGAGCGCTGGTTGACTCCTGCTTGCGGAGCCGTATCAGCCGAGCGAGTGACTGCGCGTACGTCTCGCGCTGCCGCTTCTGGCCTGCAAGTACTGCCCCGACGAACGTGTTCGTCGAACCCTCGATAATCGGGACTGCGTACGTTTCCAGGCCCCCGGCGCACGTATACGGCCGTGCGTTTGTGTGGCTGGAGTGAGCTGCTCTCTGTCTGCAGATCTCAAAGAGGCGGAGGTCACTTGCGGGGCAGAGCGTCCGAACCTCATCTAGCCTACTATTCCGGAGCATCCGGCAGTAGGAACTTCTCGCCTCCGCGCGGGTGATGAAGAGCTTGCCAGTACCGCTGGAAGAATCATCGTTGGGAGCATCAATGTCGAGAACGAGACTCACGTAGAGCTTGTAGCGGGCCATCAGCCCCCGGAGGACATGTTCCAGCAACCACACCGGCACGGCCAGATCAGGACCCAGGGAACGTAGTGCGCCGTGTTTGCGCATGCGCCTCTCACGCTCCTTGTCGGTCGCGATACCCGGGCCCAGCGAAGATGGAGTCATCGCCGAGGCAGGGCAGTCTCCTGATCCAAGAGGGACCTAGAAGGGCTTGAGAATGCTAAGGCTGCCCGAGTACGTCCCATTCGCATCGACGACGGGGAAGCCGTATACACCGAAGAATCGCTTCCCAGAAGTGCCATGTTCCAACCAGTTGAAATACAGCATTGGCTTCCGGGCCTGTGCGCGATGCCTTAGCACCTCTTCCGTCTTCGCGCGATGGGCCGGCGGCGTCAGGTCCTCAAGTACGCTTGGTCGCCTACGCATGACGTCCTCGGCACTCGAGTCGAACACCTCGTCCGCGTAGAGCGCGCTGCAGCGGACGACCCTATTGCCGGCATCAAGCACGGCCCAGCAGTAGTCATCGGCTAGCCACTCGACGATCGCATTCAGTTGGGAGCCGTCAGTGATAGGCCGGTCAGGGAGGGACAAGTCGAGGAACTCGCTCTTGAAGCTCCTGTAGCGCTCTATTCTCATCTCAAGCAGGGCTTCGAGCTCATGGCGCGCACGGCCGGATGGCATCTCATCATACGGCTCGGTGTACACAGATAGTAGGTGCCCTACATCGAGCTTTCCCCGCCACTCGCAGTCGGCCAGGTACGCCGTCGGCAGCATCATGGTTATGGCAAGGGCATCGGCTTCCTCTTCAAGGAGGGTCCATCTTCTGTCGAGAGGCAGAGAATGGAGGTAGAAGTTGCTGGCCAGAGTGCCCTTTGTGCTTGGGGTGCGCACATGAAGGAACCAGTGCGACAGTTCGTGCGCCAACGCAAAGGCCTTCACAACCGGGTGGACGTCATCGCGAACGAGGACCACGAAGTGGGATCCTTCCGAGTCGCTGGGCCTTTCGAGGAGAAGGCTGAGGACCTCAAGGCCGCGTATGAAGCGCACCTCTAGTCCCTCACCCTTCAGTACCTCGGACAGGTCGTCCTCGTGCAG
This sequence comes from Candidatus Bipolaricaulota bacterium, assembly GCA_026390315.1. Classification (GTDB taxonomy): domain Bacteria; phylum Bipolaricaulota; class Bipolaricaulia; order UBA7950; family UBA9294; genus JAPLGE01. The sequence continues at coordinate 2,569 of JAPLGE010000181.1, forward strand.
CGCGCAATCGTGCCGAAGGAATTCGAGCTCCCTCTCCGCCCGTCTCAGGCGCACACCCATGGATTCACGCTGCTCAATGGCAATCGCCGGCAGATAGCGGGAGTCAATGTAATTCCGCATCTGCGCCGCTATGTCTCTCATCATCCGTTCACTGGCGCAACGGTGGGTCTTATTAGAAGAGAAGATAGCAGCGCGCAGATCCTCAAAGCGCAACGGGGAAGGGGAACTTCCGTCGCGAGCAAGGGAAACCGCACGTGGAAACGAATGGCGTGGGACTGGCAGTGGTGCGTCTGCGGTTCGGCTTGCGGCAACGTAGCGGAGAACCGACATGCAATTCGCCAAGAACTGCTGGATCTCGGTCCGGTGGACATCCTCGAGGATCTCTTTCCTCATGGAGCGGACCAGTTCTGTTGCTTCCGAGGCCCTGCACATGCGGTCGCGCACAAAGATCAATGCCAACGCGACTGCGAAGATGGCTGCCAACACCCAGAGACCCGCCGTCATCAGAACTTCACCCCCCAGTTGCGCGACACCACTACCCAATTGGCTGCGGACTTCCCTCGTTCAAGGAGGTACTCTACCACGAGCGCGTAGAGAAGGGCAACTCCAGTCAACGCACTCTCCGCGATAAGGGTCCCGAAGGGAAGTTGTACGTCGTTTCCACCGTTGTGGACAGCGTTCTGGACGTCTGGGATGTACATTCCTAGTCCAATGACGAAAAGCGCGACAAGATACAGAACCCCGAAGACGAACTTCATCTCACGTGTTCGGTCATTGGCAACGAGGGTGTAGACAGATGAGCCCACGACCCCCCCCGCGAAGAAGATCAAGATGCAGTTTGAGCACAGACGGACAACATCAGGCGACACCCCGTACCTGGTGTAAGCGATCATCCCAGCCCAAAGCGGAGCCGGACCTAAGATCGGTACGGCGATTAGCCACCACATGAGTTTCGTCCCAAATCCCATTTTCTTGAGCATGTTAGCATGGTCCACGTGGTGAATCAAGATCGTGGGCAGATACTGAGGCATGGAGATGGGGTTCACCATCGGGTCTCACCAGATGGTGGCTGCGCAGCTTTGCTGGGGAGCGTATGTGCCTGATTGCAGTCACTACCTGCCCGACTCCGTGAACGCCACCGCGTCGTCTGTGTTGTCCAGGGAAGTGCTACGGCTGATGGTGCTATGGGGTTTGCCATTGCATTTCGCGGGGGTGATGGGGCACCTTTGTCCGGTAGACTGACTGCCTGACGGGGCTGTGGCTCGCCGGCTCCTGACGCTCCTCGGAGAGACCGCCCGACGTTGAAATGCCGCCTACGTCATCCTGCGATCCAGGGAACGGTGCGAGCCCTCAGGACACGTCGCTCTGCCACGTAGTAGCGAACCTCATTGGCCAGCGTTCACCAAGGGGATTCAGGTCCACCATCCACGCTTCCTAGTTGCCTACACCTACTTGCGCTCCAGGCAACCGGCCGGCGTTCGTCTCCTGCCGCGAAGGTGCGCAACGGAGCGCTGCCAAGAGATGTGCGGATACGTGTGCCGCGAATCGACGTCGGGTCCCCGGGGGGGAGCACTGCAGCCGCGGCATTGCCTTTCTGCGACCTATTGCGCGAGCCGGTCGAGCTCCTCCTCGGTGAGCGTTGTCTTGCCCGTCTCGCCGATTCGCACATAGGTCTCGCCCACGCGGAGGATCACCTTGGGCCCGATCGCGAGGTGCGGCGCGATCTGACGCCTATCCCATTCCCGCTGGGCATGACCCCACGCCCGGCAGAAGATGCCCGCGCCATTGGGCTACCTCGCCCGCCGGGGAACAACGCGTGCCCGCGTCCCTTTCTCAGAGCTCCGGCCTCACTGGGATCCAGCGCGATTCGGTCCAGACCGGGAAGCCGCTCACCTCGTTCGCCAGACGCCGCACGTCCGTGCCGTCGGCGTCCATGACGTAGACGCGGTAGTCGCCGTCGCGGGCGCTCTCGAAGGCGATCTTCGTCCCGTCGGGCGACCAGGAGGGGCCGGCGTCCCAGGCCGGGTCGTTCGTCAAGCGCGTCTGGCCGGTGCCGTCTGCGTTCATCACGTAGATCTCGTAGTTCCCATCGCGGAAGCTGACAAACGCGATCCTCGTCCCGTCGGGCGACCAGGCGGCCGCGCCGTCGAGGGCCGGATTCTGCGTGAGGTTCGTCTGGCCCGTCCCGTCCGCGTTCATGGCGAGAATCTCGCCCACGCCGTCGCGATTGCTCTGGAAGGCGATCGTGGAGCCGTCGGGAGACCAAAGCGGGAACCAGTCCGTTGCCGCATGGTGGGAGAGGTTCGTCGGGTACGTGCCCTCCGCGTCCATGACCATCACTTCCATGCTTTCGCCGTCGAGCATGATGCTCGGAGAGGGGTCGCCTTGCGCGTGGACGTGGATGTCGCCGAGCGGCCAGAAGGAGTAGAAGAGGATCTTCGTCCCATCGCGCGAGAAGGACGGCCAGCCGTCGAAATCGGGGTGGCGCGTCAGGTTGATGGGCCGGGCCCCGTCGGCGTCCATGACGTAGACCTCCGAGTTTCCGTCGCGGGTCGTCTCGAAGACGATCTCCGTTCCGTCCGGGGACCAGGCGGGGTACTGGTCGAGGGCGAAGGTGTTCGTCAGGCGAAGCTCCCCGGTGCCGTCGGCGTTCACGACGCAGATCTCGCTGTTCCCTTCGATGTTCCGCATGAACGCGACCTGCGTCCCATCCGGGGACCACTGCGGCCACACGGCCACCCCGCCCGAGGTGAGGTCGAACACTTCCGAGCCGTCGGGGCTCGCGAGGCAAATCACCGAAGTCATGCCGCGGGCCGCGACGTAGAGGACGCCGCGGACCACGGTGAACGTTCCCGTGCCGGCAAGCTGGCTGCCCACGGTGACCGCGACGGAGGCGACGTTCGACTCGCCCCCCGGTGTGGGCAGGAGAGGAACGCGGGCGACGATGCTCGTGTCGCTCCACGAGACGACCGCGGCCTCGATTCCTCCGAACGAGACCTCACTTCCGCCTTGGGACGTCCCGAAGCCGGTCCCGACGACCGTGACCCGCGCGTTCACCACGCCGCTCGCCGGGACGAGCGTGACCGTCGGCGTCGCAGGCGGGAAGAAGAGGTCGCAGCCTGGGAGAACTAGAAGAAGAAGGACGACACAGAGGAGAGACATGCGTCTCGTCACGTTGAACCTCCTTTTCTCGATCCGGTTTGGCGAGTCTAGCACGAAAGGCCGGCTCTTGTGAACCGGGGCCGCGGTGGCCTCCGGCCGGTCGACGCGGGACGAGGCGGGGGGATTGGATGGCGTCCGGCCTTCGGCCTCGAGCGCGCGTTGGCTCCGGGCTCGGGATTCCCAATCGTGGGCCTAGGACGATGGCTCTTTTCGGCCTTCGCAGGCCACGTCACGCCCGCGGAGGCCGCTCCCGGCGAGAAGGACCGCCCGGAAGTAGAGGCGGGCCTCGTCGGACTGGCCGGCTGAGGCTGGACGAGGGATCGCAGTCCCTGCATGCTCTCCACTTCGGACGATGTCGGCTCCGCGCACTGGGGTCGTGCGGCAAAGTCGCGGAGGAGGCGTGGTGGCTGGTTTGACTGGGGAGGACGGGGACCTCGTTCGGCGGTTGTCCTCTGCGTTCCTCGACGGGCTTCTCGAGGTGCTCGGGGAGAAGCTCTTCGCCCTCTACTTCTATGGCGCGGTCGCGTTCCCGGAAACCCAGGCCCTCGGAGACATTGACTTCCACGCGATTCTCGGCGCGCGACTGAGCGACGGTGAACGCCGAGCCCTCGTCGAGCTTCGCGAGCGGCTCGCGTCCGACTTCCCGCCCCTGGGAGGAGAACTCGACGGCTACTACCTCCTCCTTGAGGACGCCCGCCGCAGCGCGCCGCCGAGGGATGAGCTTCGGCCGGACAAGATCGATGGATCCTTCGCGCTTCACTGCGCACACCTCCGCGCCGGCCGCTCGATCGTCCTCTGCGGCCCGGATCCCAGGGACGTCTACCCCGAGCCCTCCTGGGCAGAGCTTGAGGAGGCACTGGATGGCGAGCTTGACTACGTGACGCGCCACCTCGACCAGTACCCGGACTACTGCATCCTGAACCTCTGCCGGCTCCTACAGAGCTTCGAGGCGCGCGACGCGGTCACGTCCAAAGCGGCCGCTGCCGCCTGGGCCCGCCGCAAGTTCTCAGAGTGGGAGCGCCCGATCGCCCTCGCTCTCAAGTCCTACGCTCACCTCGCCTCGCCCAGAGAAGCGGAGGCGATGAAGGCGGACCTCGCGCGCTTCCACGTCTTCGCACAGGATCGGATTCGGGCCTTGCGCGAGAAGGCTTCTTCTTGAGGTCGGGCCGAAGTCCGGGGCGTCGCGGGCTGAGCCTCCCGCGACGGCGCCCGCTCAGAGATGGCGCGGGCCCGTGGCCGTCACTAGAATCCACGCCGCCTAGCGCGCGGCTGGATCGGGCCGG
>JAPLGE010000175.1 GCA_026390315.1 Candidatus Bipolaricaulota bacterium
CGTCAATGCCCCAGAAGAGACATCCGGCCCTCCCCCGGGGCTTGCCCAGCAGCGTTGGCGTGGTTCCTTCTACGCCATCACCGCTTCTGTCTGGCGAAAGGACTTGAGGGCTGCCTCCAGGTCCTCGTCGACGATCCGGGCGCGGATCCGGTCCATCCGGAGGCGGAAAGACCGACCGCACGCGACACGGGCAACGCGGCTCCGTCAGAGGGCGGGCCCCGGACCGAGACCTTCGCGGCGACGGAGACGGGCCTTGCAGCCTTCCTTCGGACGCAATCGCACGAGAGGGGAGAATCCACAATTCTTTGTGCTCTTTGCTTTTGCTGAGGCCCGTTGCCTCATGTAAGAAAGTACTCGAAGGACGCTTCGTTGCCTCATGTAGGAATGTACTCCAAGTTGACGTTCTGTTCGCTCTGTTTCGCCTCGCTCTTCGCCCGGGCAAGGGCATCCAATCTGTCCTGCAACCGGCTGACCTCGCGAGAGCTTCACGGGGTTCAGCGTCGCGTAGGTCTCCTTGAGCGCCTCCTTCGCCTCTGGGGGAATGAAGCCCGATTCCAGCACCCTGTGGCAAGGCGTCCTCGCCCGATCGTACTTCTTCCTCACCGTGCTCCCCGTCCGTGTCTTCTCAATCAGCTTCATCACCGGTTGGAAGAAGTTCGTGTACAACCTCAGCACCGCGTAGAGCTCATTGAGCCCCTCAAGCTCGCGCGCTGTGTCATACCGGCGGTACCCCACCGCCCTTCTCACGACGGAGTAGTTCTTCTGCTCTACGAAACAGTTGTCGTTCTTCCGGTACGGCCTGCTCCGCGTGAACGTGATCTTGTTCTCATCGCAGTAGCGGAACAGGTGGTTGTTGATGAACTCACTCCCGTTGTCGGAATCGATCCCGCGGATCTCAAACGGAAACCTCGCTTGGGCCTTCTCCAGTCCGGCAAAGACCCACACCTGCGCCCTGTTCCTCACCGCCTCCGTTTCTGTCCACCCGGTACACACATCGGTCGCATCCAGGGTGTGCACGTAGTCCCCATGAGGGTCTCCCCCTTCGTGAGACACCAGGTCGATCTCGACAAACCCAGGGCGCCCCTCATCCCAGTCACTGAACGTCCGGATCGGAATCTGATGCTTCAACAGCGTCCCCGGTTTGGTGTTCGATCGGGATCTCAGCTGGTAGCGCTTCCTCACCACAGCGAGCAACCGGTCGATCGTCGCCGGGCTGATCGCCATGAGCTTGCGTCTCACCGCATCGTCGATCGTCAACTCGCCCAGCCGTTCCAGCGTGGGGACGCTCTCGGTCAGGTAGGGACCCAGCCGCTTCCCGCAGATGCCATCACAGATCCCCCAGATCTTCCGTAACGGGACAAGAACCTCCTGGCCGTACTCCCTTGGTCTGTTCCTTGGTTTCTTCCTGCGCTTCGTCCGTTCGTCCTCAACCAGGGTGACCCTGACACCCCCTGCGGTTCCCCGTCCCAGCACGGTGGCTCGAGCGCGCCGCCGCAGCACCCGCGCGGCGTAGGCCCGGTTGTACTGTGTCAGTTGGATCACCGAGTCGAGGATCTTCCCCTTCTCCTTCTTCGTTGCCCGCTTGTACTCAAGCGCCAGTTGCTTGGTTACCGCCTGCTTCTCCTTCATCGTCAGCCCCATCGGCGTCTCCTCGCTGAATCCCGAGAGACACCGTAGCTTCACCTCCCGTTTCGAGTACCTTCCTTAGCTGAGGCAACGATCCCGTTTCGTGTACTTTTCTGGTGAGGCAATGCGTTCTCTTGACTCTCGGGGCGGACGGGTGTAGAGTGGGTGATAGAGTACGTCTAATGGACGAAGGACATCCGCCTGACCCAGAAAGCCCTTGGTCATGCAAACCTAGCCACGACGCAGGTTTATATCCACCTGGTTGACGAGGACCTTGAGGCGGCCCTCAAATCCTTTCGCCAAGCACAGGCGGTAGCGGCGTGACCGTCGGCTACTTCCGAGGCGATTCCAGGCCCCTTCTAGTAGGTCCGCCCTCAGGCTGTCTGCGTATGGATCGGCGGCGTTCCTGTCGCTTGCCACGGCGAGACGCTATGGAAAGTGCTATAGTGCTACTGAGATGAGGAGACTGGCTGCAGTCTTGCTGTGCTGTATTGTGAGTCTATCCAGTGCGAGCCTGGGAGCGCGGGCTGATTCGGGGGATCTAGAGAACCTCGGGCGGTTTGTTTCCGGCCTCTTTCAAGGCGTCGCGTATGTTGTTAGCGATCTCGCGTTGTGTTTCCAACTCAGCTCCTGCATCGATTATGACAACCCGGCTACAAGAGCTTTTGTGCTTGATGCAGTGCACCGCGGCCACGCCGGATACTATAATATGGCACAAGTATGCGACTTCTGGGATGTCTGCTACTCGCGCTGGACGTACTTCAGCGATCCAACAGATCTTTTCGACAACTTCACGCGAGCGAGCGTCACGATCCGCGACCTGCGATTGCGTGGCGATTGCGACGACTTCGCTGTGGTAATTGCCGCTGGTGTGCGTGGTCTTGGGGGAAGCGCAATGGTCCGAGGTGAGTGGATCGGCACAGATGGGCACGTCTATACGGAGGTCTTTGTCGGAAGCGACGCCCAGAGTGCTGCCGCAAACTTGCTCTACGTGTTTGTCCGGTATGGGCTGACCCTCGGGGATCTGGCGGTAGGTGAAGTTGGCCTTCACTTTGTTCCGGACTCGGGTTACTGGCTCAACCTAGACTGGTCTGCGAACCATCCTGGAGGTCCCTACTGGGCTTCTGCGGACAAGCTCACCGAGAGTCACTATTTCCCGACTCCATCGATTCTGTGGGCCACCCCAATCACCAATGTTCCCGACACGGCAATGGCAGTCGCGATAGTGAAGGCCGAGTTCACAGCGACGCAGGCTGAGAAGGCCGCTACTCTCACCCCGTCCAAGTAAGTCCTCGCGGTACAACTGTCAGCAGGCCGAGCATTCTTTCGCAAGACGAGGGGATACCGAAAGCCGCGGGTCTGAGGTCGCCCGGTGGTGGAGGCGAAGTCTCAGTCCCCGCGGTTACCCGCTTGGAGAAGGAAGGCGGGCACCATGCACCCTACCTACACCCGATGCTTGACGAGGTTTCGCAAGGAACGGACGGTTGTCGTCCGCTCTCTGCCTCGAGAATCCAAGGGGCCTAGAGTTCGCTCTCGTGGAGAGGTTGGACCCAGGCCCGCGGGTACCCTGTTTCGCAACGAAGGTACGACGACCGATCCTGACGCATGCGGGGCGAGATTCTCAGGTCGGTCGCCTCGTCAACGGGTGAACCGCATCACCGGAGCGGGTCGGAACTTGTCCGCATACTGCTTCTGGAGCGTGTGTTTCATCCCGCTGAGAGCGACGGGTGTGAGGGAGGACACGGAGGCTCGAGGCACGTGCCGAGAGGAGCAGCATGGTGAGACGCGACTCAAGGGACAAGCCTTGCAGGAGTGAGCAGGGCCCTCGGGGCCGTAGGCGAGGCGAAAAGTCGCTCCTCTCTCCGGCAGGGTACCGTGCCCCTTAGAACCTGACTGTCGCGATAATCCCGGCCCCCGCCGCGATTCCGGCAAAGAAGAGGACCCAAAGAGTCCCGGCCGCACTCCCGGAGCAATCGGCGCCGGAAATCGCGCGGAAGAAGAGGCACACTCCCGACAATCCCCCTACGCTTAGCAGGAAATACCCTAGGCCCCGGAGAACTGCCGTCCAGTCCATAAGACCTCCTTATGAGTGCTCTCAGTCTAACCGTCCGTCTTCACGCAGGCAAGAGCCTCGGATGGGCGAAGCGATCGCCCAGAAAGCCTCACAGATGGCCGCGCCGGGCCCGGATGACAGGGGGCGGCCTGGGTGTCCCCGCGCGGCATCGTCCGCTGCCGTGTGGCACCGAACAGACTCCCTCGCGTGGTTCCGCTTCACTGAGCTCGAAGGGCCCGCCGGAGGAGCTGCAGCTGACCCGCCCCTGCCAGAACGGTTGAGGTCGAGTGCTAGGCACGAGAGGCGACTCAGTTCCTCAACGTCATCGACCGGGGCCGCGGCAAGGAAGCCTGAGTCCTAGCTCCCGCGCGCCAGCGGGTCCCTGAAGCTGGCCCCGGGCGACCCGCGAATCCCGTGCGCTGACGACGCGGAGGGGAACCTCGTCAAGTCTGAGGAGCCCGGCGCGGAGGTTGTAGACGCGGGGCCGGAAAGCCTTGAAGTCAAGGGTGGGTTAGCCCTAACCGAAAGGGCGAGCCGCCTTCGGCGGTCCGGTACTCCGCGAGCGGAAAGATGCAGGGTACCTTGATTTGTCCCCGCGCGTGTCCCTCTCTTGGGCTGATCCACGCTGAGGGCAAAGCCGCCTCCGCGGGCACACTAGCGGAAGGCCTTGTTCGGGTTCACTGTCAGCCCTAATCGACCTTAACTTTAACCGGCTGTCTTCCAATACCCTTGACATCTTCGCCAAGAAGAAGTAAGGTAGTGCAGGAGGGGGGACAGGAATGAAACGGGCACTGGGAATCATGGTTTTGGTGGTCGCCCTTGCGACCGCTGCGGCCTATGCCGGGCCGACGATCTCTCTGGCTGGCGTGTGGTTCGAGGGCGGTACGGTCATCGCTCCGGGGATGGGCTACCAGCCCAACAAGGTGGGGTCGCCTTCAGTAACGCAGTTGGCGGCCTGCACTTCGCAACGCTCGACCTCACGACCGGCGGAGCCGTCCGAGTAGGGGGGGAATCCGCCAGCGCTGCGACGCGCTGGTGCTTACCTCCTTGAGACAGGCGCGACTCCCGGGGAATCCCGGGAGTTGCCCTTTCCGGGCTTCGCCTAGCGCCCCAGGAGTCTATCCACGGGGCTCGCCTTCGCATGGGCGTCCTGTAGGGCAGCATTGTCCAATCCGACGTACAGCTGCGTCACCTTGACATCGCTGTGCCCCAGGATGCGTTGTAGCGCGAACAGATTCCCGTTGTTCCTGACGAAGGCGGTGGCGAACGAACGCCGCAGGGCATGAGGGCTCACTCTCTCTAGATCCGCACGCCTAGCGATCCGCTCGACGATGCGATCAACGTTGCGTGCATCGTGCCTGCGCCCGCTCCGAGTGATGAAGAAAGGCGCATCGAGCGATGTTGCTCCGCGAACGTCAACCCACCTCCGGAGGGCTCGGTGGAGCGTCCTGCCGATGAACACCTGGCGTTCCTTGCCTCCCTTTCCCTTCCGGACGCGGATCGTCCAGGCGCACAGGTCGACGTCGGCCATGTCGAGAGAGATGAGTTCGCTCAGCCGGATTCCGGTGTCCAGGAAGGTGACCAGCATGGCATAGTTGCGAACGCCGGTCCGGGTGGTCTGCTGAGCAGCGTGTAGCAGCTTCCGGATCTCTTCCGGAGTGGGGACTCGGGGCTCCGAACGCGGGACCTTGGGAATGTCGACGTCACGCATGGGGCTCTCTGCGACGAGCCCCTCGCGCTCAAGGAAGTTGGCGAAGCAGCGGATGGACCGCATCCTCACCCTTACGGACGACCGCGACAGGCCCCGCTCGAGCATCTCCGCTGTGAACGCTCGGAGTTCGTGACGCGCCGGGATGGCGAGCATAGGAGAGGACCGCGCGAGGAAGAGACGGAGGCGGGACAGGGCGAAGGCGTAGGTCTCAAGCGTCCTTGGCATCAACCCCTTGCTGCGGCAGAAGAAGAGAAAGGCTTCCACCGCCTGGTCGAACGTGAGGGCAGGAATGCCCACGAACCACCTCCTTTTCGGAGGCAGTCTGGGAGTGTGGGAGGGCTTGTCTGGCAAGGGAGAAACGCAGTAGAATTGCTGAGTTGCGTGCTCGCAGAGCCGGCGGGAGGACTCGAACCTCCGACCCACGGTTTACGAAACCGTAGCTCTACCGACTGAGCTACGCCGGCGGTATACTCTGCATTATAGCGGTGGCGACTCATTCCATCAACCAGAGGGGACATGGACGGACTGGCGATTGCGGCTTCGCTAAAGGAGTGGGAGCGCACCGTCCTCGGCGCCTCGATTCGAGCCGTGTACCAACCCGAACGAGAGACGTTCGTCCTCCACCTCTTCGCGGGAAAGGACGTTCGCCTCCTCGTCTCGCCGGGCGAGGCGGCGATCCACCTGACTGAGCTTGCCCTCCCTTACCCGACGAAACCCTCGCCGTTCGTGATGCTCTTGCGCAAGCACCTACGCGGCGGCCGTGTCGTCGCGGTCGATCAGCAAGGTTGGGAGCGCGCCGTGACGATCGCGGTCGAGCGCCGGAGCGAGGAGGGACTAGAGCGCTCCCTTCTCGTCGCCGAGCTCGTCGGTGTCCGAGGGAACCTCGTCCTGCTGCGAAGCGAATGCGTTCTCGGGGCGCTCCGTCCCGACCCACGCGCGGAGCCCGGCTCCCCTTACCAACCCCTGTCCAGCCAAGGGAAACTCCGTCCGGAACGTCTCGCCGCGACCGACCTCGCAGGAGTCGCCCCAAGTCCTGACGGGTGCCGCGCGCTGGTGCGTCTCGTGGACGGAGTCGGAAAGGAGACCGCCCGCGCCGTCCTCGCTCGAGCCGGGGTCTTCGAGGCCGGGGCCTTCGAGGAGCGGGTCCTCGACGCCTTCCGGTTCGTGCTCGGCCACGTCAGCGCTCCGCGGGCGGAATACGATCCCGGGACGCGCGTCGCCTCGTTCTTCCCCCTCCTCCCGCCGGGCGAGCCCGCGCCGAGCTTCGCGGCCGCGCTCGACCGAGCCTTCGCCGATCGGCACGAGTCCGAGCACGAAAGCGAGGAGGCGGGAACCCTGCAGGCCGGGCTCTCCCGCGCGGCGGCCAAGCGCGAACGAACCCTGGCCAAGCTCGCCGAGTGGCTGAGAGAAGCGAACTCCGCTGAGACGCTGAGACGTCGCGCCGACCTCATCTTGACCGGGCGGGGGGAGATCCCTCACGGGGCGCGCGGGGCGACCCTCCGCGACCTCGCGACGGGCGAGTCGGTCACGGTCGCGCTCGACCCGCGGAAGAGCGCGATCGAGAACGCTCAAGCTCTCTACGAGAGGGCGAAGCGCCTCCGACGCGGCCGGCCGATCGTCGAGCGCCGCAAGGGGCGCCTAGAACGGGACCTCGCCCTTCTCCGCGAGGCTCTGGCGTGTCTTGCGCAAGGGAAGGAGCCCGACGAGGAGGCGATCGCCCTCATCCCGCGCTCTCGCCGGGTCCGAAGGGAGCCCCCGCCGACCTCTCCCCGGGTCTACCGCGTCCTCGGCCACACGGTGCAGGTCGGGAAGGACGCGTCTCAAAACGACCTGCTTCTCCGCGAGGCGAGGCCGGACGACCTCTGGCTTCACGCCAAGGGAGTCTCCGGCTCGCACGTGATCGTTCGGCAACGCGGTCGGGAGAGGATCCCCCCGGAGGTGGTGGAAGAGGCAGCGCGTCTCGCGGCCCGCTTCTCCAAGGCGAAAGGTGAGAGACGGGTCGAGGTCGCCTGCACGCCGGTGAAGTACGTGCGCAAGCCGAAAGGGGCACGAGCAGGCCTCGTAATCGTCACGCGAGAGGATACACTCACGGTCCACTTGGAGGAGGGAGGTGACAAGGGGTGAGCGTTTCGTACGTTCTGGACATCGTCCTATCCCTCATCGCCATGTTCCTCGCGATTGTCTTCCACGAGTATGCCCACGGCCACGTCGCTTCACGGCTGGGCGACCCCACGCCGCGCGACCGCGGCCGCCTGACCCTCAACCCGCTCGCGCACGTAGACCCGATCGGGACGATCATCCTCCCCCTCGCCCTCGTCGTGCTCCGCTCGCCGTTCGTCTTCGGGTGGGCCAAACCCGTGCCGATCAACCCGAGCTACTTCCGCAATCCGTTCCGAGGAATGCTCTTCGTCGCCCTGGCCGGCCCTCTCACGAACGCCAGCCTCGCCCTCGTCGCAACGGGGATCGGTCGGCTCGCCCTCACGGCGATCCCAGTCTCCCTCTTCGGCGAAGGGTCCTTCCCCGCGTACCTTGCGGACGCCGGGCTCTACTTCCTCGGGTTCTTCGTCATCGTCAACGTCATCCTTGCCGTGTTCAACATGATCCCCATCCCGCCCCTCGACGGGTCGCGCGTCCTGGCCTACCTCCTGCCCCCGCGGGGGAGGCGGTTCATGCTCCTCCTCGAGCAGTACGGCTTCCTCATCTTGCTCGGCCTCATTCTCCTGGGCGGCGTGAGCGGCCTGCTCAGTCTCACGAGCGTAATCTGGGAGCGCCTCCTCGGAACGAGCTGGGGGATAATCCTCTTCGCCCACTGAGCGGGTTCCGGCAAGAACTGGTCTTGGCTTCCACTTGCCCGAGCGGAGGAGGCTCCGTATAATCGCCGGACCTAATGACGAACTGGAGTGGTTTTCCGTGACCGAGAACAACCTTCGCTTTGCGATCAAAGAGCGGTCCGCCACCGAGGTGACGGTCGAGGTGACCGTGGACGCACAGGCCGTTCAGGACGGGATTTTAGGCGTCTATCGCCGCTACGGCCGAGAGGTACAGGTTCCCGGGTTTCGAAAGGGCCATGTGCCGCGCACGTTGCTTGACTCCCGCTTCGGCAAGGCGATGTTCGCGGAGGAGGCTCAGAGCGACCTTGAGGAGAAACACCTGTCCGAGGCCCTGACCGCCCTTTCCCTCCGGCCGGTGACCCCGCCGCAGACGAAGAGAGTCTCCTTCGCGGAAGCAGAGCCGTTTGTCTTCGAGGCGACGTTCTCGGTCCTCCCCGACCTCGAGTTGCCGGAGTACCGCGGGATCGAGCTCTCCATCCCAGAAGCGAAGCCGGTCACCGAAGAGGACGTGCAGGCGGCGCTCGAGGAGATCCGTCGCCAGTACGCCACGCTCGCGCCGAAAGAAGGGGACGCGGTGAGCGCCGGGGACATCGTGCGCGTCAAGGAAGGGAAGGAAGAGTGGGACGCCCGCGCCGAAGCCGAGAACGCGGTCACCGCGAGGCTCGTCGGTCGCAAGGTGGGAGAGACAGTGAAGGTCGAGCTCGACCTCCCCGAGGGGAAGACCATCACGACGGAGCTCACGATCCTCGGCCTGAAGGAGGTCGTCCTTCCTGAGCTCGGAGACGACCTGGCGAAGGCGGCCGGCCACGCGGATCGCGGATCGCTCGAAACGGAGGTCCGGAAGAGTCTCGAGAAGGCCCACGCCAAGCGCCGCGAGCGAGTCATCAAGCTCGGGCTCGTCGATCGCCTCCTCGAGCGAGTGGAGATCCCGCTTCCCACGGCCCTGGTCAACCAGATCGCGGGCGAAGAGCTCGAGCGACTGAAGAAGAACCTTTCCGATCCTGGCTCCTCCGTCTCGTTCGAGGACTACCTGAAGCGGCAGGAGAAGACCGAAGACGAGATGCGCTCCGGCTACCGCGAGCTCGTGACCCGCCGGATCCGGCGCGAGCTTCTCCTCCAGAAGATCGCCGAGAAGGAGGGGATCGCGATCGACGACGAGGAGCTCGAGCGGATCGCGACGGAAGAGGCGACGGAGGAGGGCGAGGACCCCTTGCGCTTCGCCGCCCGCCTCAAGGCCGAGGAACGCTGGGAGGACTACCGGATGGAGCAAGCGAACGCCCGTGTGCTCGGCTTGTTGCGCGACGCGGCCAAGATCACCGAGGAGAGAACGTGAAAGGGCAGATCCCATTCGTCATCGATCATGCGGGTCACGCGGAGCGGACTTACGACATCTACTCGCGGCTTCTCGAAGACCGGATCATCTTCCTCCGCCACGCGATCGACGACGAGGTCTCGAACGTCGTCATCGCGCAGATCCTCTTCCTCGCAGCCAAGGACCCGGCCAAGGACATCAAGCTGTACATCAACTCGCCGGGAGGCTCCGTGACCGGCGGGTTCGCGGTCTACGACACGATGCGCTACGTCAAGTGCGACGTGGCGACGATCTGCGTCGGCCAGGCGGCGAGCATGGCCGCGCTCCTCCTCGCCGCCGGCACCAAAGGGAAGCGCTCGGCCCTCCCCAACTCGCGCATCCTGATCCATCAGGTCTTCGGGGGAGCCCAAGGGCAAGCGATCGACGTCAAGATCCAGACAGACGAACTGCTCCGCGTGAGGGACCAGATCAACCGCGCCCTCGCCGAGCACACCGGGCAGACGGTGCGGAAGATCGGCAAGGACACGGAGCGGGACTACTTCATGACGGCCGCAGAGGCCCTCTCCTACGGCCTCATCGATCGCATCATCAGCCCGAAAAGCTAGCCGCGATCTCAAGCGATAGGCTCCGTAGCCCTCCCTCGTCCAGGCGCAGGACGCCTTCCACAGAGAGCGACCCGAGCGGGGCGGCCCCGGTGAGCGCGAAGTCCCACCCGTCGAGCGAGAGGGCCGCGCCCCGAAGAAGGAAGGCACCCGTCCAGGAGAGCCTGGCGCTCTCCGCCTCGAAGACGGTTGAGAGGACGAGACGGGAGAGCTCGATCCCTCCGCCGGAGAACCCCTGCTCGCAGGCGGCCGTGACGGACCAGAGGTCGGAGAGATCCCTCTTCGCCGTGAAGGTCCCGTCTTTCGGCTTCGGGAGGCGACCGGCGAAGAGGAAGCGAACCACCTGGCTCAAGGACCAACCCGCGACCTCGCCGCTCGCGGTCACCTTGGCTCCGTCAAGGCTTCCCTTTCTGCACGTCGCTTCGAGGTCGAGGTCACCCCACGTGCCGTCGAGTCCAAGCCTCAAGCGGGCGTAGTCTTCCCGAAGGAGCAGGCCACCCGTCGCGGGACAGGCCCCGACGTTGAAGTGACGGAGGCCGCTGGAGACCTCGTACAGGGACAGGGTCTTCTCCCTCCGAAAGACTCCCTCGACGTCAAGTTCTGTGGTGCCGACGGAGAGGTCGCCCGCAGAGAGGGTGATCGAGTCTAGGCCCTTTCGCTTGAACAAGAGCTCGCCCCGCAGGTCGACGCTCGAAGCCAACTCGAGCTCCTCGGTGAGGCGGAACGAAGCGAACCCCTTCTCGTCGGCCTTCCACGTCCCCTGCACGGTGAAGGGCTCCCAGCTCCCAGAGAGTGCAAACGCCACGTCCGTTGTGACCTTCCCCTTCGTCAGGGCGTTCTTACAGGAGAGGCTTCCCTCCCAGGATGCCCCTGCCCGTGCGCACACGAACGCGCAGGAGACGAGGAACACAATGATCCACTTCGCTGCCAGGTGCATTGGTGCACGGATATTACATGGTCTGAGAGGTGCGGGCAACCCCCGCGACGCCTGTCGCCGTGAAGGAAGAGAGGGCGTACACTCACCAGCGGGTGCGCCCAGAGTGGGAGGACGATGCCGCCGGTCCGCAACGCCGCCAAGGCCGTGATCGTTGAGGGTGGACGGCTCCTCGTGACGGTGAATCGCGATCGCGAGGGGACGTTCTACCTGCTGCCGGGAGGCGGACAGGACGAAGGGGAGACGCTAACGGAGACCCTCGTCCGCGAGTGCTGGGAGGAGATCGGGATCCGCGTTGAGGTGGGCGATCTCCTCTTCGTCCGCGAGTACATCGCCGCGCACCACGAGTTCGCTCTGTCGGAACCCAACTTGCATCAGGTCGAGTTCATGTTCGCCTGCCGCCCCGTGGCCGAGCGGGACCCGCAGAGAGGAGCCTCCCCCGATGCCTGGCAGATCGGAGCCACCTGGCTCGACCTAGACGCACTCTCAAGGGCACGCTTCTACCCGGCCGCGCTGAAAGAGCCGCTCCTGCGCCTGGCGCGGGGCGCCGGAGGCGACAAGTCCTATCTCGGCGACGTCAACTGACGCCCGGCCGCTCTCGAGCGCTCGCGCACAGCCGACGTGGAAGACCTAGCGGCAGGTCCCGCCCGCGCACGCGCCGAGAAGCTTCCCCACGAGGATCATGACGATCGCGATGATGACGATCCACGATAGGTCAGTTGGCATCGAACACCTCCTCCTTCGACCGATTTCTTCTCACCCTCATCGGGGCAAGGCCTCGCTCCCGAGGGCCAAAGCCCCGCTCGGGGCGTAGCGAAGGACCGCCTCCGGAAAGGCGAGGACGGAAACATAGAGCCAGGTCTGTCCGGCCTTGCGTTCGAACCCAAGCCGGAGGCAGTCGTAGAGATCGCGGAACGCCCCGAGGCCCGGGCTGATGAGCCCCGAGCTTCCGCTTGTGTAGCTCGCGCTCGCGGTGATTCCCCACCCTGTCTCCGAGCGAACCTCGGCCTCAACGCTTGCTCGTGACAGCTTCCCGGCCGTGGGGTCGATCTCCCCACGGAGAGTGACCTTCGCCCCGCCAGTCGTTGCGCGAACCTGAAAGGCCGCGGGGTCAAACCGCACCAGGGAAGGAAGGTAAGGCACTTCCCAGGCGGCGTCGAATCCGTCGGCCTTCCACCGTCCGGAGAGCTTGACCTCCGCGACGTTCCCCGTCGCCAGGTCGCAGCGGGCAACGAGCCCAAACGAGGGGGTCTGTCCCCACGCCAGCCTCACCAGAAGTGGATCGAACGCTCCAGAAAGAAGATCGAGCCCGCCCTCTACCGCGACCGCCGGCCCGGCCTCGCCCGAGAAGCGCCACGTCAGGCGGCTCGCGGAGACGGC
>JAPLGE010000201.1 GCA_026390315.1 Candidatus Bipolaricaulota bacterium
CGGATCCCAGGGACGTCTACCCCGAGCCCTCCTGGGCAGAGCTTGAGGAGGCACTGGATGGCGAGCTTGACTACGTGACGCGCCACCTCGACCAAGTACCCGGACTACTGCATCCTGAACCTCTGCCGGCTCCTGTACAGCTTCGAGACGCGCGATGTGGTCACGTCCAAGGCGGCCGCTAGTGCCTGGGCCCGCGCCAAGTTCCCAGAGTGGGAGCGCCCGATCGCCCTCGCCCTCAAGTCCTACGCCCACCTCGCCTCGCCCAGAGAAGCGGAGGCGATGAAGGCGAACCTCGTGCGCTTCCACGTCTTCGCACAGGATCGGATTCGGGCCTTGCTCGAGGAGGCTTCTTCTTGAGGTTCGGCCGAAGTCCGGGGCGTCGCGGGCTGAGCCTCCCGCGACGGCGCCCGCTCAGAGATGGCGCGGGCCCGTGGCCGTCACTAGAATCCACGCCGCCTAGCGCGCGGCTGGATCGGGCCGGGAAAGAATCAGGGACAAGGGGCCAACGTGGCGAAGCCGATGAGCTTTGTGACCTACTGCGGCGGGCACTGCGGCGACTGCTGGATCAAGAACGGGAAGATCCGGGAGATGGCGAAGACCCTGCAAGGGACGCTCAAGGGTTGGGCCGTCCCGGAGCGCGCGAAGGCGCTCGCGCGCAGAGAGCCGGCCGCTTCGCACTACCCTGAGTTCGAGGGAATCCTCGACTGGATCCAGGCTCAGACCTGCGAGGGGTGTCGGGCAAGCGGGAGTATCTGTCTCTGGGGCGAGGCGACGTGCTTCGTCCGGGACTGCGCCCGAGAGAAGAAGGTGCAAGGCTGCTTTGAGTGCGCCGAGGAGAAGGGCTGCGGGAAGATCGCGGTCCTCGACCGCGGCGACCCGACGATGCCCGCGAACCGCGAACGGATGCGCGAGATCGGCATGTCCGCCTGGGAGGCCGAGCAGGCAGGGAAGGGGAACTAGGGTCTCTTGGTTCACCAGGGCACGGGTCCCGCGCTCGCCCTCGGCGAGCCGATGCGCCTCTGGAAGGGGCGCTCGCTCGCTCGCCCGCCGTCTTACCGTCGTCGACTCGTCAGGCCGGCTCTTGAGGGATAGCGTGCTGGGCGATCGTGGCGCCGTACCAGTCGAAACTTGCCTTGGGGATGCGCTTCGCGGTGGGGAAGTCCACGTAGATGAGGCCGAATCGTCTCCCCAGGCCGTGCGACCACTCGAAGTTGTCGAGAAGCGACCAAACGAAGTACCCGCGGAGGGGAACCCCAGCCTCGAGGGCGCGCAGGGACTGCTCCAGGTGGCGCCGCAGGTACGAGATCCGCTTGGGGTCGCGCACGCGTCCGTCAGGGCCGATCTGGTCGGGATAAGCCGCGCCGTTCTCCGTCACGTAGTAGCTCGGGAAGTCGTACTCCCGACGCAGGCGGTCCAGGAGCTCGTACAGGCCCTCGGGGTACACTTCCCACTGCATCTGGGTCTTCTCCCTGCGCAGTCTGACCGTTCGTGGGGCGTTCTCTCGTTCCGGCACGGTCTCGTCGCGGACGACGCGGCGGGTGTAGTAGTTCACGCCGATGAAGTCCAGGGGAGCCGCGATCTCTCTGAGATCGCCTTCACGGACGAGGGAATCAAGGACGCTTCGGTCATACGGAACATCCGAGGGATACCCGCGATCGGCGAGCGGGTCGAGGAAGGTGCGGTTCAGGACACCGTCGAGCCGTGACGCAGCGCGTTGGTCGCGATCACTCGGAGACGCGGCGTGGACGGGGCAGAGGTTCAAGGCGATCCCGACGTGGCCGTCGTGCACGTGCTCGCGAAGGATCGGGACGCTCCGACCGTGGGCGAGGAGGTGGTGGTGGGCTGCGGCCAAGGCCTCTCGTTCACTGCGACGACCCGGAGCGTGGCGTCCGTCGCCGTAGCCGAGAAAGGCGCTGACGAAGGGCTCGTTCAGCGTCATCCAGTGCTTGACGCGGTCTCCCAGCTCCCGCGCCACGACGCGGGCATACTCGCAGAAGGCCTCGGCCGTCGAGCGCTCCGTCCACCCTCCGCGATCCTCCAGAGCCTGTGGAAGATCCCAGTGATAGAGGGTGGCGAATGGGAGGATGCCCTTCTCGAGCAAGGTGTCGACCAGGCGGTCGTAGAACGCGATCCCGGCAGGATTGGTCTGGCCCGAGCCGGCCGGGAGGAGGCGCGGCCAGGAGATGGAGAACCGGTACGCGTCGAGACCGAGCCTTGCCATCCAGTCGATGTCCTCCGACCACCGATGGACGTGGTCGCAGGCGACGTCACCGGTCGTTCCGTCCTCGATCGTGCCTGGGGTATGCGCGAAGCGGTCCCAGATCGATTCGCCCTTCCCATCCTCGTTCCATGCACCCTCGATCTGGTAGGCGGAGGTGGCGGCTCCGAACAGAAAGCCTTTTGGGAACCGGAGGGTCATCGTGAGCCGCTTCCCAGCGTCACGTGGACGCTGTGCGTGGTGTGATCCCCGAACGTCGGCAGGATCGATCCCGCGATTGCCTTCCCGTCTACTCG
>JAPLGE010000087.1 GCA_026390315.1 Candidatus Bipolaricaulota bacterium
GCCTGAATCCCGGCGATCTTGGCCAGGGTGTAGCGGGTCTGCGTGACCTTGGCGACGTTCTCCGTCTCCACGAGGATGCCGCTCAGCTTCCCCTCGAGCGCGAGCACCTTCTGGGCGAGCGCGAGAGGAAGGAAGACGAACGTGTCGTCTCTCCCTTGGGTCTCGTCGAGGATCTTCGTCACCGGGACGGTCACCTCCGAGTAGAGGTCGACTGTAATCCGGTCCCCAGGCTTCAGCTTCAGCCGCGTCGCGGCGTAGCTTCCAACCAGGGCGCCCGTGAGGTCGGCCGTCCCCCAGCTCTTGACCCGGAAGACGTCGTCCGTCGTCCCGTAGATCGGCGTGAGCTCGCCGTTCACCTTGGCCTTCCCCACGACCACGGGCACCGTCGTGCGGACGTTCTCCGTCTCTCTGACGTGAGGAACGACGTCCTCCGGAATGAACTCGGGCGTGTCCGCGCCCTGCATCAGGGAGAGCGTCAGGGTATACGGACAGCCGATCGGCAGAAGGAGGACGTGTGCCCCCAGTCCGCTGATCTCGCGCTCCAGAGCTCCTTCGATTCCCGAACTGAGAGCGAGGAGGGCGAACAGCGTCGCCACGCCGATGGCGATCCCGCCGATCGTCATCACCAGCCTCGACTTCCGCTTCTTCGCGTTCGCGATGATGATCCAGATCTTCGTCTCCTTCCTAATCCTTAGCCTGTGGGTTCTTGTTCTCGCCCGACGCTCGCGCTTCTTGGAGGCAGGCCCACAGGAACTCGACGTACTCGGGCGAGGTGAGCACCTCGACATCCGCGGTGAGGTGAACGTGCGACGTTGCGTGGCCGTGGGGGGCGAGGAAGCCCATGAGGGCCTCGCTCCCGACCTCGTGGACGTAGGTGCAGTCTCCGGCCGCCTCGGTCGAGTAGTCCTCGGTGCGGATCTGATCGACGAAGTAGTTGTCCACGGCGTCCGCGTTCTCCATCCGATCGCGCCACGCGAGCTCTAGAGAGCTGAGTCTCCCTTGTTCTCCTAGGGAGAGGAGCACGTCGAGGACGGTGATCACCCCGGTCTGGAAGACGTCCGAGCGGACGTTGTGGGCGGTGACGCCGACATCGTTGAACGTGAGAGTGGCGCGCGGGGAGCGGACGGTCACCTTCGGGACGACCACGCGGCCGCCGTTCGACCGGAGGCGCGCGACCTGCTCGGCGAAGTCATGGGTGATCGCCGCGAGGCGGTCGGGAGACTCGAGGTAAAGCTGGATCGCCATTCCGTCCTTCACCGGGTACTCGTCCATACGCACGACCGGCCTCTCGAAGGCGCCGCCCGCGTAGTGGGCGTCGTACCACCAGCCGCTCTTCCCGTTCAGAGACTCGATGACGTAGGTCCCGAGGGACTCGTCGTAGGAGTATTCCATCGGGATCGTCCCCGCCTTCGCGAGGCTCGCCAAGACGTCGAAGACCGAGAAGTGGCCGGGGCGGAAGAGGTCCTTGCGGAGCGCCTGGATCTGCGGCGGGTCGAACTCAAACGTGCCCAACCCGCGGATCTCGACCGTTCCTTTGTTCGACGGCGGCCGCCCCGCGTGGACACCGGCGGGCGGCGTCCAGCTGCCCGCTAGAGGAAGCAGCGCACTGCCTGCGTCTTCCCCAGTCGCGCCGATCCCTACCGCGAGGAGAGTCGCCACTGAGATCAGAAGCTCGAGAATCCTCGTCATTCCGTTCCAACTCCGCATCCACGCACCTCCTCAAGAGCTTCCCGCGGCTCACGCTTTGCCGTAGTAGCCTGCCATTCTGGAATGAGGATTCTGTGAAGTGCTCGTGTTGCTTCGCTGTGCGCGTGGGTCCCCGCGCCGGCTGTCAGATCGTCCATCGCGCGACCTCTTCAAAGGTGGCGCGTTCTTTGGCGCGCCAGGCGATCTCCCGGTCGCCGTCACGCAGACGAAGTTCCACCTCCGGCGCAGTTGCCTTCTTGGCGAAGGAACGGAGGAGGTGCCCCACTGTCGCGAGGTCGTTGTCGCTGGTGACTCCGCGCAGGATGGCGCTTGGCCCCGGCTCGGCCACAAACTCCACTCGCGGAAGCGGACCGGCAAGGTCAAACAAACGTGCATTCTCCCCTTCATCTCGGCCGAGGATCACCTTCAGGTGGTCGTGCAGACGGAAATGCCTTCCGAAGGTGGTCATCTTCGCGTCGCGCAGATCCCAATCCGGGCAGTGTCCGAAGACGTCCTGCATGCGCCGGGCAATGATGGGATCGGTGAGCAGGCACCCGCCTGAGGGACACCCGAAGACATCGACGCCTCTCTTCCGTGCCAGTGCTAACTGCACTTCCCGCGCCCTGCCCTGGATGCTGAGGAAGAGGTCCCGGCGCACCACTCCTTCCCGCTCCGGGATCGTTGGGTCGAGCAGATGAGCGCTGAGGGGCCGCAGCAACCTGCCGGCGAGCCCGCTTTCACGCTCGATGAGCTCGAGGGCGGCGCGATGCTGGGACATCGGCCGCTGTCCAAGCACCTCGCCGGTGACGACGAAGGAAGCGCCGACCTCCTCCATGAGGGCGGCGGCCTTGCGCAGCATGAAGATGCGGCAGTCGATGCACGGGTTGAGCCCGCGTCCTCGGCCGAAGCGAGGCCGCTCGACCACGCGCAGGTAATCCATCCCCTTGCTGACCACCCGGATCTCCACGCCCAGTTGCCGAGCCACCTCCGAGGCGAGGTGACATCCGCCGGCTTTGCGAGGGCTGCAGGTGCAGAAGGGACTCGCGAAGTTGAGCGTGAGCACCTCGATCCCCTGGTCGAGCATCATCGAGATGGCGAGAGTGCTGTCTAGCCCTCCGGAGAGGAGGACGATCGCCCGCGCACGCTCCGACGGGGTTCGAGTCAACCGCCGCTCCCTCTGCTTGAAGAGACCGTGAGCACCGCACGCATCCTCGCCTCAAAGTGCCCTGCCGACTCGGACATGAGGGTCTGATGTGCGCTTCTGATCCCAGGAGCCTTGCGACTCATGATTCTCTCCTCCCGACACGGCGTCTTGGCGTCCGCCACCGTCCACACGCCAGTCACGGGTGCGGTCCGAAGCTGGACGACGTCTCGTCCATAGCCTTCCGCCCGGATTGCTCGGCTGGTCGAGGGCACGCCAGGAGTGCCCGAACTCGCCCCCGAAGGTCTACTCTCGCGAGGACGTCCCGTCCGCTCTGGAACGTCATGCGCTCCTCTCACTTAGCGCGTTGTTTCATCGCGAGTTGGGCCAGGGTAAGGTCCGACAAGACCCCGTCGACCGCTGAGGCAACTTCACACCACATGTCGCGCGCTGCGCAACGGCTGGCGCGGGGACAAGAAGAGGAGTTCGCCACGCACTCCACGGGAGTGGTCTTCCCCTCGAGTGCCGAAATGACATCAAGCGCCGTGACGGAGGACGGGTCGCGGGTCAGTTCATACCCGCCACTGGGCCCTCGCACCGCGCGCACGAGTCCGGCCGACTTCAGACCGGGTATCAGCACATGGATGTACTTGCCAGAAATCCCCTGGTTCTCGGCAATGGCGTCGACGGGCATCGGACCGCGGCCGAAGTGGGAGGCAAGTTCCATCATCACCCGCAGACCATAACGTCCCCTCGTCGACATTCTCATGGAGAGACCTCCAGATCCAGGTGGACGGATGGTAGCGTCCAGTAGTCCAGCATGTCAATCATAATACTTGACTACTCCTCCCGTGTCGACCCGACGTGGGCCAAGTCCCTGTCGTGAGCGAGATGGAACCAGGGCATCGGGTAAGAGGCAGAACCCCGAGCTCAGGTAGAAAGAGGCGATGGGAATGCGCCAGTTCCGGAGACAGTGTCTCGCCCCGTGCGCCGGGGCCTGCATCCGAAGCCGGGTTATAATGATCCTGAAGAGATGAGCACGCAAGGATCAGGGGACGAACTGAGGAAGGCGCCGCTCTCGAACGAGGAGATCCGCCGGTACGCAAGGCAGATCATCCTCCCCGAGATAGGGATGGAAGGGCAGCGCAGGCTCAAACAGGCGAGCGTTCTCCTCATCGGGGCGGGCGGTCTGGGGAGCCCGGCGGGACTCTACCTCGCCGCCGCGGGCGTGGGCCGGATCGGCGTGGTCGACTTCGACGTGGTCGAGGTCTCGAACCTCCATCGCCAGGTTCTCCATGGGGAGCACTCGCTTGGCCTGCGCAAGGTCAGGTCGGCGCGGGACCGGATGATCGACCTGAATCCGGCGGTCCAGGTGGACGCGTACGACGAACTGCTCAGGTCCGAGAATGCGCTGCGCATTGCTCGACCGTACGATGTGATCATCGACGGATCGGACAACTTTCCCACCCGCTATCTCTCAAACGATCTCTGCGTGTTCCTTGGAAAGCCGAACATCTATGGAGCGGTCTTCCGGTTCGAAGGGCAGGTAACCGTTTTCGACGCTCGGGTCGGACCTTGCTACCGCTGCTTCTTTCCGGTGCCCCCGCCGGCAGGGAGCGTGCCGTCCTGCGTGGAGAGCGGCGTCCTGGGCGTAGTCCCCGGGATCGTTGGCACGTTGCAGGCGACCGAGGCGCTGAAGATCCTCCTCGGTGTGGGTAGCCCGCTCGTGGGCAGGCTCCTCGTCTACGACGCGCTGGACCAGTCCTTCACCGAGCTTGCCGTGGCGAAATCCCCGCGGTGCCCAGTCTGTGGAGAGAAGCCCTCGATCACGAGCCTCATCGACTACGAGGAGTTCTGCGGCGTCCCGGGACACGGCTCTGTGCCGCCGGGCGTGCTCGGGGAGGAGTGGGAGATCAGCCCTCGAGTGCTCAAGACGAGGCTCGATCACGGAGAACCGATTCGGCTCCTCGATGTGCGCGAGCCGGGGGAGTGGGAGATCGTCCACCTCGTGGGTTCCCAACGGATTCCCCTTCGGGAGCTTGAGATGCGTCTAGGCGAGCTTCCTCGCGAGGAGGAGATCGTTCTCGCCTGTCGGGCGGGCGTCCGCTCGGCGAGGGCCCTCGAGATCCTGCGCAAGACGGGCTTCCGCAGGCTGAAGAACCTGAGAGGCGGGCTCCTCGCTTGGGCAAGCGAAGTCGATCCATCGCTTCCTACGTACTGACTCGGGTTTCGCGTGCTCGCTGAGCGACGGTCCCCGCGCGACCTGCCACGACCCGGCGATCGCCCCGCGAGCGAGCTTGCGTGACCAGACGTCCGAACCTTGCACGGGAGCTCCGGATTCGCGACCCTATCCTGAACACGACCGTTCGGCGAGGAGAGAACCATGACGAATCCCGTGATTGAGTGCCTGGCGAATCATCGTTCAATCCGGAAGTTCAGACCTGATCGGATCGAACCGGAGAAGCTCGACCTGATCCTGCACGCGGCGATCCGCGCCGCGACCGCGGGGAACCTGCAGCCCTACGCTCTCGTCGTGGTCGACGACCCGGCGCGGCTGGAGGAGCTGGAACTGCGCTCGGCTCCGGCGGCCCTGTTCGCCCTCGTTGACCAGTTCCGCCTCAAGCGCTGGTTCGAGCTGTCCGGGGCGCCTTTCTACAACGACCAGGCCGTGAACTTCCTCGTCTCCTACTGGGACGCGACGATTGCCCTGCAGAACGCGGTCGTGGCCGCGGAGAGCTTGGGGCTGGGCAGCGTGTACTTGGGCACGGTCCTTTCGCAGAACGTCCAGGAGACCCTCGGCGCCCCGGAGTACGTGTTTCCCGCGGGACTCGTCCTCCTCGGGTACCCGGACGAGACGCCGCCCCTCCGCCCGCGGCTCCCGCTCGAGGCCGTCGTCCACCGCAATCGCTACCGCGTCCCGACAGACGACGAGGTCCGAGCGTTCTACCGCGAGGAGGACGGCCGCTACGAGGCCCTCCCGGAGGAGACGAAGGCGAAGCTCCGCGAGAAGGGCGTGACGAATCGCGCCCAACAGCGGACGATCGGGCACTACACCGAGGCGTTCATCCGCGGCGAGAGCGAGGCCATCCTCGCCGGGCTCCGGCGGGCCGGATTCCGGCTCGGCGGGTGAGGATAGCTGAGACTAGCCGGCTGCGAGCGTCTCGAGGAAGTTGCGGATGAGGGCCGTCGCGAGACGCTCGCGTTCTGGCTCGGACGCCGCGCACTCGTCCACGACCGACCCTGGGCTCTTCCCAAAGCGCGCGAGTTCCTGTGCGTATTCCCGCGCCCAGTCC
>JAPLGE010000071.1 GCA_026390315.1 Candidatus Bipolaricaulota bacterium
GGTAGTCCCGGTCCACGCGGCCGAGCAGCTCGCGCAGGCCGTCCGGGTGGACCTCCCCGCCCATGTCGGTGCGCCGGTCGGCGGCGGGTTCGTGCAGCGCACGGGGGGCGTTCTCGCCCTCCGGGATCGCCGTGCTCCGCAGGATCGCGCGGCTGTAGTAGTTCACGCCCAGGAAATCGGTGGGGGTGGCGATGGCGGCGAGGTCCCCGGGCTCCACCCAGGGCATCCGTCCGCCGGGGAGCCGCCCGGCCCGCGCCAGGTCCTCCACCACGTCGGCCGGGTAGGACCCATGGTGGAGCGGGTCGAGGTACCAGCGGTTGAAGGTGCCGTCGAAGCGGCGGGCGGCGTCGCGGTCGGCCTCGGAGGCGGAGGCCGGGTGGGCCGGGACCAGGTTGAGCACGATGCCCACCCGCGCGTCCCGGGAGTTGCGGCGCAGCACCGGGACGGCCCGGCCGTGGGCGAGGAGGAGGTGGTGGGCTGCGGCCAAGGCTTCTCGCTCACTGCGACGACCTGGGGCGTGGCGTCCGTCGCCGTAGCCGAGAAAGGCGCTGACGAAGGGCTCGTTCAGCGTCATCCAGTGCTTGACGCGGTCTCCCAGCTCCCGCGCCGCGACGCGGGCGTACTCGCAGAAGGCCTCGGCAGTCGAGCGCTCCGTCCACCCTCCGCGATCCTCCAGAGCCTGTGGAAGATCCCAGTGATAGAGGGTGGCGAACGGGAGGATGCCCTTCTCGAGCAGGGTGTCGACCAGGCGGTCGTAGAACGCGATCCCGGCAGGATTGGCCTGGCCCGAACCGGCCGGGAGGAGGCGCGGCCAGGAGATGGAGAACCGGTACGCGTCGAGACCGAGCCTTGCCATCCAGTCGATGTCCTCCGACCACCGATGGACGTGGTCGCAGGCGACGTCGCCGGTCGTTCCGTCCTCGATCGTGCCCGGAGTATGCGCGAAGCGGTCCCAGATCGATTCGCCCTTCCCATCCTCGTTCCATGCGCCCTCAATCTGGTAGGCGGAGGTGGCGGCTCCGAACAGAAAGCCTTGGGGGAACCGGAGGGTCATCGTGAGCCGCTTCCCAGCGTCACGTGGACGCTGTGCGTGGTGTGATCCCCGAACGTCGGCAGGATCGATCCCGCGATTGCCTTCCCGTCTACTCGAACGTCACAGACGCCGCGCATCACCCCGTCGGGGTTCTCGACGCGGATGTCGTAGGTCGCGCCTCGGAACTTTCGCACGACGCGGTACTGCCGCAGGGCAGAAGGGATGCAGGGGTCAACCTGGAGCCCGTCGAACGTCGGGCGGACGCCAAGGATCCACTGCGTCATCGCGACGTAGCTCCAGGAGGCCGTTCCTGTCAGCCACGAGTTGCGTGCGCGGCCGTGATCCCGCGCGTCTCGTCCGGCGATCATCTGGGCGTAGACGTACGGTTCGCACTGATGTACCTCGCTCTTCTCCTCCCGGCGCGCCGGGTTGATGCGCAGAGCGTAGTCCCACGCCCGGTCCCCGCGGCCCAGCCGACACTCGGCGATGATCACCCAGGGATTCGCGTGGCAGAAGACGCTCGCGTTCTCCTTGTAGCCGGGAGGATAGGAGCTGATCTCCCCAAGATCGGGGTCATAGGACGTGTAGGCAGGCTGGAGGAGGAGGATCCCGTGTTCCGTGGCCAGCCGGTCGCGGACCGCGTCCAGCGCGGCACGAGCCATCCCGTTCTCAAGCCCGATGCCGGCCATCGGGCACACCCCCTGCGGCTCGATGTAGATCTGACCTTCCCGGTTCAGGTGCGAGCCGACCCTCACGCCCCTTGCGTCGTAGGCGCGTAGGAACCAGCCTCCGTCCCATCCGTGCTCCTCGACCGCGGCGCGCATCGCTCGAGCGGCAGACTCGAAGCGCTTCTCTGTGGCCTCGTCACGTCGCCGCCGGGCGATCTCGACGAGATCCTCGCACGCGAGACAGAAGAGACCCGCGATGAACACGGACGTCGCCACGCAGCCCTCTTGTACCGGTGCGGTCTGAAACGGCTCGTCGGGGTCGAGGGCTTGGCTGTTCAGGTTGAGGCAGTCGTTCCAGTCGGCTCGCCCGATCAGGGGAAGGCCGTGCGGGCCCAGCCGATCGAGCGTGTACTGGGCCGCGCGGACGAGGTGGTCGTAGAAGAGCGAATGCGGCGGGGAATCGCCTTGGAAGCCCACCTCCTCGTCGAGGAGCGACCAATCGCCGGTCTCCTTGAGGTACGCCGCGGCGGCCAGGATGAGCCACAGCGGGTCGTCGTTGAAGCCGCTTCCGATCTCGTTGTTCCCCCGTCGGGTGAGGGGCTGGTACTGGTGATAGGCTCCACCCGAGAGGAGTTGTGTGGAGGCAAGATCGGCGAGTCGCGCGCGGGCTCGCTGGGGGATCATGTGGACGCAGCCGAGCAGGTCCTGGTTCGCGTCGCGGAACCCGATTCCTCGCCCAATGCCTGACTCGTAGCCCGAGGCGGAGCGCGCTACGTTAAACGTCACGACGCATTGGTACGCATTCCACGTGTTGATCATCCGATCGACCGTCGGGTCGGACGTCGTCACCTGAAGGCTCTCGAGCGTGTCGCGCCAGTGGCTCTGAAGCTTGCCGAACGCCTCGTCCACTGAGGCAGGATTGACGTAGCGCCCGATCACCCTGCGCGCCCCCTCAACGTTGGTCGTCTGTCGCGCCGCGTCGACGAACTTCCCACCGTGATTCTCGTGGTACCCGAGGAGGAAGATGACGCGCCTCGCCTCGCCCGGCTCGAGCCGAAGCCGCACGTGGTGGACGCCTATGGGTGATCCGCCGACCCCCAGGGAATTCGAGACCGTCCCCCGTTCGACGGCGACCGGCCGGTCCCAGCCCCGGTAGGGGCCCAAGAACGCGTCGCGCTGAGTCTCGAAGCCTGCGACCGGCTCCGAGCAGGCGAAGTAGGCGAAGTGGTTGCGGCGTTCCCGGTACTCCGTCTTGTGGAGGATCACGCTCCCCTCGACGCCCACCTCGCCGATGTTCAGATTCCGCTGGAAGTTCGTGGCGTCATCCAGCGCGTTCCAGAGACAGAACTCGATCGCCGAGAAGAGAGACAGCCGGACCGGCTCCCGCCGGTGGTTCTCGATTCGCGTGGACCAGATCTCCAGGGTTCCGCCGACGGGGACGAAGTACGTCGTCTCGACGTCGATTTCGCGGAAGGTCGAGCCGATCACCGTGTAGCCGAGGCCATGGCGGCAAGAGAAGCGGTCGAGCTTGGTCTGAGTCGGCTGCCACGTGGGCGACCAGTACACGCCGTCGGCTTCGTCGCGCACGTACAGATACCGCCCGTTCGAGTCTGGCGGGACGTTGTTGTAGCGGTAGCGAGTCAGGCGACGCAGCCGCGCGTCCCGGTAGAACGCGTACCCTCCTGCGGTGTTAGAGATGATCCCGACGAAGTCTTCCGCGCCCAGGTAGTTGATCCAGGGGAGGGGCGTGTCCGGACGGTGGATGACGTATTCGCGTCGGTCGTCGTCGAAGTGCCCGTACCTCATCGTGGGTCCCTGCGCCCGCGTGACGCGGCGTCCCCAGCGCGGCCGCCCGACGCCGGAGCTCCACCCCCACACGAGGCGAGGAATGGCCGGAGGGGTTCTAGGTCCGTGGCCCACCCCTTCGAGGCGGCTCGGCACAGGACTTGCGGACGACGAGTTCCGTGGGAAGGACGATGCGCTGCGTCGTTACCGCGTCGTGGCCTTTCCCCTCGATTCGGCTGATGAGTATCTCCACGGCGAGTTGCCCGAGCCGCTCGATCGGCTGGCGCACGGTCGTCAGCTCCGGCTCGATCGAGACGGCGGAGGGCACGTCGTCGAATCCGACCACGGAGATGTCCTCGGGCACTCGCAGGTTCGCATTTCGGATGGCCTTGATCGCGCCGATCGCCATGGAGTCGCTCGCGGCGAACACGGCCGTCGGCTCCTCCTCCAGAAGACGAGTCATGGCCGCCCGCCCGCCTGCCTCTGTGAAATCCCCTTCGGCGACCAGCCGCTCGCTCAGCGGCAGTCGGTGCGCGACCATCACGCTCCGGAACCCATCGAGGCGATCCTGCGCCGGCGTCATGCTGAGTGGGCCGGTGATGGTTCCGATGCGCCGGTGTCCAAGGCGAAGGAGATGCTCAATCGCCATGCGCGCTCCGCCGACGTTGTCCACGTCCACGTAGTCGACGGAGTCCACCGGATGGCGCCCGACCGTGATGAACGGGATCCCGTCCTCGAGCAGTCTGGGGATCAGCCCGTCATCCAGGGAGGTGTTGGCCGCGACGACGCCGTCCAGATAGCCGCTTCGGGCGAGTCGGTCGTGCATGACGCTCGGAGTGACGGAGGCGGTGAACAGCGAGAGGATGAGCTGGTACCCCCTCGAGTTGCACGCTTCCGTGGCCCCGCGAAGCATCAGCGGGAAGTAGGGGTCGGTGAACAGCCTGGAGACCGACTCGGGGATGACCATCCCCAGAATGTGAGTCCGGTTGGTCGCCAAGCTCCGCGCCACGGCGTGAGGTCGGTAGCCGCTTTCCTGAATGGCCGCCTCGACACGGGCGCGCGTCGCCTCTCTGACGCTCGGGTGAGCGTTGATGACGCGAGACACGGTAGACCGGGAAACCCCCGCGCGTTCAGCGACCTCTTCCAGCGTGGAATCCATCGCACCTCCGTTGGGAGCGCTCCCAAGCGTAGCACGACACCTCCCATGTGTCAATGCAGTCCGGGTATCCGGCACTGGGAAGCCCAGGCAGTTCATCGTTCTCGCTCCTGGTGACACGCCAGCGGCGGGGCGCACCGCTGTCCGCCCCGGCTTGCGGGTCGGCGCCTTCGCGCGCAGCAGCAGCGAGGACGGGGCCGGAGCCGACGCATGGGGCCGGCCCGCGCGCTGGACCTTGGTCCGGACTGCGTCTTCTTGGTGTCGGTCCGAGGCTGCGCCGCGCGACGATCGTGCAGGTTGTCCTCAAGCCGTGCGTCTTCGTGCCGGACCCTCTCGTCGAACGTGCCCGCTTGGGACACGGTGCCGCAGGGCGGCGCAAGTCCAGAATGGGAGCGCTACCACGAAGACCGCGATCGCAATAGCCTTATTCCTATGGCACTTTTACCCTAGAGCATGGAGCCCGTCGGGGGGACATGGGCGAAGGCCGGGCCTTCCCGGGCGATGTGGGGAGACGTACCGGATCACGAAGATACCTACAGTACGTAGGAACATGGTTCCTTGACAGGCGCGGGGTTCCATGGTATGTTTGGGAGCGCTTCCATGGAGGTGTGATTGCTCTCACGATCCGAGGCAGTAGCCGGGGGCTCCGCCGCGATCCAGATGAGAGCTTTCTTCTTTGTGCACGGCCATTCCGGGGGCGACACCCTATCGTGTTCCCACAGTCCGGATTCCCCTCATTCACGGAGTGACGGCCAGGGTCGAACGCTCGCGATGCGGGATCGGCGGGCGGGGCCCGCGCTGACGCGGGGGCCCGCATTTCATGACCGGGGAGTGAGGCCGACGTGGTCTTCCGTGCCCCTCCGCCGTGCGGCCTCCGTTGCGAGAACCCTCTCCACAGATCGGTCGGCAGCTTGTCAGGGAGGTGATGCCGCTGCGTAGAGAGAACGAAAGCCGAAGCCGGAGGAGAAACCCAGGTCTACAAGGAGGGCCTTATGTGGTCAAGGACTAGGCTGGTTCTGTGTATGCTGCTTGCGGTCTCAGTGATATTGGGCCTGACGGGCGGGTTGGTTCTCGGGCAGGCGTTCCCGAGAAACGAGACGCTCTACACGGGTGGGAAGCAGTGGGGCCCGGTCTCCAACTGGAACCCGTTCATGGCGGGAAACCAGGCGATGGGGACGATCGGGCTGTGCTACGAGACGCTATTCCTGTACGATCCCCTGACCGACCAGTTCATCCCCTGGCTGGCGGAGAGCGGGAAATGGCTCAGCTCCACCGTATACGAACTGAAGGTTAGGCAGGGCGTCAAGTGGAGTGACGGCCAACCGTTGACGGCTGCCGATGTGAAGTTCACCTTTGACCTTGGCAAGACGGCGGCGCTGAACATCACCTCGCTTTGGGATTGGCTGGACAATATCGTGCAGGTTGGCGACTACTACTTGGAATTCCATTTCAAGCAGGCTCTCTATCAGGAGTGGGCGAACAACCTGTACAACATCGCGATCGTTCCGCAGCACATCTGGGCAAGCCGAAACGCGACGACCGTCTCCACGGGTGCGAATGAGAATCCGATCGGGTCGGGCCCCTACTTGTTCTTCGCGGTCGACCAAGTGAAGATGGTCTGGGTAAGGAACGACAACTGGTGGGCAAAGACGGCCCTCGGGAAGTCGGTTGCCCCGAAGTACATCGTTGACCTCGTCAACACGAGCAACGAGAACTCCCTCGGCTTGGTGCTTCAGGGCCAGGAAGACCTGAACAACAACTACCTGCCAGGGATCTCCACGCTGCTCCTAGGCGGCTACGCACTTCACACGTACTTCCCTGGTGCGCCGTACCACCTAGCGGCCAACACGGCTTGGCTGGACATCAACCTGCAGAAGAAGCCGATGGGCGACGTGAACTTCCGGAAGGCGCTGGCCTACGCGATCAACGTGGCTGACATCGTCTCCCGGGACTACGGCAACATGGTCCAGGCAGCCAACGCGACGGGCCTCCTCCCAACGTGGGACAAGTACGTCGACCAGGCGGTCATCAACAGCCTGGGCACGTCGTATGACCCCGTCAAAGCCAAGCAGACTCTTACCGCTGCCGGGTACAAGGACGTGAATGGCGATGGTTTCGTCGAGGCCCCTGATGGCTCCAAGATCGCGCTCAAGATCATCGTGCCGAACGGCTGGTCGGACTGGATGGCCGCGATCCAGATCATCTCCTCGAACGCCCAAGCCGTGGGGATCAACGTGCAGCCCAACTACCCCGACTTCAACGGGTACCTTGATGCACGCTTGAACGGCACGTTCGACCTGGCGATCGACAACCAGCAGCAGATCAGCAACACGCCTTGGTCGTACTACCACTTCATCTTCTACGACAAGCTCGCGGACATCCCGAGCACGCAGGGCGGCAACTACGGCCGGTACAACAACCCGACTGCCTTCGCCTTGGTCAGTCAGCTGGACAAGGTCCCGACGAGCGATCTCGCCGGCATGAAGGCCGTCATCTCGCAGATTCAGACGATCCAGCTCACCGACCTGCCCATCATCCCGCTCTGGTACAACGGAATGTGGGCACAGATGAGCACCGCGTACTGGACGGGTTGGCCGTCGTCCGCTGACGGCGACGCGCACTACCTGCCGGTCACCTGGAACGGATACTGGAACATGACGTCGATCCTGATGCTGTGCAACTTGACAGCTAAGTAGCAGTGTCTTCTCCAGTCGCCGCCCCTCCCTCGCTCGGTTGGAGGGAGGGGCGGCCTCTTTGTAGCATTCCCACGGGGAGGAGCTAGTGTGAGCAAGTACTTCCGGAGGAAGCTCTTCATCTACGTGCTGACCTTCTTTCTTGCTGTGACCATCGACTGGCTCATCCCGCGGTTCATGCCGGGCAACCCGATTCAGGTCTTGATCGCCAGGGCGAATCTCAAGGCCGAGTCGGCCAAGGTGGTCTACTCCTACTACATGCGGGCCTTCGGGCTAGACGTGCCCATCTGGAACCAGTACGCCAACTTCTGGAATGCCCTCTTCCACGGCGACTTCGGGACGAGCCTGTGGCTCTTCCCGCAGCCGGTGATCAAGATCATCCTGCGCGCCGTCCCGTACGACATCCTCTTGCTGCTTCCGGCCATCTTGCTAAGCTGGTTTGCCGGGAACAAGTTCGGCGCCTTCGCGGCGCGGTCCAAGTGGCTGGACAACACCGTGTCGCCGCTGGGATACGTCCTCACGGCGACCCCGTACATGTGGCTCGGGATGCTCCTGGCCTGGACGTTCGGGATCGTCTTGCGTGTCCTGCCGTTCTCGGGGGCGTACAGCTACGCACTTATGCCCACGCTCTCCTGGATCTTCATCTGGAGCCTGTTGGAGCATTGGATCCTCCCGTTTGTTTCCCTGTTCATGGTGATGTTCGGCGGCTGGGCGATTGGGATGCGGAACATGATCATCTACGAACTCGAGGCGGACTACTCGCACTACCTTGAGACGCTCGGGGCACCCAGGAGACTGATCCGGCGATATGCGTTTCGCAACGCACTCCTTCCCCAGATCACTGGACTGGCCCTTCAGCTTGGCGTCATCGTCGCCGGCGCCCTTGTCACGGAGATCGTGTTCTCGTATCCAGGGATCGGCTACCTGATTCTGCAGGCGATTCAAAACCACGACTACTTCCTGCTCCAGGGATGCTTCCTCTTCGTCATCATCGGCGTCCTGCTCGCCAATCTCGCGATCGACGTGACCTACGTCCTTGTGGATCCTCGGACCCGCACCGGGATGCAGGGGGAGAGGTAGGGCATGACGCAACAGAAGAAAAGAAGAGAGTTCGCGTACTTCGCCCTGCGGAACAACAAGCTCCGGATTGGCGTGGCGATCGTCTTTCTTTTCATGGTGCTCGCTCTCGTCGGCCCGTGGCTGACGCACTACAAGCCGAGGGAGTTCGTGGCCCCCGGTGCCCAGCACCCTTCCTCCCAGTTCTGGATGGGGACGACGAGCCTCGGAGAGGATGTCTTCACACAGTTCGTGTACGGCCTGCGAGCCACGTTCATCGTGGGCCTCCTCGGCGGAGGACTGGGAACCCTGATCGGCATCCTGATCGGTTTCGTCGCCGGCTACAGGGGCGGCATGGTCGATGAGCTCCTCAACATGTTCACCAACATCGTCCTCGTCATTCCGTCGCTGGTCGTCCTCTTGATCATTGCGGCCTATCTTGAGGTGAGAGGCTTCCTGTTCGAGAGCCTCTTCATCGGGTTCTTTGCCTGGCCCTGGGCGGCCCGAGCCATCCGCGCCCAGACGTTCTCGCTCCGGTCGAGAGAGTTCGTCGATCTGGCACGGCTCAGCGGCATGAAGCCGCTCCGAACCATCGTCACCGAGATCGCGCCGAACATGATGTCCTACCTCTTGCTCGTCTTCATCCTTCAGTTTGGAGGGGCAATCCTCACGGCGGCGACGCTCGATTTCATCGGACTCGGTCCGACGAACGCGGTGTCACTGGGCCTGATGATGAACAACGCCGTCATCTGGGGCGCCCTCATTCTTGGGATGTGGTGGTGGTTCATTCCGCCGGGCCTCGCGATCACGGCCATCGTTGGAGCCCTCTACGTCACCAACGTCGGGCTGGACGAGGTCTTCAACCCCAAGCTGAGGGAGATGTGACGACGTGAGCCTGCAGGTAGACGACCTGACCCTCTACTACCAGACCCTGCACGGGGACGTCAAAGCGCTCGAGGGAGCGACGTTCTCCGTCGCGGACGGGGAGATCATGGGCCTGGCCGGCGAGTCGGGGTGCGGGAAGTCGACGCTCGCCAACGGCCTGATCCTCCTGAAGCCGCCGATGCGGTTCGTCCACGGCAGCGTGAGGCTCGACGACGAGGAGCTCCCGGTTTGGGACACCGACAGGATGGACGCGTTCAGGTTCCGAAGGATCTCCATCGTCCCGCAGTACGCGATGAACGCTCTGAATCCCACGCGGAAGATCGGCAAGATGACGGTGGAACTCCTTAGGTCGAGGAAGGTCGACGTCAGGAGCACGCTCCCCGAGCTCGAAAGGAGACTCGACCTCGTCGGGCTATCACACGAGGTCCTGGGCATGTATCCGATCGAGCTCTCGGGCGGGATGAAACAGAGGATGGTCATGGTCCTGTCGACCCTGCTAGACCCGTCCCTCCTGATGGCGGACGAGATCACGTCTGCTCTGGACGTGTCTACGCAGAAGGCCGTCGCGCGAATGCTCGTCGAGTTCCGGGACCGGCGATTCGTGAAGAGCCTGATGGTGATCACCCATGACTTGTCGATACTCAACCAGATCGCCGACAGCATCCTGATCATGTACGCCGGCAGACTGGCCGAGAAAGGATCCACGGATCGGATCATCAACGCGCCGCGGCATCCGTACACGAGGCTGCTCATCGCGTCCCTGCCGAAGGTCGGAGTGAGGCACCGCCAGACGAGGCTCACTGGCATTCCTGGCAGCCCGCCTTTCTTGCTTCATCCTCCGGTCGGATGCCGTTTCAGGGAACGCTGCCCTGCCGCTCTTCCGGAGTGCGGGGAGGAGCCACCGTTCGTCGAGATCGAGAAGGGGCACTACGTCGCCTGTTGGAGGGAATCCGGGACCGATGCTGAAGCTTGACGAGGTTTCGAAGGTATACAAGGTCGGGACGTTCGGGGGGAGGGCACTCCGCGCGGTCCAGGACGTCAGTTTCGACGTCCAGGACGGGGAGGTCGTCTCCCTCATCGGCGAGAGTGGAAGCGGGAAGAGCACCATAGGGAAGATGATCCTGCGACTCATCTCCACGAGCTCCGGCGTGATCTCTTTCGACGGAGTGGACGTCTCCAGCCTCAGAGGCGGGGCGCGGAAGGAGTACTACCGCAAGGTGCAGGGCGTGTTTCAAGACCCCTTCAGTTCCTTCAACCCGATCTTCAAGGCCGATCGCGTCTTCAGGATCGTGGGGCAGCAGTTCTTCCCGGAGACGGCGGCGCGGAAGTGGGACGAGAAAGTCGAGAGCTCGCTCCACGCCGTTGGCCTGAACCCCGAGCATGTGCTGGACAAGTTTCCCCACCAACTCAGCGGTGGGCAGCTCCAGAGGTTCCTCATCGCGCGGGCGCTCCTGCTCGACATCCGGTTCCTCGTGGCTGACGAGATCATCAGCATGCTCGACGCCTCCACGCGGATCGACGTCCTCAACCTGCTGGCGGACCTCAAGGCGCGAGGCCTGTCGGTCCTCTTCATCACGCACGACCTGTCGCTCGGGTACTACATCAGCGAGCGGGCCGTCATCCTCTACCAAGGAAGCGTGGTGGAGATGGGATCTACGGAGAGGATATACGACAACCCGCTGCATCCATACACTCGGATGCTTATGGCCTCTGTCCCGCGCCTGGACAAGAAGTGGGAACAGGTGGAGAGCGAGTTGAGGACAAGACGAAACGAGCTCTCGACGGGCTGCGTGTACTATTCGCGGTGTGGCATGGCTGGGAAGGATGGGGGTTGCCGCACGGAGAAACCCGCGTTGATCGAAGTCGAGAGCGACCACTTCGTGGCCTGCGGCTGCTGTGACCAGGAATGTCCATAGAGAAGGAGCGTGCCATGAAGAAGACGGCGATGACCGGTCCGGACCTGCCGAACATCCCCTGGGAGGAACGGCCACGGGGCGCAACCGACGTGGTGTGGCGCTACTCGAAGAACCCCATCATCCCGAGAGACCTCCTCCCCTCCTCTAACAGCATCTTCAACTCCGCCGTCGTGCCGTACCAAGGCGAGTTCCGCGGCGTCTTTCGCTGCGACGACAAGCGCCGCGCGATGCAGCTTCATGCGGGGCGAAGCCAGGACGGGCTCCGCTGGCGGCTAGACCCCGAACGCATCCGGTTCCAGCCGGCCGAAGGCTTCGAGCCCACGGAGTGGGGATACGGCTACGACCCCCGCGTCGTGTGGATCGAGGATCGCTACTACATCACATGGTGCAACGCCCTCGCGGGCTGGCCGACCATCGGCGTGGCGTACACGCACGACTTCGAGACCTTCTACCAGATGGAGAACGCCTTCTTGCCCTTCAACCGCAACGGCGTCCTGTTCCCGCGGAGAGTGAACGGGAACTACGCCATGCTCAGCCGACCGAGCGATCGCGGGCATACTCCCTTTGGCGAGATCTACTACTCAGAGAGCCCGGACATGACCTACTGGGGCAAGCACCGACTGGTCATGCGGCCGGCCGGCGGTTGGCAGAGCACGAAGATCGGCGCCGGTCCTGTCCCCATCGAGACGAGTGAAGGGTGGCTCGTTTTCTACCACGGGGTGCTCACTTCGTGCAACGGCTTCGTCTACTCGATGGGCGCCGCGCTCCTGGATATCGACCGGCCGTGGGAGGTCGTCCGGCGGACCGAGCCGTATCTTCTCCATCCGAGAGAGCTCTACGAACGGGTCGGCGACGTGCCGAACGTGGTCTTCCCCTGCGCGGCCCTGACCGACCCCATCACCGGGCGGATTGCCATCTATTACGGTGCGGCCGACACGGTGACCTGTCTTTCTTTCTGCCGAGTGGACGAGGTCATCGACTTCCTGGAGGCCCACTCGCTCTAGGCCTCGGCGGATCGTCCCTGCCCCAGGACGACTTCCGCTCGATTCTCGGCGC
This sequence comes from Candidatus Bipolaricaulota bacterium, assembly GCA_026390315.1. GTDB lineage: Bacteria > Bipolaricaulota > Bipolaricaulia > UBA7950 > UBA9294 > JAPLGE01. Next base: position 12,249 of record JAPLGE010000071.1, read on the forward strand.
GGAGCCTCGCTGCCGGGATCAAGTTGTCGGCCAGCGTTGTCCCGTTCAAGACGACGGTCTTGATCCCGCGGCAGACGTGGCCTGGGTTCTTCACGACGATCGATATCGTTCGACCACGGAAGCGACGCCTTGCCGTGAAGCCGTCCCAGGCTGAGGGGATACACGGGTCGACTCGAAGGCCGTCGATCTCGGGTCGAAGTCCCAGGATGTACTGGGTAGCACTGACCTGGGCCCAGGCGGCGGCGCCGGTCAACCATGGGGTGCGAGCGTTCCCCGGCCTGGGGGAGTAGGTCGAGTAGGTCGTCTGCGCCTGCACGTAGGGCTCGACCTGGCGAACCTCGGCACGCTCGTTGTAGGCCGCCGGCATGAACGCGCGGTAGTACTCGTAGGCTCGGTCGCCATGCCCCAGCATGCACTCGGCCATGACTGCCCAACCCTGCGTGTGGTTGAAAATGCCCGCGTTCTCCTTGACGCCCGGGTTGAAGACCACCGCGCGCATCACGTCGATGGGCGTCCTGACGAAAGGCGGGGCGCAGAGAACGAGCCCGTAGGGCGTGGCCAAGCGCTCTCGCACGCTTTCCATCGCGCGCAAGGCCTGTCCCTGTGAGGCGGCTCCGCTGATGACCGACCAGACTTGGGTGTTCAGGTAGACCTGGCCCTCCGCGCGGTCCCGTGAGCCGTAGACCGTCCCGTTCTCGCCGATCGCCCAGATGAACCAGTCGCCATCCCAGGCACGGGCCTGGATCCTCGCGTCGAGCGTGTCCCGCTGGCCGATGGCCCAGGCGGCCTCATCCGGTTGCGCCAGGCGCGAAGCGACCTCGGCGTAGGTCGAGAGAGCGAACCGCAGCTGGAAGGCGACCATCAGGCTCTCCCCTCGGTAGCCGAGCCGCAGGCAGTCGTTCCAGTCAGCAGCGAGGCCGCAGGGGAGGCCGTTCCTTCCGGTCCGCTCGAGGTTGAACTCGAGGGCCCTGCGCAGGTGGGCGAAGACTGTGTCCTCCCCGTGGTCGGCGTAGGGTAGGACCTTGCGATAGAAGCCGACGTCGCCCGTCTCTCCCACGTAGGCGGGAATGGCGTTGAAGAACCAGAGGGAGTCGTCGGACCGGTACTCCTCAGAGGTCGGTGCTACCTCGCTGCCGGGGCGGTGCTCGAACGGCCGGACGACCGGCATGGCTCCTCCGTTCGCAAGTTGCCCTGTCAGCAAGAGCTCCAGCCGCGCCCGGGCTTCCTGCGGGATGGCGGCCGTGACGCCGAGGATGTCCTGCACCGAGTCGCGGAAGCCGAGTCCGTCGCGCTCGCCCCCGTACACCAGGCTAGCGGCCCGGGACCAGGCGAAGGTGATCAGGCAGTTGTACTGACCCCAGACGTTCACGGTGTGGTTCAGTTCCTCGTCGGGGGTGTTCACGACCAGGCTTGCCAAGCGAGTCGACCAGGCTTCCTTCAGTCGCTCCAGCTCACGCTGGGCGCGCTCCACCGACCCGAACTCGGTCAGCGTCCGCTTGCCGACCGAGCGAGCGTCGCCGATGCCGAGCAGGACAAGGAGGTCTCGTGTCTCGCCAGGCTCGAGAGAGAGATCGCTCTCTAGGCAACCACAGGCGTTGTCGCCGTAGACGTTGCTGTTCGCGCACCGTCCTCGCTCCACCGCGAGTGGATTGTGGTAGCCCCGGTAGGGGCCGATGAACGCCTCCCGACTCGTGTCGTACCCGGCGAGCGACGCACCGACAAGGGTCATCCACAGATGGCGGGGGACATCCTCTAGGAGGACCTCCTCGGAGCCGCGGGTCAGGTTGTCCTGGATCGCGATGCGCAGGAGCCCGTCGGCAAGCTCTCCGCGAACGATGAACAGCGAGTACTGCAGGTTCACCTGATCTTGGTGAGTGTCCCACTGGTTGGTCAGCTCGCAGAAGGTGAAGACGGAGATGGCTCGCGGTCGATCGGTCTGGTTCGTGATCCGGAGGCGCCAGTAGTCGAAGGTCTGTCCGAGGGGGACGAAGTAGGTCGCCTGGCTGGCGATCCCCGCGTAGCGAGACTCGATCGTCGTGTACCCGGTGCCGTGGCGACAGGTGGACTCGTACGCATCGAGAGGCTTTCCCACGGGCTGCCAGGACGCCGACCAGTAGTCGCCGCTCTCCCGGTCGCGCAGGTAGACGTAGCGTCCCGGCTGGTCTGGGGGGACGGCGTTCGGTCTCAGTCGCATAAACCGCCCGCGTGCCGCCGACTGGTAGAACCCGTACCCTCCGGCGTTGTTCGTGATGATCGCCCCGTACTTCGTCGAGCCCAGGTAGTTGCTCCACGACATGGGCGTGTCGGGACGCGTGATCACGTACTCCCTAGCCTCGTCGTCAAAGCGGCCCCACCGCATGGGGATCTCCTACCGGCGTCACCCGGTGCAGCGCTCCTCGGGAGGGTCGCCCCCCCCGCCGCGGATTCTCCGTCGGCGCCTCCCCGTTCCTTCCTTCGCCGTGTTACGGATCGTTCAGGCGCGCGAGCAGCTCGAAGCAGGCCCGGCTTTGGTGATAAGGGCAATGCCAGGGGCCAGCCTTGTAGCTCGCGCCATTCGGTGTTCCGTCTGGGCCGAGTTCCTTGAACCAGTCCCCGTGCACCCGGTCCACTACCTTGGCCTGGATGTAGTTCCAGCACCGACGGGCTGCCCGCGCGAACTCCTCCTGACCCGAGATCTGGTAGGCATTGTAGAACCCCACGACCGCTTCGGCCTGCGGCCACCAGGCCCTGGCGGCGTCCACGAGACCCTGCGCAGTCCGTCCGCTGAGCAGGCTGCCGTCCCCCCTGTCGATTCCCTCTCGACGCACGGCCGCGGCCATGTCCGTCGCCACCTCGCGGACCCGCGCTCGCAGCACGGGGTCTCCTTGCACGTCGGCCGCTTCGCACAAGAGCCAGCTGCACTCTATATCATGACCGAAGGACACGTCCCCGGAGAGGGAGTGCCAGTCGTCACCGAAGAAGAGGTTGAGGTGGCCAGTCCGTGGGTCGAGGACGTGCTCCAAGAAGGTCTCAACCAGACGCCGGTGCTGAGCCTTGAGTCTCGCGTCGTCGGCCACCCGCAGGAGGTTGGTGTACCCCTCCAAGATGTGAAGCAGGGTGTTCATGGACTTGCGACAGTTGAGATCTCTGTGGCTCAGGCGCGCGTCCGCGAGGTGTCCCCAGTCACGGCTGCTCCCTTCGATGTAGCCACCGTGGACCGGCTCGTACCCGTGCTCCTCCAGGAGACCAAACAGCCTGCGGGCGAGCGTTAGGCTCTCCGGGTCCCTAGTTGCCCGGTAGTACTCCGTGAGGCCGTACACTCCAAACGCCTGGGCATAGTGGTGCTTGCGGTCGGAAACGGGGTCGCCTCGGCAGTCCACCTCCCAGTACAGGCCCCCGTACTCGTGGTCCCACAGGACTCGGGTGAGGTAGTCCCGAGCGCGATCGGCCATGGAGAGGTACTGCTTCCCTCCCAGCCTTCGATAGGCTGCGGAGTAGGTCCAGAGAATGCGCGCGCACAGGATCGCGGAACGGGGCACGTCGTTGCGAACCTCGAGGTCGTTGGTCACAGCTCCGTAGAAACCGCCGTTCTGCTCGTCGACGACGTGGTTCATCCAGAAGGGCAAGATGTTCCGCGTCAGTTCCGCCTCGACCTCTTGCCTGAAGGCGGCTCTGTCAACCCTTCGCGGCGGCACGGGCTCTACAGGCCTCCGCGGCGCGCACCGGATGGAACAGCCCTGGCGCGGGTCGAAGCCGACGGGGCCGAACCCGAAGTGTCCCGCTCACCCGCATCCGTGCGGAGCCGGACGTACCGAACGTCGGTGAGACGGACACGCCGGACGTCCCTCGGTCCTTGGCGCAGGCGGTCGGCCCGCTTGCACGCGGGCCGGCCCACTTCCTCGCTCGCGACGCGGGCATGTGCACGCTCCAAGACAGCCGGGCCACACCCAAGCAGGGCGCCAAGCTCGTCGCCGCGTTCGCCTGGTCGAGGGTCTGCACGCTCGCTCATTCGTAGCTGTCGCATCGCAGATCCATACTCGATCCTCTCCAAACACTCCGAGTCACGCCCGCCTCCTCACCCTAGGGAATCATACATGGCTTGCGCTGACGATGCCGATTGGGACGAGGCAATGGCGCGCTGGTGACGGATGGCAATCGGAGCGAAGGTCGCACGTGGGGCGGCTCTTGCCGCACGCCTGGCCGTGTCGAGACACCGTGGGTGTCCTCTGGCGGCACGCAGCTCAGAGAGGTTGCGGCCGCGCCGTCGACACCTGCGCCGCGCCCCGCACGGCGGCCAAGAAAACCAGAGCAGTGCGCGCTTGTTGGCTCCTGGGGGATGATCTATGATTCGATCCGACGGTCGACGATGGTCGGCCGGGCGAGGACACTGTGCAGACGGCGCGAGTTTCCATGCTTCAAGGGAAGGAGTGGACGGGATGTCAGGGTGCTACGCAGCCTTCGATGTCGGAGGAACGAAGACCGCTCTTCTCCTGGCGGATCGGCGCGCCAATCGGCTAGGCCTCCTGCGCGAGTCCACGTCGCCGGAGACCCCGGAGGCTGTCTCGTATCGGGACGGACGGGCCCATCTTGGGGTCGCCCGGCATATGGTGAGCCTGCTGCGATCTGCTCTTCTTGAGGCAGATTGCCCCTCGTTGCTCGGCATCGGCATCGGAGCGGCCGGTCCGGTCGACGGAGGGGACATGCGGAACCCGCCGAACGTCGGAGCCACGGGAGAGGATCGCCCGGACCGTCCCGGCCCCCTGTACGTTCCGTTGGTCGATCCGCTCCGAGAGGCCTTCGGAGCGCCGATCCTCCTGCGAAACGACTGCCGGGCCGCCGTCCTCGGAGAGGTCTTCTTTGGGGTCGGACGAGCAGTCCCAGACAAGGACGGGCTCTTCCTCGCCTACGTCACCTTGAGCACTGGATTCGGAGCCGGCGTATGGGACGGCGGACATCTTGTCACGGGGAAGGATGGAAACGCCGGGGAAGTCGGACACTTGCTCGTTCGGGAGGGCGGGCTCCCGTGTGGGTGCGGCAATCGCGGCTGTGCTGAGGCGTACTGCTCAGGATCCGGGATTGTGCGGAATGCGCGCGCGCGACTTCAGGAAGCCAATGCGTCGGACGATGCTCGGTACGGCGTCGTCCTTCGTCAACTCGCTTTGGAAGAGGCTTGCGCGGAAGGAGTTGTCCCGGCAGACGACGGGGGCAGCCTCGGGCGGTACGTGACGCCGAGCCGGGTCTTCGAAGCCGCCGAGGCGGGCGACCCGCTCGCGGTCGCCGTGATCGACGAGGCCGTGCGTGCGGCGGGGATCGCCTTCGCTGGCCTCGCCAACGCGTGCGATCCGGACGTCGTCTCCGTCGGGGGCGGGGTCGCCCTGGCCCATCCCGAGCTCCTTCCTCGCATCGACGCCGAGATGCGACGGCACCTGAACGTGCGTCCGCCCCAGGTGCAGCTGACTTCGCTCGGGGAAGACGCGGTGTTGTACGGGGCGCTGGTCCTCGCGCAGCAGGCGGCTGAAGGTCGAGTGGGGCCTAGTGTCGGTTCCTAGCTAGCTCCATCGTCCTCTGCTTGAACCGCTGGATCAGCCGCACCGGCGTCGGGTCGACGCCGGTGGACAGGGCCAGGTAGTAGCTCGTGTAGTCGCCGAGGTAGATCTGCGAGAACACCTGGGCGAGAGGGGTTTTCCCCTCCGCCCAAACCTCGTGGAACGCGACGTGCGCCTCTGAGAGGAGCTCCTTCGTGGCCTCGACCCGGGCGGCGTTCACGGCCGTGTCGGTGCCGTTTCTCAGAAGGACGATCGCGTAGTCCCTCAGGAGCTCTGGCTGCTCAAGCGCCGCGATCTCGTTGTGGCCGAGCTCGGGGAAGACGTTCCAGAATGCGGCCTGCTTCGCGTTCTCATTGATCTGCGTCTTCCACCGCTCGGCGACGACGTCGGTGTTCCCCGTCGTCCCGTAGATGAGCGGCACGTGGCCCCGGAAAGCGGCCGCTAGTTCCCAGGCGGGGTTGGAGTCGGCGGGCGCCGCCGTCCCGCAGCGGGAGCGAACGTCCTCGAGGCTCTCGAAAAGGGCTTCCCACGGTCCCACCGCCGCGAGCGCCCCGGCTGAGACGAGCGCCGCCAAGCAGGGGAGCGCCAGGTAGCCAAGCGCCGCGCGGGGCTGCAGTCCTCTAGGGATCTCGACGAACGGTACCCCGAAACGCTTCGCGGCGCTCTTCAGCGCGCCGCCGCTTGAGATCGCCCACACGGCGGCCCCGCGTTCGATGGCCGCAGAGAAGGCCGAGAGGCTTTCCGCCGTGTCGCCGGAGTAGCTTACGGCGATCACAAGCGTGTCTTGATCGACCCACGCAGGGAGTCCGTCGCTGCGGTGAGCGACGATCGGGAGTTCGGAAAAGCGCTCTGCCAGTCTCCCGGCCATACCGGAGCCGCCCATGCCGCAGACGACGACCCGGGAGACCCGCTCGACAGGAAGAGGGGGAGCGCGACGGACGATCTCGATGGCCTCACGACACTGGTCCGGGAAGGAGTCGAGGCAGGCCCCCATCGGGTCGGGGCCAGCCGCGGGGGTACGTTTCGTGTCTTTGGGGTCAGACATTCCTCTCCAGTACTGCGTCACCGGGAGTCCTGCACGAGGCTTCTCTTGAGCGAGCGTATCCTGTTTCTCCTGTCCGGTCCAGCTGGGTCTCTGTCGGCCAGGCTTTCCGGCCGCGGCTGGCTTCGGCAATGGGAACGGGCGTCCATGGCCGGTCAGGATATGTCGTTGCCCCTCAGGCCCGGTGAGCGTCCTCGGGAGCAGGGCGTCGTCGCGGCGGGTTGGGTCACCGGTCCCGAGCGTCCCTTCGGCGGAATGCCGACGAGGGTGAGACGAGCGCGCGCAGTCGACTACGGAGGACGCTTGACTCACGGTGTCCGAGAGGTTAGGGCGGCGTCCGGCCCGTCCTGGGCGAGCGGGGCTCCATGCTTCTCGGATCACGCCAAGGGGGCAGGCGTCTCGGCGCAGGTCAAGCAGAGGGCGCACTCGGCGTTCTCCATAAGCCCCTTCGCGACCATGTCTCTCACGTCTAGGCTCATGGGGCAGGCCTTCGTGCAGGCTCCGCAACGGGTGCAGGCTTCGCGCCGGGCCTCCAGGTGAAGGGCGGGCCATGGCGCGGCACGCTGGGCTTTCCTGCCGAGGATCAGGAACGGAGCCATCCAGCAGGCGTAGTGGCAGAAGCCGCGCCGTCCGGCCGTGAGGGAGAAGACGGAGATGAGCAAGAGGACCCCGCAGAGGATCACGAGAGAAGGTAGGCTAGAGACCGATACGCCGTGCTCGGTGTTGTAGAGGGGATCGACCGCGTGGTACCCGTCGGCCGCGATGGCGAAGAAAGCGATCAGGCCGAGCCAGGGAACCCAGATCGCCCACTTGGTGGCGTTCCAGCGCCCTCCGCGGGCCGGCCGTCTCTTCGCCCTCGCCCAAACCTCACCCAGTGCCCCGGCGGGACAGAGCCAGCCGCACCACGCCCGGCCGATGACGAGCGAGGAGAGCGTGAGAAGCCCGAAGACGAGGAGACTTCCGTTGATAATCCCCCGTGAGCTTGCATCCAGGATCAGATACGGCGAGAGGTAGTTGAACACGACCGGGAAGAGGACGAGTGCCGCCAAGAGAATCCGCCATTGCCGGGCCTGTCTTCTCGCCACGACCTTCGTCACGCTGTCTCCTCCCTCGTGTACGGGCTCCCCTCCCTCTAGCACGGGCCGGTGTCGCGGCCAACGGGCTAGGGCTCTCTTCGGGCGGTCACTCTCGGCTGAGCTGCCGTCCGCATCCTGGGCATTCCTTGAGGTACCACGACCGTTTCGCCCCGCAGGGGCAGGTCCAGTGCCGACGCTCTTCTTCGAGCCAGAGCGCCTCCCCGACCTCTCGGAGGCGCCGGAGGTTCGCGATCGATTCGCCGTGGTGCGGCGTGCCGTCCTGGTCGAACTCGGTGACCTTGGCGCAGGGGAACTCGGCGCAGACCCCGCAATGGGAGAGTCCGCGCCCCTGCGCGCACGAGCGAATCGTGCAGCCACCCGAGGCCGAGTCCTTCCGGCAGCCGGGGCAGAACTGGAGTGGCGTCTCGTCCGGCACGGCGTACTTCGCTGGCATCCCTCGGAGATGAACGCGATCCTTCTCATCGTAGGCGAGCTTGAAGCTGCACGCCCCGCAGTAGAGCCCGCAGTAGCCGACGAGATCGAGATTCGTGTTCATGGCGTGTCTTGTGCGATCAGCCGAGGAGCTCATGGAGTTCCGCCTCCTTGGCGATCCCGAGGTGGCTTGCGACCTCTTTCAGGATCCCGGCGAGCGTCCCGGGTTTGAGCACGGAGTGCCGGGGGATCGTGAGGTGATGCTCGCCGTTCCGCTTCGTCGTGAGCCGGAGATGATCGCCGCTCTGGCGGGTCACCCCGTACCCGTAGACCTGAAGACGCCGCGCGAGCACCGCTCCGTTGAGGTCGCGCGGGAGCTTCACAGGGTGATGACTTCGTCCTTCTCCATGCGGAGGCGAGCGGTCTTCGGGCAGTCGCAGTCTTCGAAGTGGCAACGGAGCGCGTCCCGTATCGCCGCCTTGAGTTCCTCGAGGGTCGGGGCGCAGGTGAAGATCGCGCAGCCGAGGGCTCGTGCCTCGTACCCTCCTTCCTCGCACGCCTTCACCACGAAGGTGATCTCGCTCATCGTCGCCTCCCTGTCTTGAGGCCTCATTCTAGCCGCCGCGCGGAGGAGGCGCCCAGGCTACCCGAGCGCAAGTCTCCTCTGTGCTGTCTTTCGTGCGCGTGAGGGGACGGTGCGTCTCGCGGGAGCGCGAGAGCCGTAGTTGATGGGCCATTCTCCTAGTCGAGGCCGCCTGGTGCCTCGTCACCCACTCCGGCTCCGACGGGTGCGGCCCCCAGGGCGGCTCCATCGACTGAGTCACCGCTCGAGGCGAGCGCTTGGCTCCCTTCCTCGATCCGCCGGAGAGTGGGGATGAGGAATCCGAACGCACCCAAGAGAAGCGACAGGACCCCGGCGGCCGCGTACCAGACGGAGAGCCCCAGGCGGTCGCTCAGCGGGCCGGCAAGCACGAGTCCGAGCGGTGAGGAAAGGGAGAGAAGGCTGCCCGCCACTCCAAAGACGCGACCTTGAATCTCAGGAGCGACCGTCGCTTGGAGGATGGCGAGGAAAGGCCCGTCGATCATCGGGATCGCAAACCCCATCGCGAAGAGACACGCGAGTCCAGCGAGGAGGACGTTTCCCGGAGCGAAGGCCAGGGCGGTGATTCCGACGCCGAGGATCAAGACGCCTCCTTGGATGGTCTTGATCTTGCGGCGGAACCCACCCCAGGCTCCGAGGAGGACGCCCCCGGCGATCACCCCCACGCCGAAGATCGCCTCGAACGCCCCGAGTTGCGCCGGTCCTCCGTGGAAGTGGTTCTTGACGAGGAGCGGAAGGAGGGAGAAGGCCGGAGTGAGCGCGAGCTTGATCAGGAGCGCTATGGCGATCAAGAGGACGAGAGCAGGCCAAGCCCGGACGTAGCGGAACCCTTCCTGCAGATCCTTCCACACGGAGAGCTTCTCGCGGACCTCGGCGCGAGGGGGTTTGGGAATCGGGATGAAGAAGAGAGGGAGGATTCCGGCCATGGCCGTTCCGGCGTCCACGAACATGACCCCCGAGAGGGGCATGATGGAGATGAGGAACGCCCCGATGGCCGGGCTCACGATGTTCAGCCCGCCGTTCATGATCTGGTTCAGCCCGGCGATGCGCGAGAGCTGGTCCTTCGGGACGAGGAGCGAGGTCGACGCGGCCATTGCCGGCCAATGGAAGGCGCTGCCGAGCGAGCGGGCGAGCACGACGAGATAGACATGCCAGACCTGCATCCTCCCCGCGAGGAAGACGACGGCGAGTCCCAGGGAGACCAGGGCAATCAGGACGTCGGCCACGATCATCACGCGCCGTCGGTCCCAGCGATCGACGAGGGCTCCGGCGATGGGGCCCAAGGCGATCTGCGGGACGAGGGCGACGAGCGTCGCGCTCGCCAGCACGGTCGCCGAGCCCGTCGTGGTCGTGAGCCACCACACGAGGGCAAACTGCGCGACCTGGCTCCCGACGAGAGAGATCTGCTGCCCAGTCCAGATCGTGAAGAACGGGCGCCGCCATGAACGGGCCTGTGTGCGAGTTCCTGGTTCAGTCATCTGGCTTCCCCCTCGAGCCGCACGGGTCCGGCGGTCACGGCTGGTCCGCACCCTGCACCCGGAACGCTCCATGGTTCTGAATCGGCCGTCGCAGGAACCCCCGCCGGTCGGCGTCATAGCAACAACACACTGTTCTGCTACCTTGGGGCGACACGCCCCTTAGCGAAACGTAAACTCCCGACCCCAAGAAGGTAGCCGTTGCCGGAACGGGTCGGCACTCTCTGCATTCCATCATTCCTTTGCGCGTTGCCATCGAGTTCACCTCGCATGTTTTTTGTCTCTGGGTCGCTCCCCAGCACCCTCATCTGGGATCTCCTTATCGGCCGTCAGTGTAACAGCACACTGTTACATTGTCAAGACGTGGACCAAGAACTTCCCGAGAGACCTTCTGGATTGCGTTTTCGGCTATTCGGCACAGCTAACAAGGCGGAGCCGGGAGATGGCTAGGCGGGTGAGGAGGTTCGGTCCTCCCACCGCTGGGTGCGTCGGCGTGACGCGGGAGTGGCGTGACGGGGAAGCCGTGATGGACAATGGCTCGACGGTGGCCTGGGCAGGGTTGCGGAGGCCGCGTGAGTTAGAGCAAAGGATTCGTTGGAGGAAGACGGGATGAGGGTTCTCGTGACTGGGACGACCGGGTTCATCGGGGCGAACGTCGTGCGCGCGTTGCTCGACAAGGGCTACGTGGTGCGGGGGCTCGCGCGGCCGGAATCCGACTGCAGGAGCCTCGAGGGCCTCGAGATCGAGCTCGCCCGGGGGGACGTTCGGGACTCGGGTTCGGTCAAGAAGGCGCTCCAGGGCTGCTCGATAGCCTTTCACGTGGCGGCCCTCTATTCGTTCTGGGTCCGTCCCCGATCGCTCGTCTACGAGGTGAACGTGGAGGGCACGCGGAACGTCCTGCAGGCGGCACTGGAAACCGGCGTCGAGCGGGTCGTGTACACGAGCTCGGTCGCCGCGCTCGGTCTGCGCGAAGACGGACGGCCGGTCGACGAGACGACGCCGGTCGACCCGCGCGGAATCAAGAGCGACTACAAGCGAAGCAAGTACTTGGCACAGCAAGTGGCCCTCGAGTACGCGGCGGAGGGCCTCCCGGTCGTGATCGTCAACCCAAGCTTCCCCGTGGGGCCATACGACGCGAAGCCTACCCCGACGGGGCAAGTCATCCTCGACTTCCTGAACCGAAAGATGCCCGCGTACCTCGACACAGGAATGAACGTGGTCGCCGTGGAGGACGTCGCTCTGGGCCACGTCCTCGCCGCGGAGAAGGGACGGGATGGGGAAGGCTACATCCTCGGCGGGGAGAACCTGACGATGCAGGCCCTGCTTGGGATTCTTGCGGAACTCACGGGCCTGCCCGCGCCGTCGCTTTGCCTTCCGTACCACCCGATCCTAGGACTGGCCTACCTCAACGCGGCGTTCTGCGCGCTCTCCGGGCGCGTGCCGAGGATGACGCCGGAGACGGTTTCCATGTCCAGGCACCGGATGTTCTACGATCCGGGCAAGGCCGTGCGCGAGCTCGGCCTCTCCCAGACCCCGGCGCGGGAGGCGCTGCGCCGCGCGGTCGATTGGTTCCGGGAGGCGGGTCACGTGAAGAGCGCGTTGTGGGGTTGAACGTCGGCAAGATGGCGTAATCCCTCCACCTCCGCTTCCCGGCGGTTGGGTTGCCCTTTCTCGCGAAGGGCGCTACCGTTCGGAGAAGAAGGGACGACGACTCCACTTCCCGAAGCGATGAAGAACCGACAAGTGGCGAGGATCCTCTACGAGATCGCCGACCTCCTCGACCTCGAAGGGGTGGCGTTCAAGCCGCGCGCCTACCGTCGCGCCGCGCAAGCCGTCGAGTCGCTCGTCGAGCCGATCGAGGAGATCGCCGCGGCCGGGAGGCTAGAGGAGCTTCCCGGCGTGGGCGAGGCGATCGCGAAGAAGATAGCGGAGATCGCGGAGACCGGGCACCTCGCCTACCACGACGAGCTTAAGGCGAAGCTTCCGATTGACCTCGTCCGTCTGACCCAGGTGGAAGGGGTCGGGCCCAAGACGGCGAAGCTCCTGTACGACGCGCTCGGGGTTCGTACCTTGGACGACCTCGAGCGCGCGGCCCGCGACGGGAAGGTCCGCGAGGTGAAGGGCCTCGGCGCGAAGACCGAGGAGAGGATCCGCCGCGGGGTCGCCGAGGCGCGCGGGGTCGAACACCGGGAGCGCCTCGGTCTTGCTCTCCCTCTCGCGAGGGAGCTTTGCGCTCGACTGATGGCGACCGGGCACTTCGCTCGCCTCGAGCCGGTGGGGTCTCTGCGTCGGGGAAGGGAGACGGTCGGCGACCTCGACCTCCTCGCGGTCTCAGGCGAGCCTGGGGTGGCGAGCGCGGCGTTCGTGGCTCTTCCCGACGTCGCCGAGGTTCTGGCTCACGGGGCGAAGAAGTCGTCCGTCCGGATCCACGGCGGCGTCCAGGTCGACCTGCGCCTGGTGCCGGAGGAGTCGTTCGGGGCGGCGTTCCAGTACTTCACCGGCTCGAAGGACCACAACGTCGCGCTGCGGGAACGGGCGGTCGCCCGCGGCTGGAAGCTGAACGAGTACGGGCTCTTCGGCGCCGAGGGGAAGGTCCTCGCGGGGAGGTCCGAGGAGGGGATCTACCGGGCGCTCGATCTAGACTGGGTTCCCCCGGAGCTTCGCGAGAACTCAGGCGAGATCCGCGCGGCAGAGCGGCACGAGCTTCCGGCCCTCGTCGCGCTCCCGGACGTGCGGAGCGACCTGCACGTTCACACGACCTTCTCCGACGGCACGGCCTCGATCGAGGAGATGGTCGCGGCAGCGCGGGCGCGGGGCCTCTCGTACCTAGCGGTCACCGACCACTTCCGCTTCGCCGAGGTGATCGGAGGCCTCACCGCGGAGAGCCTTCGGCTCGAGATCGAGGAGATTGCGCGGCTGAACGAACGCCTCGAGGGGTTCCGCGTGCTCGCCGGCGTCGAGGCGAACGTGGCGAAGGACGGCTCTCTTGACGTCCCGAAGGGCCTCTTTCGAGAGCTTGACCTCGTCGTCGCGGCGGTTCACTCTCACTTCCGCCTCGGGAGGAAGGAGGCGACCGACCGGCTGCTGCGGGCGATCGAGACCGACGGCGTGGGCGTCCTCGCCCATCCCACAGGGCGGAAGATCGGGGAGAGGCCCCCGATCGAGGCCGACTGGGACGAGGTCTTTCAAAGGGCCGCCGCGGCCGGCGTGGCGCTTGAGGTGAACGCGAACCCCGAGCGCCTCGACCTTCCCGCCTCCCTCGTCCGCGAGGCGATCGCGGCCGGGGTGCGCCTCACGATTGGGACCGACGCGCACGCCCCGGAGCACTTCGACTTCCTCGAGCTCGGGGTCCTCACCGCCCGCCGCGGTTGGGCCGAGGCGGGACGAGTCCTGAACACGCTCCCGGTCGAGGAGTTCCCGACCGCGCTTCGACCGTGAACGGTTTCCTAGGCCGGCGCTCTCCGGGCTAGTTCACGTCGATCTCGTGGTTGTCCTTGTCGAAGACGCGCGGGTGAAGCGCGAGGCTGCGCAGCTCGCGGAGGAGAACCCGGAAGGACTCGGGGAGGCCGGGCTTCGGAAACTCCTCGCCCTTCAGGATCGCCTTGTAGAGCTGGATCCTTCCGCGCGTGTCGTCCGACTTCACGGTCAGCATCTCCTGCAGGAGCGCGGAGGCGCCGTAGGCCTCGAGGGCCCACACCTCCATCTCTCCCAGGCGCTGCCCGCCGAACTGCGCCTTCCCGCCGATCGGCTGCTGCGTGATCAGGGCGTACGGACCGGTCGAACGGGCGTGGATCTTCTCGTCGGCGATGTGCTCAAGCTTCAGGACGTACATGTACCCGACCGTGATCGGCCGCGAAAAGGGCTCCCCGGTGCGGCCGTCGCGCAGGATGACCTTGCCGTCGACGTTGTCGTCGCCCTGGGCCAGTCCGGCCTGCACGCGCAGCTCGTGCAGCTCGTTCAGGATCTCGTCCTCGTGCGCGCCGTCGAAGATCGGCGAGGCGACGAGCTCTCCCTTCAAATGGGCGAGCCAGCCGAGGTTCGCCTCGAAGATCTGGCCGAGGTTCATGCGCGACGGGACGCCCATCGGGTTCAGGAGGATGTCGACCGGGGTGCCGTCCGGGAGGTACGGCATCTCCTCCACCGGAAGGACGATCGAGATGACGCCCTTGTTCCCGTGCCGGCCGGCGAGCTTGTCGCCGACGGAGATCTTCTTGCACTGGGCGACAAAGACCTTGACGAGTTCGTTCACGCCGGCGTCGAGCTCGTCTCCGTTCTCTCGCGAGAACTTCTTTACCTTGACGACCTTCGCCGTTCCGGAGACCGGCGGCATGCGTAGCGACGTGTTCTTCACGTTGCGCGCCCGCTCGCCGAAGATGGAGCGGAAGATCTTTTCCTCCGGCGTTGGCTCGGACTCCCCGCGCGGGGTGATCTTCCCCACGAGGATGTCGCCCGTGCGGATGACGGTCCCCACGCGGACGATCCCGTCCTCGTCCAGGTTCTTCAGGTCGTCCTTGGAGATGTTGGGGATGTCGGCGGTGATCTCCTCGGGGCCGAGCTTCGTCTCCTCGGCCTTGACCTCGAACTCCTCGATGTGGATCGAGTCGAGCTCGTCGTCGCGGACCAAGCGCTCGCTGATCACGACTGCGTCCTCGTAGTTGTAGCCTTCGTAGGGCATGATGGCGACGAGGAGGTTCTTCCCCAGGGCGAGCTCTCCGAAGTCACTCGACGGCCCGTCGGCGAGGAGGTCTCCCTTCTTCACCGCCTCGCCCCCCGTCACGACCGGCCGTTGGTGGAGGATCGTGTTCTGGTTCGAGCGGTCGAAGGTGACGAGCGGGTAGACCTTCTTCTTCCGCCCCTGCCGGAGGGTGATCTGGCGCGCGTCGACCTCGTCGACGACGCCGTCCTCCTCGGCGAGGAGCAGCATCCCTGAATCCATCGCCGCCTGCCTTTCGAGGCCCGTCCCCACGAGGGGCGCCTCGGGCCGCAGAAGCGGGACGGCTTGGCGCTGCATGTTCGCGCCCATCAGGGCACGGTTGGAGTCGTCGTGCTCGAGGAACGGGATGAGGGCGGAGGAGATCCCGACGAGGGCCTTGGGCGAGACGCCGATGAAGTCCACCTCTTCCGGCGGGACGAGGAGGACGTCCTCTCGCCCGGTCCGGACCTCGACCATCTCCCCCGTGATCTTGCCGTTCTTCCCGACCGGCGCCGTCGCGGGGGCGATCCGGTACTGCTCCTCGTCGTCGGCCATCAGGTAAACGATCTCGTTTGTGATCTTCCCCTTGACCACGCGGCGGTAGGGCGCGACAAGGAAGCCGTACTCGTTCACTCGCGCGTAGCAGGCAAGCGACGTGATCAGGCCGATGTTCTGACCTTCGGGTGTCTCGATCGGGCAGATGCGGGCGTAGTGCGACGCGTGCACGTCGCGGACCTCGAGCTTCGCCCGGCGCTTGGTGAGGCCGCCGCCGAGCGCGTTCAGGCGCCGCTTGTGCGTGACCTCCGTGAGCGGGTTCGTCTGCTCGAGGAACTGCGAGAAGCGCCCGGTGTAGAAGAGTTGGTTGATCGCGCCCTGCACGGTCCGGGTGGAGATGAGGCGGCGGATCGTGTCCTTCTCGTCCAGGGCGTACTTGGAGAGCTTGTCGCGGGCCATGCGCGCCATGCGCACGAGGCCCGTACGCAGAGCGTTCTCCGCCAGCTCTCCCGGCAGGCGGACGCGCTTGTTCGCCAGGTGATCCTTCTCGTCGAGGATCTCGGGGTGGTCGGGAACCTCGAGGAGAAGCTTCACGGTGCGCACGATGTCCGCGAGGTAGAGGACCGGCTGCTTCAATTCCATCCCGAGCTTCCGGTTCACCTTGAACCGGCCGACCGGCGAGAGCAGGTAGCTCGTGGGGTGGAAGTACAGGTTCTCTACGTACTCCGCCATCTGCGCGGGGGAGGCCCGGTCGGACGGGCGCAGGCGGTGGTAGACCGAGCGCAGGGCGTCCGCCTGCGTCGTGATCTGGTCCTCGTCCAGCGTCTTCTGAATGAACCGGTTCACGACCTTGAAGGAGGAGAGCTTGGCGGCCGCCAGGCGGGCGAGGTGCTCCTTCTGCAGCATCTCGCCGGATTCGATGATGGTCTCCTTCCCCTTCTTGGCGGTCACGGTCTCCGCGGCGCGATGGCCGATGTACGGCTCGAGCGACTCGATCGTGACGGGCGAGATCGGGAAGCCGTAGTAGCGGAGGATCTTCTCTTCGTCGAACCCGAGGGCCTTGAGGAGTACGGTGACCGGGACCTTCCCTTTGCGATCCAGGTTCGCCTTGAGCGTCATGCGACGCGTGTCGAGGAGGATCTCGAGCCACGCCCCCAGCTCGGGGAGGATGTGCCCCTTGAACTGGGTCTTCTCCTCCTGGGTGAAGTAGGCGCCGGGAGAACGGGTCAGCTCGTTGACGAGGGCGTTCTCCGAGCCGTTGATGATGAAGGTCCCGCGCGAGGTCATCATCGGGAAGTCCCCGACGTAGAGCTCCGTCTCCTGCAGGAGCTTCTCCTCCTGGAAGAGGCGCGCGGTCACGCGCAGCGGCCGCGAGTAGGTGAGGTCCCTGTCCTTGCACTCACTCTCCGAGTTCCTCGGCTCGCCTAGGTATGGTTCAAAGAACTCCAGGCGCAGCCCGTCCTTCCCGTGTCCCTCGATCGGGGAGGCGTCGGAGAAGGCCCGGGTCATTCCACCCTCGACGAACTTCCGAAAGGACTCCCTTACGTCTTCCAACAGGTAGGGCGGAGGGAGGATCTCTTGGATCCGCCCGTAGGACCTCCGTGCGCGCTGCGGCATCGTCACCCTCCAAAAGAACGCTCTGCCTCAGGGCGAGGTGTGCCCCAAGGCAGACCGCAACAAAGAAACCACGAAATCGTCAAATGATCTGCTACTTGAGCTCGACCTCGGCCCCGGCTGCCTCCAGCTTCTCCTTGAGGCTCGCGGCCTCGACCGGCCCCACGCCTTCCTTGATGACGGCGGGGAGATTGTCCGCGAGGTCCTTGCATTCCTTGAGCCCCTTGCCGGTGATCTCCTTGATCTCCTTGATGACCTGGATCTTCTTCTGACCCGGGCTCGTCATGACGACCCTGTAGGTCTCGGGTGCGGCCTGTCCGCCCTCCGCGCCGGCGGCTCCGCCCGGGGCGGTGGCGACGGCGACCGGCGCCATCATCGCCGCGGAGACGTGGAACCGCTCTTCGACCATCTCCACGAGCTCAGCCAGGTCCTTCACGGTCATGTTCTCTATTTCCTGAAGGATCTCTTCCTTACCCATTCGACTCCTCCTTCTTTGCTTCTCGTTGCTTGCGGACTTCATTCAGGACGTTCGCGAGCTCGCGGACCTTGGCCTGTAGGACGACCGCGAGTGAGCGCATCGGGCTCTCGAGGAGCATGGCGAGCTTCGCCAGGAGCTCCTCGCGCGAGGGCAGGGTGGCGTAGCGCTTGACCTCCGCTTCGACCACGAGCGTCTTCTCGAAGAGGCCGCCCTTCGGCGTATAGTTCGGCGCGTACGTCCTCCGGCATTCCTCAGAGAGCTTGAACGCGAGCGCCGGGTTGTCGTATCCGATGGCGATCCCGATCGGTCCGGTGAAGAGCTGGGAGAGGTCGGGGACCCCGGCCTGCTCGGCCGCAATCCGCGCGAGCGTGTCCTTGACCACGCGGAACTCGAGTCCCGCCTTGGTGAACTTGGCGCGCAACGCGACCATCTCGCTCGCCTTCAAGCCACGGTAGTCGGCGAGGACGAGCGAGGCGGCCCGCTCGAACTTCTCCTTGAGAAGTGCGACTTCCTCTGTCTTCTGCTGCGTGGGCATCGTCTTCTCTCCTAGTGGGCCTGTTCCGCGAGCGCCGTCACCTCAACGAGGTCGAGGATGATCCCCGGTCCCATGGTGGACGAGATCACGAGCCTCTTGATGTAGCGGCCCTTGATCCCTTCTTCGGGGCGGCGCTCGCCGACGCTCTTGATGAGGGCGACGAGGTTCTCCTTGAGCGCGCTCGCCTCGAACGACGCCTTCCCGAAGACGGTGTGAATGACGCCGAAGCGGTCGCTGCGGAACTCGACCAGCCCCTTCTTCAACTCGCCGATCATCTGCCCCACGTCCTTCGTCACGGTGCCGGTCTTGGGACTCGGCATCAGGCCGCGCGGGCCGAGGATCTTGCCGAGCTTCCCCACGACGGACATCATGTCGGGCGTGGCGACGATTTTGTCGAACTCAAGCCACCCTTCCTGGATCTTCTTCGCCAGATCGTCCCCGCCGACGTAGTCTGCCCCGGCTCGCTCGGCCTCGGCCGCGCTTTCGCCCTTAGCGAACGCGAGGATGCGCGAAGTCTTCCCGGTGCCGTGCGGGAGGGCGCAGGTTCCTCGAACGATCGTCTGGCTCGCCTTGATGCCCAGGTTGAACGAGGCCTCGGCCGTCTCATCGAACCCCGCGGTCGCGCACGCCTTGAGCTTCTGGACGCCTTCGTCCAGGCTGCACGTGCGGGGCCGCTCGAGGAGCGCGGTGGCGCTCAGGTATCGCTTGCTGTGTTTCACGACTCCACCACCTCAACGCCCATGTTCCTGGCCGTGCCCTTGATGATCTGGATGGCCGACTCGAGCTTGTAGGTGTTCAGGTCTGGGAGCTTGCGCTCGGCGATCCGTCTCACCTGCTCTTCGGAGATCTTGGCGACTTTCGTCCGGTTGGATTGTGCGGACCCCGATTTTATCCCCGCGGCCATCTTTATCAACTCCGCGGCGGGCGGCTGTTTCAGGACGAAACTGAAGGTTCGATCGAGGTAGACTGAGATCACAACCGGGATCACCAGGCCGGGGGTCTCGTTCTTCGTCGCCTCGTTGAACTTGTTGCAGAAGTCCATGATGTTGATCTTGTGCTCGCCCAGGGCGGGACCGACCGGCGGCGCGGGGGTCGCCTGTCCGGCGCGGATCTGAAGGTTGATCTTCGCGATTGCATTCTTCGCCATCTTGTCACCTCTCTACAGCTTCTCGATCCCGTCGAACCCGAGTCGCACCGGGGTCTCGCGGCCGAAGATCTTCACCATCACCGTGACCTCCTCGGCCTCTTTGTCGATCTCCTTCACTTCGCCGGTGAAGTCAGCGAACGGCCCTTCCACGATCTCCACGACCTCACCGACGGAGAAGTCGACCTCGACCTTCGGTTCGCCGGAGACGACCGGCACCTCGAGCAGGCCGGCCTTCCGCTTGATCAGCTTCATCTCCGGCCCCTCGATCGGAATCGGCTTGAAGCGCGACCCGACGTAGCGGACCGCTCCCTTCACCCCGTCGATCAGCTGGAGCATCTCTTCCTCGTCCAGTCCGAGCCGGCAGAAAACGTACCCCGGAAACAGCCGCCGTTTCTCGATCCGCTGGATCGTGACGACGCGCTTGTCCTTGTACTCCTTCACCTTGAGGAGCCCGGAGGCTCGGCTCGCGATCGTCTCTCCGGTCTCGATCAGGTCGCCCTGATGGAGGGTCATCCCCTGGCGCACCTTCGCCAAGGCCTTTTCGGGGACGAGCTTCGTCTTCGTCTTGCCGTCGGCGTACTCGAACGTGAGCCGCCGGACCTTGTCCCGCAGGACGATCTTCCCCTTGTTCGCCACAACGAAGTGCTCGTCGCTGTCCGACGTCAACGGGACTCCATTTCGGATCTTCTCGCCCACGCGGATGTCGCGCCGGATCCGCTTCTCGGCGGGGAGCAAATACTCCTCCTCGTTGCGGTTCGTCATTTCGACGAGCACGCGCTGGAGAGGCTCCACCTCGACGACCTGAGCGTCGGCCTCCATGTGCCGCGGGCCCTTGCGCGCGATCGCCTCGCCGCGCTGGATCCGCTCGTTGGGCTTCGCCACGAGGTCGTACTCATACGGAATCCGATACTCGGTCCCCGCCTCTCGCCGGCTGCGCGAGGTGATGACCTCCTCCACCGGGACGAGGAAGAACGTCTCCTCTTCGTCGGCGTGAAAGGCCTCGACGGCCTTCTCCAGGCCGTGCTTCCGCACGCGCTCGTTCAGGTCTTCCTTGACCTTCAGCTCAGAGCCAGCGTAGGTCTGGATCGCGTACCACTTCTTCATCCGCATAGCTAGCTACCGCTGAATGATGAGCCGCATGATTCCCTGGACGACGGTGTCCACGCCCCAGATGTAGATCGTCATCACGACGATCAGCAACAGGATCAGGGCGGTGAGCGAGATGATCTCCTTGCGCGTCGGCCAACTCACCCGCGCGACCTCGCTGCGGACCCCGCTCAGGTAGTTCTTGACCCTCTCGAACATTCAGCTTCTCCTTTTCGTCTTGCTCGAGCAGGCCCGAGAGGACTTGAACCCCCAGCCTTCCGATTTGGAGTCGGATGCTCTGCCAGTTGAGCTACGGGCCTATTGCGGTCTAGGGTTCTAGACCTCCTTGTGAGGGGTGTGATGCTGACACCACCGGCAGTACTTGCTGAACGCCAGCTTCTCGCGGATGTTGTTCTTGTTCCGCTTCGTGTGGTAGTTGCGGCGATGGCACTCCCCACAGGCGAGGGTGACGTGGACGACAGCTTCTCCTTTCTTGGCCATGGTCGATGTCCTACTCGATGATCTTGGTCACGACGCCGGCACCGACCGTGCGGCCTCCCTCGCGGATCGCGAAGCGAAGCCCTTCCTGCATGGCGATGTGGGTCATCAGCTCGCCCACGACCTTAAGGTGGTCGCCCGGCATCACCATCTCCACGCCCTCGGGGAGGTGGACCGAACCGGTCACGTCCGTGGTGCGGAAGAAGAACTGCGGCCGGTAGCCATCGAAGAACGGCGTGTGGCGCCCGCCCTCGTCCTTGGTCAGGATGTAGACCTCGCCCTCGAACTTGGTGTGCGGGGTGATCGACTTCGGCGCCGCGAGAACCTGACCGCGCTCGATCTGGTCCTTCTCCACGCCGCGCAGGAGGATCCCGACGTTGTCGCCGGCGATCGCGTAGTCGAGGGTCTTGTTGAACATCTCCAGGCTCGTGGCGACCGTCTTCATGACCTGCTCGTGGATCCCGACGATCTCAACTTCCATGCCCGGAGTGATCTTCCCCTGCTCGACGCGGCCGGTGGCGACCGTCCCGCGGCCCTTGATGGAGAAGATGTCCTCGATCGGCATCTGGAACGGCTTGTCCTCCTCGCGCTCCGGGAGCGGGATGTAGCTGTCGACCGCCGCCATGAGGTCGAAGATCGGCTTGGCGTCCGTCGCCGGGTCGGGGTTCTGCATCGCCTTGAGGGCCGAGCCGCGGATGACTGGGGTCTCGTCGCCCGGGAACTCGTAGGCCGACAGGAGCTCGCGGA
Organism: Candidatus Bipolaricaulota bacterium; assembly: GCA_026390315.1. Lineage (GTDB taxonomy): Bacteria > Bipolaricaulota > Bipolaricaulia > UBA7950 > UBA9294 > JAPLGE01. The sequence goes on from JAPLGE010000071.1 coordinate 33,693, forward strand.
TCTCCATCTCCACGAGGTCGATCAGGTCCGGGTCGTCGACCAAATCGACCTTGTTCAGGAAGACGACGATCGCCGGCACGTTCACCTGCTTGGCGAGGAGCACGTGCTCGCGCGTCTGGGGCATGGGGCCGTCCGTCGCCGCAACGACCAGAATCGCGCCGTCCATCTGCGCGGCGCCGGTGATCATGTTCTTGATGTAGTCGGCGTGTCCGGGGCAGTCGATGTGAGCGTAGTGACGGGTCTGCGTCGCGTACTCCACGTGGGCCACATTGACGGTGAGGATCTTCGTCGGGTCGCGGCGGAAGAGCTTCGCGTCAGCCTTGGCCACCTGATCGTAGGATCGCGCCACCGCCAGGCCTTGCTTGGCCAGAACCATGGTGATCGCTGACGTCAACGTCGTCTTTCCGTGGTCGATGTGCCCGATCGTCCCAATGTTCAGATGGGGCTTCGACCTCACGAATTGCTCTTTTGCCATCTCCTAACCTCCTTGGCTGGTGCGACGTTCAGTAAAGTCCGGGAGTGCTCCCGCCGCTAGCACAAGCCCGCGATCGGAATCGAACCGATGGCCTCCCCCTTACCAAGGGGGTGCTCTACCGGCTGAGCTACACGGGCGTTTCGAACTCCGCTCAGTGTAACCGAACGACGCAACGCGCGCCAATTGGAGGGGGAGGGATTTGAACCCCCGTAGGCGTACGCCAACGGATTTACAGTCCGCCCCGTTTGGCCACTTCGGTACCCCTCCGGAAGCCGTCGAAAGCCAGCGGCCAGAATCGAACTGGCGACCTACTGATTACAAGTCAGTTGCTCTGCCGATTGAGCTACGCTGGCGTCGAACGCAGGGAGGAATTCTACTGGCGGCCCCGCGGGCTGTCAAGCGCTGATCGCAAGCAGGCTCCTCCCATCCCTGGCGGCGATGGTTCTTGTTCCCGCCCGCGGCATTCGACCGTCACCCGGACAGCCTCCGTCACTCCTTCGCGACCGACTTCCTGAGGGAGACGCACAACATCCGTCTC
>JAPLGE010000023.1 GCA_026390315.1 Candidatus Bipolaricaulota bacterium
GGGTTCATGGAGGTCACGCTCCACCGGACCGGGATCCACCCCTAGAGGTCGATCTCGTCCGATTCGTCCTCGTGGGAGCGGTCCACGGTCACGCGAACTTGCTTGATCTCGCGGTCGGTCGCCTTCTCCACGACGAGGGTCACTGACCCAATCCTGACGGTCTGCCCCACCTGGGGCATCAACTCGAGGTGGTGAAGGACGAGCCCGCTCACGGTGACTCCTTGGTCCTCGGGGAGTTCGATGGCCATCGCGCGCGCGAGCTGGTGCACCGGGGTGTCCCCGTCGACGACCGCTTCGTTGGGGGAGACGCGCTTGATCAGGGTGATCGGCCGGTCGTACTCGTCCTCAATCTCGCCGACGATCTCCTCGAGGATGTCCTCCAGGGTGACGATCCCCGCCGTCCCCCCGAACTCGTCGATCACGACAGCGAAGTGGACTCGCAACCTCTGCATGTCACGCAAGAGCAGGTTGATCGGCTTCGACGTCGGAGTGTAGGTGACCGGGCGGAGGAGCGACACCAAGGTCTTTCCCGAGTCATCCGGGCAGGCGAGGAGGTCCTTCGCGTGGAGCGTGCCCACCACGTTATCTTGGACGCGGTCGTAAACGGGGAAGCGAGAGTGGCCGTTGCGCGCGACGCTCTCCCGCGCCTGGGCAAGAGGCGTGTGCACCTCGATCATGTGCACGGCCGTGCGCGGGACCATCACCTGCTCGGCCGTCAACTCGTCGAAGTCAAGGATGCGGCGAATCATCTCGCTTTCCTCCTCGTGAAGGAGGCCGGTCTCTTCGCCCACATCGAGCAAGGTCTCGATCTGTTCGTCACTCGCCCGGACCGGTTCGCGCTTCGAGGGGTCAACCCCCACCAGCCGCAGGAGGCCCGACGCGGCCCCTCGGAAGAGAAAGACGAGCGGGCCGAGCGCGCGCGTCAACGCGTAGACCGAGTTGACCGTTGCCAGGGCCACCCGTTCGGCGTTGTTCTTGGCGAAGTTCTTGGGAGTGATCTCGCCGAAGACGAGGAGCGAGACGGTCATCACCCCGGTCGCCACCAGGGCCGCCTGGTAGTCTTGCAGCCCACCCGGAAGCAGGTGAATGGCGAGGAGCGTCGTCACGGAGCTCGCCGCCACGTTCACCAGGTTGTTCATGACGACCAGCGCGGTGATCGGACGGGTTGGCTCTGCGAGCAGGAGGTCGAAAGCCCGTCGCTTGCGGGGGTGGGCCGTCTTCAAGTAGCCGAGCCGCTCGGAGGAAAGCGACGTGATTGCCGTCTCGGCACAAGAGGAGTAGGCCGAGCAGGCGATGAGGAAAAGGAGGAGCACGATCTGACCTGCAATCGACACGCAAGATTCACCCCACCTCCATTATAGGGAGGCTCCTCTATCCTTCAAGTCAGGGTCCTCAGTCTCGTTTATTGGCCGCGGCCTTCCACCACGCGCGGCGCGAAGAGGCCAAGCAGCTCAAGCGCGACGTCGCCGACCTGGCGCTGCAGGACCGCTCCGCTGGAGGGGAGGGGCGGGAGGTCGTCCTGCGTGTAGGCCCGGTTTGGCTCGAGGTCGTTGAGGCGCGTCCAGGGGGCCTGGCCGTGGCCGCCGTACTCCTCAGACGTGGCGTTCGCGATCAGGAGGAGCGCGTGGTCGACGTCAGGCTGGGCGTGGTCCTCACGCGACTGAAGGCGTTGGTAGGGGATGCGAAGCTCGAGGATGAAGGTCGACGCCTCCCGTTCGCTCCAGAAGCCCTCGTCCGAGCACGGGTGCCCCTGCAGGTGCCCGACCTTGTCCTTGCCGCAGCCGCCGGTGTCGTCCCGGTTCGCCGGACCCTCCCAGTCGATGAGGAAGAGAACGGAAAGGTCGGGATGGCGGGCAAGAGCTCCGGTCGCCATCGTCACCCCATACGAGTAGGAAACGAGCCCGATCCGCGCCGGGTCCACGTCGGGGAGGCTCGCCGCGAAGCGGATCACCGCGGCAAGGCCGTCTTGTTGCACGAAACCGCCGTCGTCCTCCGTGCCCCCGCTCGCGCCGCGGCCGTCCGGATCGAAGACGGCCACCGCGAACCCGTGATCGGCGATCTCCTGCGCCTGCGACCCACCCGGGGTCGGCCGGAGGAACGCGTCGGCTCCGCTTCTCCCTCCCGGCACGAGGACGAGCGCGGGGAGACGGCTCCGGAGAAGCCCCGCGGACGGACCACCTGAACGAGGAGGTTCGCCTGACTGGTCGGGTTCGTCACCCAGTAGCGATCCACGGCCAGGGCGAGTCCTGCCCAGCCGACCAGGAGCCCCACAAAGAGCGAAACCACAAGAACCCGCCGCATCATGCTCTCAGTCTCCTTTCGCGCTTGACGAGCCGGCGGTCGTCTGCGCCGCTCGATCGACGATGTCCTCCGATGTGACGACATCTAGGTTCCCCGCCGCGTAGGCGACGAGCTCTTCGTAGGCCGTCCAGATCGCCTCTCGATTCTCGGCGGAGCGAGGCCGTGACGGATCTGGCGCCTCCAGGTCGAACGGGGGCGTGCGCGGTCCGCCCTTCTCTGGATCTTCGTAGTAGATGAGGGCCCACGGGGTCGCGCCCTTCCGGTAGAAGTTGTCCTCGTGAATCAGGGCGGTGACGAACGGCGGCCGCTCCCCAGACCACCCACCCAGTCGCTCTTTGAGGTAGCGAGTCGGGTTGTAGGCCTCGGCGAGCGGCGTGTCGAGCATGGCCCACCAGAACTGCTCCTTCGAGGACCCGCCCGCCGCCCAGCGGGTGACGCTCCAGTCGCTCGGCCGGATGAGGAGCCCGCCCGCGTATTCGAACGGCCGGTCGAGCTTCGTCCCGGTCTCGTGATAGATCACCGTCATCTTGGCCCCGAGCTCGGCGTAAGCGCGAAGGGCCGCGTCGTGGTAGAGGACGCTCGGCACGCTCGCCACGACCGGCGGTCGGCCGAAGACGTCGCGCACGTAGGTGTATCCGCCTGGCTCATCGCGCAGAAGCTTCCCTGTCTCGAGGTCGAGCCGGTAGATCTCGTAGTCGCGGAGGGCCTCCGCCAGGGCGTCTCCTTCGAGGCCCCGGAGGGGCGCGTCAAATCCGGCGATGAGCGGGTGCGGCGGCCGAACGTGGTAGCTGATCGTCATCGCGCTCTTCTTGAGCCTCTCGACCACCTCGGGCCGTCGCTCCGCGTAGAGGGCGACCATCGGAGCCGTGAGGTAGAAGTCACCCCGCACGCCGTAGCGCTCGAACAGGTCGACGAGGCGCAGCACCGTGTCCGCGCTCTCGTCAAGGTTCACGAAGTCGTGCACGTTGACGGCGAAGGTGATCGCGGCGCGGCCCTCAGATGATGAGCCCCCCTTTCCCGCAGCGAGTCAAGTCCCGCCTTCCGCGCCCCGCGGGTCGACTCCCGGATGAGCCGCCTCCCAGTCGAGATAGGCCTCGGCGACCTGGGAGTGTGTCGCCCACTTCACCCGTCCCGCGGCCACCAGGGGATCCACGACCTCGGTCA
>JAPLGE010000192.1 GCA_026390315.1 Candidatus Bipolaricaulota bacterium
TGCTTTGGTCCTGGACGCTCAAGCCGTTCCTCGAGGCGCTCTCTCCCGGCATGGTGGGCTTCTGCACGCTCGGGCACGTCCTCGATCCCGCAAGACGGCGCGACTTGCCAGGCGAGGCCCTGGCCGACGCGGAGGAGGCACGGCTCACCGGGCGAGCCGCGTTCAGCGTGGCCGTCCAGTTCCCGGCGAGCAAGCCCTTCCACATCCTTCCTCCCGGCACGTACCAGCTCGTCCTCTGGCTCGCGGCGGGCAACGCCCGCAAGGTCGAGACGCGGCTTCTGCTCGTGCTCACGGGGGACTGGACGACGGACGAGGCGCGCATGCTGTCAGAGGCTGTCACGATTCGCGTCCTCTAGGCAAAGACGCCGACCGATTCGGCTGCCGCGCCGACCCAGAGCGACTGGTCTCCGCCCGGGAGACCGTGCTAGAGTGGCGTGCCGCGACGCCCGAGACCGGGGAGACGCGGCGCGCGGGGGCGGGCCGGGACGCGCTGTCGCATCCGTCCTGCCAGAGGAGGGAGCTCATGCCGAGGATTCTTTGGATCAATCCGATCGCGACGGCGGACTACGATCGGGCTCTGCAAGAGTGGATCGACACGGCCAAGCGGCCGGAGACCGAGGTCGACGTCGTCTCACTCGCCCGCGGGACGCGGCACACCGAGTATCAGTTCTACGAGACCCTGGTGATGCCGGATATCCTTCACCGCCTGAAGCGCGCGGAGAAAGATGGGTACGCCGCGGCCGTGCTGGGCTGCTTCTACGATCCCGGCCTACGGGTCGCGCGGGAGATCACGGATCGGATGGTCGTCGCCGCGCCAGCGGAGGCGAGCATGCTCATCGCCGCGGCGCTGGGACACCGCTTCTCGATCCTCGTGGGCCGGAGGAAGTGGATCCCCAGAATGCACGAGAACGTGGTCAACTACGGGCTCGAGAAGCGCCTGGCGTCGTTTGAGTCGGTCGACCTGGGCGTCGAGGACTTCCAGAAGGACACGCAGGAGACCGAGCGACGCTTGACCGAGGCGGCGCGCCGGGCCATCGAGGAGAAGCTCGCCGAAGTGATCATCCTGGGCTGCGGCCTCCAGTACGGCTTCTACGAGGTGCTGCAGAAGAAGCTAGGCGTCCCGGTGATTGACGTGGTCCTGGCCGCGCTGAAGCACGCCGAGTTGGGGATCGAGCTGCGGCAGCGGTTCGGCTGGGGACACAGCAAGCGTTACGACTACGAGTCGCCGCCGACCGCGGAGATCAAGGCGTGGAAGCTCGCCGAGCAGTTCCCCGAGATGAAGGGCTTGTGGACCTGAGGGAACGCTTCGCTCGGCCGCACGTCTCGCGAGCGGGGACGTCCGCGTCGACGGTGCCCGCGGCCCGCCGAACGCCGCGGGCGTTGGGCGCAGGCTCTCGGAGAAAGGAGCGACGACCATGACCGAGAAGAGGCCGAGACGGCGTGCGATCGTCGGGGCGACGCTGATCGACGGAACGGGCGGCCCGCCCCTCTCTCGCGCCGTCGTTCTGGTGAACGGGGACCGGATTGAGGCGGTCGGGCCTCGGGAGGAGGTCCCGCTCTCCCCGGACGTCGAGATCGTGAACGCCGAGAATAGGTATCTCCTCCCGGGCCTGATCGACTCCCACGTCCACGTGGCGGCGTCCGGGTACGTGCCGACCCGGCCCAGGGGGTCGGAGACCGCCTACAAGACGGTCATCGCCATCCACAACCTTCGCTCGGCCCTCCAGGCGGGGGTGACGACCGTGCGCGACCTGTGCGGAGACCGCATCAACCTCGCCCTGAGGACGGCCGCGGAGCGCCGCATGCTGGTCGCGCCGCGTCTGTTCACGGCGGGGATGGGCATCTGCATGACCGGCGGCCACGGGACAAGCGAGCCCGGCTTCGTCCACGAGGTCAACACCCCGGATGCGATGCGGGCCGCGGTTCGCGAGGAGCTCGCAGCCGGCGCCGACTTCATCAAGCTGCTCACCTCGCATCGAACGGACTACCCCGAGTTTTCACAGGCGGAGATCAACGCCGGCGTCGAGGAGGCCCACCGCTTCGGACTGCGGGTGGCGATCCACGCCGCGAACTTCGTCGGCGTCCGAATGGCGGCCCTCGCCGGCGCGGATACGATCGAGCACGCGAGCTTCGTCGATGAAGAGGCGGCCGATCTCATGGCGGAGAAGGGGATCGTCATGGTGCCCACCCTGTGGGTCAAACACGACCTCGCGGAAAGGCTGGAGAGGCTGAAGGCCGCGCCGGAGGGATACCCCTGGGGCGACGCGAAGGACCTCTCCCGGAGCGCAACGTGGTTCCGCCGCTGCGTCGAGCAGCTGCCGAAGACGATGGAACTCGTCCGGTCGAGGGGGATTCGCATCGCCGCGGGCACGGACTTCATCATGGCCGATCACCCGTGGGCGCTCGTGCCCGAGGAGATGGAGTACCTCACTCGCTTCGGCCTCACCAACATGGAGGCGATCGAGTCGGCCACGCGGATCGGGGCCGAAGCCCTGGGGAAAGCAGAGGAGTTCGGCACCGTCGAGAAGGGGAAGCTCGCGGACCTCATCCTGGTCGACCGCGATCCGCTCGTGGACATCACCGCGATGACTGAGGTCTCCTGGGTGATGAAGGAGGGCGAGGTCGTCCCACGGTCGCCGGAATGGGCACGCCGGCCGATCAAGGACCCGGTTTCCCTCTTCTAGCCCGCGCTTCCGGAAGGACGCCCATTGCGTGACGGCGTACGCGACCGGGCGTAGACTCTGACGCGAGGCCGGCAGGCCTCGAGGTGATCGGATGGCGGATCGGGACTATCGACTGGAACTTGACGCGACGCTCGACCCGTCGCCCGTCCTCCCGGCCCTCATCTGGGCGGAGGGGATCGAGCCGCCCCGGCCGAGCGAGGCGGCGCCCGACTTCGTGCGCGAGATCCTCGCCCGGGCCGAGGCCGGCGGAGAGGAGTTCATCCCCGCGGAGCGGCGCGCCCGCGTGCGGAAGATCCTTCGCCACGGGCACTACCAGCCGAGCGGCCGCGGCCGGCCGGCGAGCGAGTTCCTCCTCCGAGCGGCGCTTGAGAAGTCGTTCCCCCTCGTGAACGGGCCGGTCGACGTGAACAACGCCGTGAGCCTCGCCTCCGGCCTCCCGGGGTCGATCTTCGACGCCGACCTCTCGGGAACTCATCTCCTCCTTCGCCGCGGCCTTCCCGGCGAGTCGTACGTGTTCAACACG
>JAPLGE010000155.1 GCA_026390315.1 Candidatus Bipolaricaulota bacterium
GGCGGCGGGCCGGGCGCGTCGCCTTCTCAGGGAGAGGGTGAGGCGGCGGATCCCCGCCGCGACCTCGGGAAGAAGGAGGCCGGACGAGCCATCGGGAAGAGGGACCTGGACGAGCTCCATGGCGTCAAGGAGTCGATCGAGGGCCTCGGCGGAGAGGCCGTACCGGTCGCGCAACTGGTCCCTGGTCACCGTCGCGTGGGTCGCCAGGGTGCGGCGGACGATCTCGAGTTGGGCCTCGTCGTCGAAGCGGACGTAGTGGGAGAGGTCTTCGCCCGCGACGAGTCGATCCGGGCGGACCGCTCTAGCGAGGGAGATGCGGGCGACGCGGCCGTCGGCGAGAAGATCCGGCAGGGCGTGGAGCGCCGCCGCTTCGGCGCGTCGGGCGAGCTCCTCTTCCGTGAGGTCGCCCAGGCGGCGAAGGAGCTCGACGAGCTCGGCCCCGTCGCGGGCGCGATCGAGAGCGCCGAGCGACTGAAGCCGCTCTTCCATCGCCGCGATCGCATCAGGGTCGAACACGACGCCCTGCGTCTGGCCAGCGAGGAGAGATCGGATCGCTTCCTGGTCGACGCGGCTCGGGCCGGCGAGGGGTTTGGGTTCGTCCGACTCGTAGAAGTAGAACGCGGTGAAGTCGAAGAGGAGAGAGGACGCGAACGGGGAGGGGACGTTGCCCCGGCGCACGTGGAACCTCGCCTCCCCGCAAGCGACGTCTCGGAGAAGGGCGGCGAGTTTGCGCACGGGGAGGAGATCCTCCAGTGATTCGCGGAAGGCCTCCGCGACGATGGGGAACGACCGGTGCCCGCGCGCGAGCTCCAGCAAGTCGCGCGCGCGCAGCCGTTGCAGCCACAGAGGAGTCCGCTTTCCCGGCGTGAGACGCGGGAGGAGAAGGGCTCGCGCGGCGCTTTGGCGGAAGCGGGTTCCGAAGAAGGCCGATCCTTCGAGCTCCTGAGCGACGAGCTCCCGCACCTCTTCTGGGCGGATCGAGAGGAGGGTGTCCACGGCGCGGTCGAGCGCGAGGTGGCCGAGGTCGAAGAGGATCCCGACGTCGGAGTGTGCGGCGAGAGGGACAACGCCGGTGCGGCGGCGAAAGGCAGCGAGAGCTGCGAACAGGAAGGCGAGGTGAAACGCCCGCCCGAAGGGAGTGAGGACGGCGAGTCTCGCGCGGCCCAGCTCGTCGGGGAACGCGTCGAGCAGGATCACGCGGTCGCTCGGGACGACTCCGGCCGAGGCGACTTGGTCCGCGACGTACGTCCGGAGGTTCTTCGCGCTCGGCGCGTCAAGGGAGCACTCTTCCCTCAGCCAGTCTTCGAACCCGGGTTCTCTCAGGCGCGACTCGCACTCCCGGCTGAACGCTCCCACCTGGCGGCCGAACTCGACGTCTTTGCCCAGCCCTTCCCCCTTCCAGAACGGCGTCTGGGCAGCCTTCTCGTCCGATGCCGCCACCACGACGCGGTCGCTTTCGATCTCGACGATCCGCCACCGTCCGGTCCCGAGGAGGATCGTCTCCCCTTCGCGGCGCTCGTACACGAATTCCTCGTCCAGCTCGCCCAAACGGGTCTTCCCGTCCTCGAGGACGAGCGGGTACTGACCCGTGTCCGGTATTGCCCCGCCGTTTGTGATGGCGAGGCGCCGACTCCCTGGGAGGGGATAGAGGACCCCGTTCACGCGGTCCCAGGAGATGCGGGGCTTCATCCCAGGGAAGGCTTCTCCGCGGAATCCTCCGGAGACCATGTCGACCACGGAGAGGAACGCCTCTTCTCCAAGGTCGTGGTAGGGGAAGGCCCGGCGGGCGAGCGCCAGGACGTCGTCGACCTTCCGTTCCCTCACCGCGACCATCGCCACGACCTGCTGCGCGAGGATGTCGAGGGGATTCCGCGGGATGTGTACGGCACTCGTCTCGCCCCGCCGCATGGCGCGGGCGAGCGCGGCCATCTCGAGAAGGTCGGCGCGGGTCTTGGGAATAAGCCGCCCTTTGCTCGCGGCCCGGTAAAGATGGCCGGCGCGGCCGACCCGCTGCAGGGCGCGCGCAACCGAGTGCGTCGACTCGACCTGGCAGACGAGGTCGATCGCCCCCATGTCGATGCCGAGCTCAAGAGAGCCGGTCGCGACCAGGGCGGGGAGGCGGCCCGCCTTGAGGTCCTCTTCGATCTCGCGGCGGCGCTCCTTGGCGACGCTCCCGTGGTGGGCGCGGACGAGGGGAAAGCCCGCTCGTCGGTTCAACTCCGCAGCGATCCGTTCCACGCTGCGGCGGTTGTTGGCGAAGATGAGGGTCGAGCGGTGTGACTCGATCATCTCAAGGAGTCGCTCGTAGATCGCAGGCCAGATCGAGATCGACCCGTCCTCGTTGCGGGGCAGGTCGGTCATGTCCTCGACCGGCGAGACGACCTCGAGGTCGAGGTCCTTGCGCGCCCCGGCGGCGACGAGGGTGACGGGGCGAGGAGTCCCACTTGAGTCGTATCCCCCCAGGAAACTCGCGACGAGGTCGAGCGGCCTCTGGGTCGCTGAGAGGCCGATGCGGACGAACGGGGCGTCCACCAGTTCCTCGAGTCGCTCGAGGAGGAGAGAGAGGAACGTGCCGCGCTTCGTCTCACAGACGGCGTGGATCTCGTCGACGATCACGTATCGGACGGCGCGGAGACCCTCCGCGGCCCGAGGCGAGGTGAGGAGGAGGTGAAGGGACTCGGGCGTCGTGACGAGAACGTGGGGCGGGCGGCGGCGCATGCGCTCGCGCGCGGCGGCTGGGGTGTCGCCGGTGCGGACCCCGACGACAATCTCGCGAAGAGGGCTTCCCAGGCCGGCCGCAGCGGCCCGGATCCCGCGCAGGGGCTCCTCGAGGTTTCGCTCGATGTCGGCGGCGAGGGCCTTGAGCGGCGAGAGGTACAGCGTGTGCACGCCGGACGTAGGGCCGCGGTCCAGGCGCACGCAGAGATCGTTCAGGGCGAAGAGGAACGCGGCAAGAGTCTTCCCCGAGCCGGTCGGAGCGAGGATGAGGGTGTGCTCGCCCCGGGCAATCGGCGGCCAACCCAGGGCTTGGGCGGGCGTCGGCGCGGCGAAGCTCTCGCCGAACCAGCGCCTCACCGCGGGGTGAAAAGGGTCGAGTTCTTTCGAAGTCTCCATGGCCGGCCCCATTCTCAGAAGAAACGTCTCCTCCGTCCAGGGGGCGTTGCGACGAAGAGAGACGCCCTAGGCTTGTTTTCGACGCTCTTCTCTCCCGTGACGGGAATTCGCCCGAAAAGGGAAACCCGGCGAAAGCCGGGGACGCCACGTCGCGGACCTAAGGGAAGGGATTCCTACGGTGGCCGGACTGCCGAAGGCACGGACGCCCACGCGCGGTCTCTGCGCGGAATCCCCTTTCTTTGGCTTGCCGGGTGGCACGGCTTCCCGTTCGTGCCGCTGCCGCCTTTCGCGCCGATCGCGCGGGAGGTGGCTGAGACCACTGGGCCGCAACGACCGCCGCTCCGGGCGCAGTCGTTGCGGCCAGGAGAGCTTGCTCTACGGGACGGTGAGAAAGGTGTGACGGCCTTCCTTCGGGGCTCTCCGCCCGCGGGTCCGATCGTGCTCCGGGGCCTGCGGGTCTCTTTTTCCCACGCCGACGGCCGGCCCCGAGAACACCCGGCTGCTCCAGCCCCTCCGGGCTGCGCGGCGTGTGCCTTCTCGCCGGGAACCTGTCCCCGAGCCTGATTGCACAGGCGGGACGGCGGGGGTAGTATTCGGTCCCTATGAAAGAGGCCAAGCTTGCACGGGGGATTCTTGCGTCGGTCGTCCTCGCCGTGGTGTGCGCGGGGATCGCGTCCTTGAGGATCTCCCGGACCAGGGGGAGCCCAGCCGGCGCGCTCCTCTCTCGAGTTGTGAAGAAGACACCCATGCCGACGAGCACGACTCCGAAAGGCAAGAGCCTCGCGGAGCGTGGCGCGGACGCTGGGCCCGCGTGGCTGCGCCCGGCGAAGGGGCCGAGCCTGGCGGGGACGAGCCGCCGAGGGACTTGTCTGCGGCAGCGGTGACTGTGTCGACGAACGAGCGAGGGGAAGGCCCGATCAGCGTCCGCATGCGCCTCCAAGGCGGTCTTCCCGCTGCCTCCGGGAGTTGCGTCGGGACGGAGCTTGGCGCCTTCCTCGCGATCAAGTGGGGGTTCTCTAGCGCCCGACGTTCGGGCGGACCGGGTTGGGTACATACGGGGTATGAGGAGGCGAATGCCCTGCGGAACGAAGCGACCGCGCGGTTCCCTCGCGGCCACTTCGCTCGCGCGCGTTTCTTCGCCCGCCTCATGAGAAAGGAGGACGGATGCACGGAGCGTCGTTGTTTGAGAGCTACGCGTTGTGGACGGTCCTTGGGATCGCCATCATCGGGCTTCTGTACGCCCTCTTCCTGCGCCGGCAGGTGATGCGGGAGGACAAGGGCACCGAGAAGATGCAGGAGGTCTGGAATGCGATTCGGATGGGGGCGGACGCCTACCTCGGTCGCCAGCTGAAGACCATTCTGCCCTTGATCATCCTGCTCACGGTGGTCCTTTTCTTCAGCGTCTACATCGTGACTCCCAGCCCAGAGGCGGCGGAGCGGTTCAGCGGCATGGGCGAAGGTCAGGTGAAGCTTCTCGTTGGGCTGGCGCGGGCGGCGGCGTTCATCATGGGGGCTCTCTTCTCGCTCATGGTCGGGCAGTTCGGCATGAGGATGGCGGTTCAGGGCAACGTCCGCGTCGCCTCGGCCGCGCGATCGAGCTTTGAGAAGGCCGTCAAGATCGCCTACCGCTCCGGGACCATCACCGGCATGCTCACCGACGGGCTCGGGCTCTTCGGCGGGACCATCATCTTCATCCTCATGGGGAAGGCTGCCCCGGACGCTCTGTTGGGGTTTGGGTTCGGCGGAACGCTCCTGGCGCTCTTCATGCGCGTCGGCGGCGGGATCTTCACCAAGGCCGCCGACGTCGGCGCGGACCTCGTGGGCAAGGTCGAGGCGGGGATTCCGGAGGACGACCCGCGCAACGCCGCGGTCATCGCCGATCAGGTCGGCGACAACGTGGGAGACTGCGCCGGGATGGCGGCCGACATCTTCGAAAGCTACGAGGTCACGATCGTGTCCGGCCTGATCCTCGGGCTCTCTCTCGTGGCCATCACGGGCGAACTCAAGTGGATCGTCTTCCCGCTCCTCGTTCGCGGGATCGGCGTCTTCGCGTCGATCATCGGGACCTACTTGGTCCGCGGCAAGGGCGCGAAGGGGAACGCCATGACCGCGATCAACCGGGGGTTCTACACCTCGGCCGCGATCTGCCTCGCCGGGTTCGCCGTGCTCGCCCACTTCTACATGCAGGAGTGGCGTGCCTTCTTCTCCGTTGGAGTGGGAATCATCCTGGCGATCGTCATCGACGAGCTGACCAAGTACTTCACGGACACCCACCACAAGCCGGTGAAGGACATTGCCGCCTCGGCCAAGACCGGCTCGGCGACACTCATCCTCCGCGGCCTGGGAATCGGCTACGAATCGTCGGTCTACTCCGTTCTCGTCATCGCGGCCACCATCCTCGCCGCGGTCTTCATCTACTGGGGCATGCCGATTCAGTACGTGCTCTACGGCGTGGCCATGACCGGTATCGGGATGCTGACCCTCACGGGGAACAACGTGGCCATGGACTCCTTCGGTCCGATTGCCGACAACGCGAACGGGATCGGTGAGATGGCCGGCCTGGACAAGAAGTCGCGCCAGGTCATGGCCGACCTCGACGCGGTCGGAAACACGACCAAGGCGATCACCAAGGGCGTGGCCATCGGTTCGGCGGTCATCGCGGCGGTCTCCCTGTTCGGGTCATACATCACCGACGTCATGAAGATCGACCCGGCCGCGCTCGAGTTCGGGATCCGCATCAATCTCCCCACCGTGTTCATCGGCTTCCTGATCGGCGGCGCGCTTCCGTGGCTGTTCAGCTCGCTCACCATCAGCGCCGTGGGCCGCTCGGCAAGCCTGATCGTGGAAGAGGTCCGGCGGCAGTTCCGCATCCCCGGCCTGATGGAAGGGAAGGTGCCGGCGGACTACCGACAGGCGGTCGGGATCTGCACTGCGGCCGCGCAACGGGAGCTGATCCCGCTCGCCGTGCTCGCCGTGCTCATGCCGCTCATCGTCGGGTTCGCCTTGGGGGTAGAAGCCCTCGGGGGATTCCTCGCCGGCGTGATCCTCTCCGGCCAGCTCCTTGCCGTGTTCATGGCGAACGCGGGCGGTGCGTGGGACAACGCGAAGAAGATGATCGAGGATGAGCCTTCCGATCCGGCCAAGAACACGGGCAAGGGATCGGAGCGACACAAGGCCTCGGTCGTCGGCGACACGGTCGGGGACCCGCTGAAGGACACGGCTGGCCCGGCCTTGAACCCGATGATCAAGGTGATCAACCTCGTCTCGCTGATCGCCGCGCCGATCATCGTGACGCAGAGGGCGATGTCCCCGGCCTCGATCGTGATCATCGCCGTGGGCACCGTGGCAGTTGTCTTCTCCGTCTGGTACTCCCGCCGCGGGACGAGGGACAAGGCTCCGAAGGCAGAGAAAGCGAAGAAGTAGGAAGACCTGTGGATTGCCCGAGTGCGCCTCCCGGCAGGAGACGGGAGGCGCCTCTCTTTGGACGCGGCCGAGAGGGCCGATCCGTTCGCACGCGACCGAACGCCCGTGAGAAGAGACGCACGCGGGCGCACCTCGCAAGGGAGCGGCTCCTCTCCTAGAATGCTTCCGGGGCGCCTTTTCGAGCGGCGACGGCGCGTGGAGACGATCGAGCCAAGGAGGCGGGGTGATCGCGCAGGTCCTTCTTTCTCTCCCGATTGACACCGCGTTTGACTTCCTCGTCCCCGAGACGCTTCGCTCTTCGATCGCCGTCGGAAAGCGCGTGCGCGTCCGCTTCCGCGCCGCGGAACGCGGGGGGATCGTCCTCTCGCTCTCCGAGAAGACGGAGCATGTGGGGGAACTCGAGCGAGTCCTCGACGTCTCAAAGGGTCCGGCCTTCTCTCCGGAGGCCCTCTTCTTCAGCGTTTGCGTGGCCGAGCGCTATCTCGCCCCCCTCGGCCTTGCGGTGAACCGGATGCTCCCTCGGCGCGCGAGCGAGGAGAAGGGCCGCGTCTTTGCCGTGGCGCAGAGCCTCGGGGAGGTCTCCGCTCGACTCGAATCCCTCTCGCGCCGCGCTCCCCGCCAGGCGGCCGTCCTGCGCTTCTTCCTCACGGTGCCTGGCCCTGCCTCGGAACGGGAAGTCCGAATCGCGCTCGGCTCGGTCCGCGCCCCCCTCGAAGGGCTCGTGAGAGCCGGCCTTGTGCGCGAAGTCGTTCCCTCGCCGGTTTGCCCAGACGAGGGGGCGACCGTCCCCAGAGACCGGGAAACGTGCTGGGCGGATCGTCTCTCCCGCTCGAGTCGAGTCCTCCTGATGGGGAAGGACCGCTGGGACACGTACGTCGAGCTCGTGCGCGAGGCCCTCGCCTCGGGACGACGCGCGCTCGCCCTTTCTCCGGAGATCCTTCTCGCCAGGCAACTCGCCACGCACCTTCGCGGCTGCGTGAAGAGCGAGGTCGAGCTCTACCACAGCGCCTCGAGCGAGAGCGAACGGGGAGGCGTCTGGGAGCGCGCGCGGCGTGGGGAGGCGCGCGTCGTGGTCGGGACCCGGTCGGCCCTTTTCCTGCCGCTTCCCTCCCTGGGCCTCGTCATCGTCGACGAGGAGCAGGATCGCTCCTACAAACAGGAGGAGATGGTCCCCCACTACCACGCACGGTCGGTCGCCTTTGATCGGGTCCGCGAGGGCCTCGTGCTCTACGGATCGGAAGCTCCCTCCCTCGAGTCGTTCCACGCCGCGGAGGCGGGAAAGCTGGAGCTTGCTCGCCTGGCGAGCTCGCGTCCGGGACAGGCGATCCGGGTGGTCGACCTCCGCAAGGAAAGGGCTCCGCTCAGCGAGCCGCTGGAGAGCGCGATGGAGATGGTCCTCGCCGCCGGCCGGCAGGTCATCCTGGGCGTGAACCTCGCGGGCTACTTCCAGGCCGTCTTGTGCAAGGACTGCGGGAGGCCGCTTCGCTGCCCGACGTGCGGGGTGAGCCTCTCCTACCGGCCCGGACGGGGGCAGCTTTCCTGTTACCTGTGCGGGAAGGTCTACCCAGGGCTTCTTTGTGGAGAGTGCGGGTCGCGGTCTCTGCGTTTCGTGGGGATGGGGAGCGAGCGCGTGGAGGAGGTGGCCCGCGAGCGGTTCCCCAAGGCGCGGGTTGCGCGGATCGACCTCGAGACGCTGCGTACGTCGGGGGAGGAGAGGGCGGTCGAGCAGCTCCTCCGCGGGGAGTTCGACATTCTCGTGGCCACGCCGATGATCGCGAAGGGCCAGGCCCTTCCGCGGGTCGGTCTCGTCGCCGCGGTGGGCATCGACGCACTCCTTGCCCTTCCTGACTTCCGCGCCGCGGAGTGGACGTATCAGTACCTCGTCGGGCTGGCGGGCCGGGTCGCCGACGGGGAGGCGATGGTCGAGACGCACTACCCGGAGCACTACGCGATCCAGGCGGCGGCAAGAGGGGACTACGAGGGATTCTACCGCCGGGAGTGCGCCGAGAGGCGCGCCCTCTCCTATCCCCCCTTCAGTCACCTTGCGCGCCTGGTTCTCCTGGCGAAGAGCGACCCGACTGGGAAGAGGATCTCCGCCGCCCTTGCCGCATTTGACGTCGAGGTCCTGGGGCCGTCTCCGCTCGCTTCTCGAGCGGGCCACGCCAAGTTCCTTCTTAAGGGGCGGGACGAGGAGACAGTCCGCGCCGCCTGCCTTGCCGTCCGAAAGGAGCTCGCCAAGGTTGAGGTCGACCTCGATCCGGCGCGGCTCTAGGCGAGATGGATCTCGATGATGTCCCTGTCGTAGAGGACGTGATTGGCGGGAACCTTCTGCCCGTCGAACTTTCCCGAGCCCCACAGGCGCACGTACTTGAGCTTCTCGACGAACTCGCGGTGGACGGTCCGCACGGCGTCGAGCACCGTGCTTCCCTCGGGGAAGGTGTAGGGCTGGGCGAGATCTGGAGGCTTTCCGGGGAGCTTCGTGTACACCCGGATGATGCGGAGAGCCAAGAAGACCTCGCGGCGCAGCGCGTCGAGCCCAACGCCGGTCTTCGCCGACACGGGAAGGACCGGGAGGAGCGAGAACAGCTCGTCGATCGCCTCGTCCGGCGAGGCAAGGTCCGCCTTGGTGACCACGATCCTTGCCGGAAGAGTCTTCACGCGGGGATCCTCCACCTCGAGCCCGTCGTTCGCGAGACGGACGTACCGCGCCTCCAGGAGCGAGAGGGCGTCCTCTGCCGCCCGGGCGAGTCCGGCGGGCTCGCTTCCGTCCAGCACGAGGAGGACGAGGTCGCATGAGCGAACGAGGTTGTACACCCACGGCTCGGTGTACTTGGCCGAGAGGGGTGGCAGGTCAACGAGCTGAATCGGCACGTCCTCGAACGCCATCATCCCGGGGACGGGGACGACGGTGGAGTAGGGGTAGTCGGCGATCTCAGGGCGGGCGTTCGTGAGCGCGGCGAGAAGGCTCGACTTCCCGCTGTTCGGGGGCCCCCCGAGGATGGCCTGACCGGCGCCCTCGCGGTCGATGCGCTCGACCCCCCCGCCCTTCCCGCGCTTCTTGTGGGTCTGGATCTCGCGCAGTTTGGCGATGCGGCGCTTGATGTCCGCGCACATGTGATCGGTTCCCTTGTGCTTGGGAATGGTGGTGAGCATTCGCTCCAGCGCAGCGAGCTTCTCCTCGTTCGTCTCCGCAGTCTGGAACCACTCGCGCGCCTTGAGGAAATCCGGCGTCAGGTTCGCGGGCATCTTCTCTCCTCCGCTGGGCTAGGGTAAGCCGAAGGGCGGTCGCCTGCAACGGGACTCCAGCGGCCGTACGTCACTCGTTGTGGGGGATCCTGACGGTGCTCTTGCCGATGAACTCGCGGGCGACCGCGTCCCCGGGGATGAGAGAGAGGTCGTCGACCTGAGCGGGCGTCAGGCCTTCCACCGCGTCGAGGAGCCTCGAGATCCGCTCGTAGCGGATCCGCGCGTCGATGAACGAGGCGTACTGGTCGAGATCGGACGGCTGCGGCCACAGGGCCTCCTCCCCGGCGAGGAACGGCTTCAGCGCGGGCAGGTCGAACGGCATCCCTCCGTTCAGGACGTGGTCGGCGAGGCCCTTGAGCGGGATGATGCTGAACAGCTCGCCTGAGCGGACGTAGTGCCAGTGAAGGAGCGTCGACAGAGGCGGGTGATTGCGGTGCTTGGCGTCGCGAAGGGTCCGCCGCAGGAGGCGGACGTCCTCGAAGCGCGTGAGCCGCCCGCTCGTGCCGTCTCCCTCGTAGAGCGGATTCATCGCCTCGACGTAGAGCCGGAAGATCCGCGAGGGCTCGATCCCCTCGGTCATCGGGGGATAGAAGCCGTGCAGGCAGTCAAGGAGCAGCACCTGGTCCTTCTCGCGGCGCACGCGCTTCGTCCCGATGCGTCTCCCTTCCCTGAAGCTATAGATGGGCTTGTCCACCGGCTCTCCGGCAAGGAGGGCGAGCAGGTGGGCGTTCAGAAGCTGGATGTCGATCGCTTCAGGGGTCTCGTAGTTTCGGTCGTTGATCCAGTCGGTCGGGTGCTCGATGAGGGGCCAGAAGTAGTCGTCCAGGCTCAGCATCAGGAAGCGCAGGCCGCGCTTCTTCAGGCGCTCGGTGAGCTTCACGGTGGTCGTCGTCTTCCCGGAGGAGGACGGGCCGCTGACCCAGACCAAAGCGATCTCGTCGCCCCGATCGATCCGGCAGAGGACCTTGGCCGCCGCCTCGTCGAGGGAGGCCTCGTAGGTGGCGATCGCCCCGTCGACGAGGGACTTCAGCTTCTTTCGCCGGACGATCTCGTTCAGGCCGTCCACCGTGTCGCAGCCGTGCTCGCGGTTCCACTGGAGAAGCGGTTCCATCTGCGAGGGCGGATAGCCGTTCCGGACGAACTGCTCCTCGGTGATCGCGCCCTCGCGCACCCAGTGATGCCCCCAGCGGAAGCAGGCGTAGGCGTCCGCGGTCACGATGAACCCGTAGCTCGTGAGGACGTGTCCAGCCGGTCGTGGTCGAAACCGCCGATCGACGAAGCAGCTCTCTCGATCGCGCGGGCGATCCGCCCCTGATCGAACGTGACCAGGGCATGGTTTCGCTTCATCACCTTGCCGATCTTATTGACAACGGCCATGGTCAGCGCATTATAGTGATCTCGAATCTGAAAGGGAAGAAGGGCTGGGAACTCCGAAGGAGACAAGCGAGAGAATCCTCTCCGGAAGGGCGCCCGGCGGGGCGGAGGTCGTCTCCCTCTGTCGCGGGGGAAAAGCCGACTCCTTCTCCGCGAAAGCAGGAGTTCAGCACGGAGGCGGTATGAACGAGCGATCGATTGCGATTATCGGAGCGGGGATCGCCGGTCTCTCCGCGGGGTGCTACGGCCAGAGGAACGGTTTCAAGACCCGCCTCTTCGAGGCACACACGATGCCTGGCGGGGTCTGTGCGGCGTGGAAACGGAAAGGCTCCGCCTTCGACGGCTGCATCCACCAACCTTCCCGGCTGCCAGCCTCGGTCCGGTCCGTACCAGCTTTGGGAAGACCTCGGCGCCTTCCCGCGGCCGATCCTCTTCCCCGAGGAACTCGTCCGCGCGGAGGGCCCGGACGGGAAGACGCTCACGGTCTTCACGGACCTCGAGCGGTTGGAAGAGGAGATGAAGCGGCTGGCTCCGGAGGACGGGCGGACGGACGAGGTGATCGACGTCGCCGGGCACCGGATGGGGACGCGGGAGGTGGAGGAGGTCATCTCCGCCCACCCGCAGGTCGCGGAGGTCTCGGCGATCGGGGTGGACGACGAGGTGAAGGGTCAGGAGATCGCGGCGTTCGTCGTCCTGAAGAAAGGCGTGGAGGAGTCCGAGGCGCTGAAGAAGGAGATCATGGCCCTGATCCGGGACTGGATCGGCCCGATCGCCACACCCAAGATCCTGAACATCGTCCCCCAGCTCCCCAAGACCCGCTCGGGGAAGGTGATGCGCCGCGTGCTGCGTGCCCTGTGTGAGGAGAAGGCCCTGGGCGACCTGTCGACGATCGAGGACGGCGCGAGCGTCGAGGAGATCAAGAAGGCTCTCGAGGAGATGGGGCAGACGGGGAAGTAGGCTCAGCGGAGTTCAAGTCCTCTTGGGTGTGAACAAAGGGCCTGTTGATGGGCCGTTGCTCGCAGACCAAAGTGGACGGGCTGGATCTCGGTCTGCCGCGACCCCATCCTCTCAAGGAATTCCGTCTCCGGCAATTCCGGGGCGGTCCAGACTCTCTACCACGCAGACAAGGGTGTCGCTCCGTCCTTAGTCAACTTGGTGTCTGGCTTGGGGACTCCATTCAGCACGTAGCCTCGGACTCGAATGCTCACGTCGCCGGCCGTCTTGCTGGCAGCGATGAGCAAGGCACTGGGATCATCGAGCAGGGACAAGACAAGGCCAGAGATCTCCACATTGGCTTCTCCTGCAACGAGGAAGACGCGCCCGTTTGCCTGGGACATGCTTGCGGCGGCGCCGGAAAAACGTTCCGTGACAGTCCAGCTGGACGCAATCTCGACGTTCGAGAGGAGGATTGTGGGCAACTCGCCGTAGGTGTTGCCTTTAGTGTGAGTGGCCTCGAAGAGAAACGCGGAATGTCTTCCCACGCCACGCAGGTTCCCCGTGCCGCTCTTTGCCGAGAAGTCCTTGCCATCATCAAACTGCGGGTAAACGAGCAGGTTGGAGATATGCGTCGCTATCCCTCCGGGCCAAACGAACTGCAGGCCGACATTGCACCCGTCGATGCCGATGTTGGACATGGCCCCCCAGGGTCCCTGTCCTTGCCCGGGTGAGTCGAAAGCCGTCCCTGTCACCGGGTCGTAGATGGGCCACTCCTTCGAGGCCCCCAGGCGAAACCCAGTATGCACACCGTAGAAGTACAGATTGCTCAGCGTGTACCCGTCCGAGAACCCGATCTGCACGCCGACGTTGTCCTCTTGCGACACGATGATGCCGTAGATCCAGCTGTACGTTCGCTCATCAATGCAGCCCGAGGACCCCCATGTGTAGCAGGCCTTCCCGGGACAAATGGGGCCGACGTTCGGCGCGATTCCGATGTTGCTCAGACGGTTGACATCGTATGCCTGCTCGATGACGAATGCCCGCCCATACCCGTAGAGACTGATCCGGTCGATCGAGACTCTAGCTCCAGCCTTCAGGTAGAAGAAGTCGACGTACCGGTCCGCGAGGATGTCCTCGATGCAGGTGTTGTCGCCCCATGTTACGTAGAACGTGGGGCCATACGGCTTGACGTGGTCTTTGACGAACTTCTCCCTAGCAGCCTGGAACGAGGCGTAGTAGAACTTGGACGCCTTGTCCTGGAACTCTGCATCGGAGGGCCACGCCTGTTGGTCATACAGAATCCACAGGCCTCTCACGGTGACGCCTCCCTCCAACTGGAAGAGGGGCTTGTGCAGTTCGGACGGCCGCGCGAAGATCTTCGCGCCCTTCACGTGCGATTCCGGCAGGCTGTAGGCGGGCCAGCCGTTGTTACTGAAACCTGCGAGGCTTCCGATCAGCGCGACCGCTTCCTTCACGATGACCGTCTTCGTTAGGACGTATCCCTGGCCGCCCGCCACCGGCGGGACGAGTACAGTCGCCCCGGTAGAAGCTGCCTTGTCGATAGCCGCCTGGAAGGCCGCGGTGTCGTCGTGCACCCCATCGCCAACGGCACCGAAGTCGGTGACGCAGTACGTGCCCGGGTAGCTCTGTCCACTAGCGGACGCGCCAACCAAGGCGGCCCCGATCAAGAACGCAGCAACAAGAACCGCGATCCCAGCCCGCTCCCTTAGAGTCACGCAACACCTCCTTGTCTCTCCCGCAATCGCGACAGCAAGTCCTCGTCCAGATCAACGTTGCGCTTGCTGGAACTACCGCTGAAGCAAGGACTGGTCGCCAACCACGCCAAACTAGCGACAGCACGGTGCCTGATCCAATCACGCCTCGTGCACGTGCCCTGGCCTCGGCGAACCGCGCTCTTCCTACTTCCCGCTCACGAAGCCGTTCGGGAACTTGCTCTTAGTCCCGCACAGCTGGCCGCCCGTGTTGCCCGAGATCCTGTTGTCTCGTCCTGTAATGCTGATTCCGGAATCGCTGTCCACAGACACTCCGCAGCCACCGTTATTCTGGACCGTGTTGTTGGAGATCTCCGCCTTCGTTGCCTCATTCGTGACCGTTCCGTGGTCACCGATGTTGATGCCGTGTCTGCCGCTCTTAGCAATGGTGTTGCCAGTGATCGTAGCTTGCGCGTTGTTGAGCAGACGCACGGCGTCGAGAGCGTTGCCAGTCATCGTGTTGCCGCGGATCGTCGCATGACTGTCCTGGTCAAGGCTGATCGCTCGACCGTAGTTGCCTTGAGCATCAGGCCTATTGTCGTTGATGCGGTTGTTGGCGATCGTAGCCTCAGCGGAATCGTAGAGGCGGACACCGGCGAAGACGTTCCCGGTGATCGCGTTATCCTCAATCGTGGCGGTTGCGGTGCCAACC
>JAPLGE010000137.1 GCA_026390315.1 Candidatus Bipolaricaulota bacterium
ACACGCCAGGACATCGCGAATCGGCTTGCGCCCCCCTCTGGAACGCATCTACTTGGAACCGATCACCTGGGCCGGGACACCCTGAGCCGGCTCATGGAGGGGGCGCACAACTCCCTTGCCGTCGCGGTCCTCGCCGTGGCGATTGCCAGTGTGATCGGCACCGCACTGGGGATGGTCGCCGGGTACTTCGGAGGGTGGGGCGACGAGGTCGTGATGCGGATCGTCGATTTCGTGATGGGGTTCCCGGTCGTCCTGCTCGCGATCCTCGTCATCGCGGCGTTCGGCCCGGGACTGCGGAACAGCCTGATCGCCATCGCCGTGGCGACCGTCCCCTCCTTCGCGCGGTTGGTTCGCGGCACGCTCCTTTCGCTGCGGGAAGCGGATTTCGTCCTCGCGGCGCGGGCAAGCGGCGCGGGTGGCCTACGGATCCTCGCCGTTCACCTCTTCCCGAACCTCAGCACTTACCTTCTGGTTCAGGTGACGATCAGCTTAGGGACGGCCTTGCTCGCCGACGCCGGGCTGAGCTACCTGGGCCTTGGCGTGCAGCCGCCGCACGCGTCGTGGGGGAGGATGGTCTACGAGGCGCGCGGCTTCCTCGCGCTCGACGCCTGGCCGGCCATCTTCCCGGGGCTCGCCATCGCGACGGCCATCCTCGGGTTCAACCTGCTGGGTGACGCGCTGCGGGACCGCTTCGATCCGCGCGTTGCCGGCCGCGTCAGGGGGACCAGGAGACGTCCGCGACCTGGATCGAGTAGATCGGGTAGGGGTTGAACCCGGCGATCCCGGCCTTCATCACGAAGATCTGGTAGGGATCCTGGATGAAGTAGTTCACGACGTCCTGCGCGAGGATCTCCTGGGCCTGCGCGTAGATCGTCTTGCGGCGTTCGAGGTCCACCGTGCGGCGTCCCTCGGCGAGGAGCCACCGTGCGGCGTCCCTCGGCGAGGAGTCCCTCGAGGAGGGCGTTTGAGTATCCGCGGCGGTAGTAGTAGTTCGGCGTCTCCGCGCCGTAGTTTGAGAGCATCGCGCCCGGATCGAGCTTCCCGACGTGTCCCATCACGGTCAGGTCGTAGTCCGCTTGATTGAAGACCCGCGAAAGCCACTGGCCCCATTCCACGAGCTCGATCTTGAGGTGGATCCCCACGCGTTCGAGCAGGTCGGCGACGATCTCGCCCGTGCGGACGTGGATCTCGTAGTTCTGCGGGAGGGTCAGGGTTGCCGAGAAGCCGTCCGGATAACCGGCGTCGGCGAGGAGCCGTCGCGCCTCGTCGACGTTGTACGGGTAGAGCCACGTCAGATCCACGTAGTAGGGACTCGACGGCGTGAGGTGGCTTCCGATAGGGATTCCGTAGCCGAACATCGTTCCCTCGATGATCACGGCGCGGTCGAGCGCGTGCGCGATCGCCTGCCGCACTTTGAGGTTGGAGAAGGGGGCGCGCGCCTTGTTCATGGCGAGGAGCTGGACGAGGTTCTGAGGCCCAGCGACCGTCTGGAAGCGCGGGTCGTCCTCGACCGAGAGGGCGGTCTCGGCCGGGATGCGGGCGATCAA
>JAPLGE010000046.1 GCA_026390315.1 Candidatus Bipolaricaulota bacterium
GTTGACCTCATGACCCGGGAGAAGGACCCTCAAGGACGGCCCAAGTACCTCCTGATCGGAGGCGGGATCGCGAACTTCACCGACGTCGCCAAGACCTTCACCGGGATCATCCAGGCCCTGGACGAGTACAAGGAGAAGCTCCGCGCGAACAGGGTCAAGATCTACGTCCGCCGCGGCGGCCCGAACTACAAGGAGGGCCTGGAGAACATGCGCAGGCTCGGAGAGCGGATCGGAATCCCGCTTGAGGTCTACGGACCGGAGACGCACATGACGCGGATCGTCTCCCTCGCTTTGGAGGAGGCCCGCCAGTGAAGAAGGACTACGAACTCTTTACGAACGAGACGAAGGCATTCATCTACGGGGAGCAGCTCCGCGCGGCGCAGCGGATGCTCGACTTCGACTACCTCTGCAAGCGCAAGGACCCGTCGGTCGTCGCCCTCATCACCCCGGAGCGGGGAGGCTTCGAGAAGTTCTTCTGGGGGACGAAGGAGATCCGCGTCCCGCGGATCACGAGCTTGAAGGAGGCCGCTGCCCGCTTTCCCGAGGCGGACGTCCTCGTGAACTTCGCCTCGCAGCGCTCGGCTTACGACGTGACGATCGAGACCCTCGAGGTCCCGACGATCCGCACGATCGCCGTGATCGCCGAAGGGATCCCCGAGCGCCAGTCGCGCCGGATGGCCGCCCTCGCCAAGGAGAAGGGGAAGTGGATCATCGGCCCGGCGACCGTCGGTGGCGTCAAGGCCGGCTGTTTCAAGATCGGGAACGCCGCCGGGACGATGGAGAATATCAAGGAGGCAAAGCTCTACCGGCCAGGCTCGGTCGGGTTCGTCTCCGTCTCCGGAGGTCTCTCAAACGAGGCGTACAACATCGTCGCCCGCACGACCGACGGCCTGAACGAAGGGATTGCGATCGGCGGCGACGCCTACCCCGGCTCGACGTTGCTCGACCATCTCCTGCGGTTCGAGAAGAACCCCGAGATTAAGCTCCTCGTCTGTCTCGGCGAGGTCGGCGGGACGAAGGAATACGAGATCGCCGAGGCCGTGAAGTCAAAGAAGATCCAAAAGCCCCTTGTCATGTGGGCGACCGGGACCTGCGCCAAGGTCCTCCCCGGCCAGGTGCAGTTCGGCCACGCCGGCGCCAAGGCGAACACGGCCGAGGAAACGGCCGACGCGAAGAACGAGGCGCTGAGGAAGGCGGGCGTCATCGTCCCCACCTCTTTCGACGACTACCACTCAAAGATCAAGGAGACGTACGAGCGCCTGGTGAAGGAAGGGAAGATCGTCCCGGCGAAGGAGGTCAGCCCCCCCAACGTCCCGCTCGACTACGCCCAGGCCAAGGCCGAGGGTCTCGTCCGCCGGCCGACGAACTTCGTTTCGACCATCTGCGACGAGCGCGGCGACGTCCACAACTACTGCGGCGTCCCGATCGACACGGTCATCGAGAAGGGTTACGGGATCGGCGGCGTGATCGGGCTTTTGTGGTTCAAGAAGGAGATCCCGCCCTACGCCTGCCGGTTCATCGAGATGGTCGTCCAGATCATCGCTGACCACGGACCGGCCGTCTCCGGAGCGCACAACACGATCGTCGCCGCCCGAGCGGGGAAAGACCTCATCAGCTCGCTCGTCTCCGGCGTCCTCACCATCGGCCCACGCTTCGGCGGGGCGGTGAACGGCGCGGCCGAGCACTTCCTCTACGGGTTTCGCAACCAGCTTGCCCCGCGCGAGTTCATCGACGCGATGAAGACGAAGAACGTCCGCATCCAGGGGATCGGGCACCGGCTCCACTCGCTTGAGAACCCCGACGCCCGCGTCGAGCTGATGAAGGGGTTCGCGAAGAAACACTTCAAGGCGACCCCGCTTCTCGACTACGCGCTTTCGGTCGAGCAGGTGACGACTCAGAAGAAGAATAACCTGATCTTGAACGTCGACGGCTGCATCGGCGTCCTGCTCGTTGACCTCTTGAAGGAGCTCCGGTTTGCCGACTCCGAGATCGACGAGATGATTAAGGCCGGCCTCTTCAACGCCTTCTTCGTCTTGGGACGGTCGATCGGCCTCATCGGCCACTACTTCGACCAGATTCGCCTGGAGCAGGACCTCTACCGCCACCCGCTCGACGACATCCTCTACGACGTCCCGAAGGGACCGGAGAAGGTGGGATAGGCGAGGCGCCTCTGCGCGAGTGAAGAGGACGAACCCCGGGCGGTCAGCGACGGACTGGCCGCCCTCCCTCTTCGGGGACCCTTGGTCAACCGGAGCGGGAGCTGGCCGTCGTCGAGGCGACCACCCGAGACGTCCCGTGGGGAGCCGCGGATCCTATAGGAGGTTGAGGAATCCCTCGCGGGACAAGTCGCAATCGCGGAGGATCTTGGAAAGCAGCCCCGGTCCGATCGTTTCCCCGGCATGAACCGGCACGACGGTCGCCCGTCCGTCCGCGTGTCCAAGGAGTCGATGACTCCCTCGAGACCGCACGAGCACAAAGCCAGCTCGCGCGAGAGCACGGATGAGCTCTTCACCGGAGAGGCGGGGGAGCCTCGTCATGAACGGACGACGACTTTCTGGATCCCCACAAAGTCGAGTGCCTCGCCGTCACTCCCCTTTTCTTCGAGGCAGAGCGCGATGGCCTCGCGGATCCTCTCCATGACCTCGTCGAGGGACTTCCCCTGGGTGTGACAGCCGCGCAGGGCGGGCACCGAGGCGACGTACGTACCCTCGGAATCCTGCTCGATGATGACGTTGTACTCGTTTCTCATGTGCACCATCCTGGCTCGTTTCGGACTCCATTATACAGGGCACGGCCCTGACCGAACTCGCCGGCTGTGCCGATGGGGTGGCTGATTGCAGCCGAGAACCGCAAAGACACCTCCCAGAGCAGCGCCAGGGAGCTGTACGGTGGAGGAGGATCTCCCCGAGACGCAAGTCGACCTCATGAAGGGGTTCGCCAAGTCATACTTC
>JAPLGE010000037.1 GCA_026390315.1 Candidatus Bipolaricaulota bacterium
TCTCTCGGATGATGGACGACTTGCTCCGGGACTTCGACGAGGTGGGGTTCGACATCGCTCCAGCTTTCGGGCGAACGGACGTGTACGAGAAGGACAAGAGCCTCGTGTTCGAGACCGAGTTCCCGGGGATGCGGAAGGACGAGATCGACATCCAGGTCGAAGACGGCCAGCTCGTGATCTCCGGTGAGATGAAGCGTTCGCAGGAGGTGAAGGAGGAGAACTACTTCCGGATCGGCCGGCGCTACGGCGAGTTCCGGCGCGTCTTCCCGCTTCCCGTGGACGTCGTGGACAAGTCCGGGATCAGAGCCCGGTTCGAAGACGGGATCCTGAAGGTCAGCGTCCCGCTGAAACAGTCGATCAAAGAGAAGGAGCGGCCGCTCGACATCAAGGTGGAGTAGCCCCATTCTGGCCGCACATCTAGGCCCTGGCCGGTCACCCGGCCGGGGCCTTTCATTTCTCCCGCCTAGTCGCGGTAGCCGTGCGTGAGAGGGACCCTGCGGCCGGACCCGAACGCCTTGGGAGACACCTTGATCCCCGGCGGGAACTGGCGGCGCTTGTACTCGCTCCGGTAATAGCGCGACAGGACGTCCGCCACGACCGCCTCGGAGAAGCCGTGCGCCACGAGTTCCTCACGCGAGGCGTTTGTCTCCACGAGCTCGCGCAGAAGAGGGTCGAGGACCGAGTAGGGAGGGAGGTCGTCTTCGTCCCTCTGCCCCGGCCGAAGCTCCGCCGTCGGTGCCTTCTTCAGGACCCGCTCCGGGATCCGCCCCCCAAGGGATCGCGCCAACGCGTAGACCTCCGTCTTGTAGAGGTCCGCGATCGGCGCGAGCGCCCCGGCCGTGTCTCCGTAGAGGGTGTTGTATCCCACGGCGATCTCCGACTTGTTCCCCGTGACAAGCACGAGCGCGTCGCCCTCGTTCGCCAGGGCCATGAGGAGAGTCGCGCGCACGCGCGCCTGCACGTTCTCGACGGGGACCCCCGAGAGACTGGGAATGGCCTCTTTGTAGGCCGCGACGATCGACGCGATGGGGATCTCTCTGACGTCGATTCCGAGACGTCTGCCGACCTCTCGCGCGTCCTCCCGGTTCTCCGCGGCCGTGATCGAGCTCGGAAGTGAGACTCCGGTCACCCGCTCCGGGCCAAGCGCTTCCACGGCAAGACAGGCAACCAGAGCAGAGTCGATGCCTCCGGAGAGGCCCAAGAAGACGTGAGAGAACCCGTTCTTCCGCACGTAGTCGCGAATCCCGAGGACAATTGCCTCCCGCACCAGGCGAAGCGGGTCGTCGGTCGGATGGGGAATCGGCCTCAGCCGCTCGAGATCGAGAACGAACAGCGCCTCCGCGAAATAGGGAGCCTGGAAGAGGAGCTCGCCCTCCGGCCCCGCGAGCAGGCTGCCCCCGTCAAAGACGAGCTCGTCTTGTCCGCCGACCAGGTTGACATAGAGAACCGAGACTCCGTTCTCCCTCGCCCTCCTCGCGACGAGCTCGCGGCGGATCGCCCCCTTTCCGGCGAAGAACGGCGAGGCAGAGATGTTGACGACGAGGTCCGCTCCCAGGCTCGCCTGCGTCTCGGTGGGGCCGTCGTCCACCCACAGGTCCTCGCACAGACTGATCCCCAAACGCCGGCCCGCGAACTTGAAGACCCGCGAGCCCGCCGCTGGGGTGAAGTACCGCTCCTCGCCGTACACGTCAAACGACGGGAGCCGAAGCTTCGGCTGCTCTTCGAGGACGCGCCCATTGGCGATGAAGAACGCGCTGTTCCAGAGCTCCTGGCCGGCCCCATCCGCCACGGACGAGGGGTCGGCGAGGTTCGCGGCGTCCTTCCTCTTCCGCACGGAGACCCCTCCCACGATCACGCCGATTCCCCCAGACGCTCGCGCGATCTCCTGAAGCGCCTCCTCCATCCGACGCACGAAACCCGGCCGCCACAATAGGTCGAATGGAAAGTAGCCACACAACGCGAGCTCCGGAAAGACGACGAGGTGGCAGCCGCGTTCGCGGGCCTCTTCGAGGCGTTGCAGGATGGTCTTGAGGTTCTGCTCGACCGCCCCGACGAGCGGGTTCGTTTGAACGATTCCCAGGCGCACGAAGGGATTATAGGTGCGCCGGTGAAGGGGTTCCACATCGATCCTTTCGGGACTTCGATGCAAGCGCGGACGCACCGGTTCTCCCGCCCCAGTCAGGGATCGGCTGGAGCGATCGCCCGGTCGATCCTTCCCTTTGCTGCCGCCGTTGGGCATAATGAGACCGGGCGTGTCCCATCTGAGGTGAGATGTCCATCCCCATCGAAGAGATCCCCTTGGGGGACCGAAGGTTACGGGCGTTCGTCGCCGTGCCGTGGCAGTTGCGCCGCGGCGATCCCAACTGGACGCCGCCGCTTCGCGCGGACCTGTTAGGAAGCCGGCTCCTGGGTATCACCGGGCTCCTCACGCGCGCCCACCCCTACCACCGCGACGCGGAGGTGACGCACTTCCTCGCTCGGGACGGCGACCGGCTTCTCGGCCGGGTCTCCGCCGCGGTCAA
>JAPLGE010000080.1 GCA_026390315.1 Candidatus Bipolaricaulota bacterium
GCACTCCCTTCTCCAAGGAAGTAGAGGAGAGCGGCCGCGGTGAGGATCAGGATAAAGGACAGCGTCGCCGCGTAGCGCGGGGTCAGGCGGTCGGTCAGCCAGCCGAAGAGGGGCCGCCCGAGGCCGTTGAACACCGCGAAGATCGAGACAGAGACCGTGGCCAGAGTCCCCTGGAGCCTCGCCACCTCGGTTCCGAACGGCTTCGCGATCCCGATCGCCATCAGGCCGGCGAGACACCCAATGGTGAAGCAGACCCACAGGGCGTAGAAGAGGCCCGTGCGGAGCATCTGCCGGCGGTCGAGGTCGGTCCCAACGCGGATGGGTGCCTTGCCCTTGCCGGGCTCACACCCTCGCGGGAGCCATCCCTGAGGCGGGAAGCGGAGGGGAAGAGCGAGGAGGAAGAGGAGGGCGAAGAAAACGATCCCAAGGACCTTGAACGCAAAGAGCGCCTGCCCCGGTGCGTTCACCGGATCCGGGATGAGGGCCCCGATCACCGGCGCCATCAGCAGGGCGGAGATCCCGAACCCCATGACCGTCAGCCCGACGGCAAGCCCCTTCCGGTCCGGGAACCACTTCGCCGACACGGCGATCGGACAGCCGTACAGGATGCCGACCCCACCCCCGGCGATCCCGCCGTACAGCGCCGTCAGGAGCCAGACGTTGGGGGAGAAGCCAGACAGGATCCATCCCGCGCCGACAAGGGCCCCACCGAGAAGGCTCGTCTTTCGCGGACCCCACTTCTCGATCAAGGAGCCGGCAAGGGCCATGGCGACCGCGAACATGGCGAGGAAGACCATGAACGGGAGGCCGACCTGCGTCGCGTTGATGCCCCACAGGTTCTGCAGCGGCTGGCGGAAGACGCTGTACGCGTAGACCGCCCCAAGACAGACGTTCATCAGGAAACCGACCAGCACGTAGAGCCAGCGCCCTCTCTCGGCCTCCACCCCAGCGACCCTGAAGTCGTTCACACCGAGCCTCCTCCGGAAAGGACGAAGGAGGGAGAGGATTCCCCTCTCCCTCCTTCTCGAGTTCAACTACCCTTTGTGCTCAACCGCTTTCTTCAAGGCGTTCACGCTGTCGGGGTTCATCAGCGTCGTGGTGTCGCCGATCGGCTCCCCGCGGACGAGCGCCTTGAGGATACGGCGCATGATCTTCCCGCTGCGGGTCTTCGGGACGTCCTCCACGAAGATGATCTCCTCGGGACGGGCCGTGGGTCCGATCACCTGGTCGACGGTCTTGATCAGTTCCTTGCGCGTCTCGTCGGAAGGTGCCATCCCCGCCTTGAGGAGCACGAAGGCAACTGGGACCTCGCCTTTGAGGTCGTGCGGCTTGGAGACGACCGCCACTTCACTCACCTTCTCGTTCTGCGCGAGCGCGCTCTCCACCTCCGCCGTCGCCAGGCGGTGTCCGGCGACGTTCATCACGTCGTCCACGCGCCCAGTGATGCGGAAGTTCCCCATGTCGTCCTTTCGCGCCCCGTCGCTCGTGTAGTAGCGCTTTGGCCCATAGTCGCCAAAGTACTGGGCCTTGAACCGCTCCATGTCGCCCCAGATCCCGCGGGTCAGGGCCGGCGGGAAGGGTTCGTAGATGGAGAGGTACCCGCCCTCTCCCACCGCGACCGGCGTCCCGCCCGCGTCGAGAACGTCTCCCTGGATGCCGGGGAACGCGCGCCCAGCGACCGTGGGAATGAACGGGCCGATCCCGGGAAGGTTGTTCACCATGTTCGCCCCGGTCTCGGTCTGCCACCACGTGTCGATGATCGGACAGCGACCGCCGCCGATCTTGTCGAAGTACCAGAGCCACGCATCGAGGTTGATCGGCTCACCGACCGTCCCCAGAAGCCGCAGCGACGAGAGGTCGTGCTTCTCCGGCCACTCGTTGCCCCACTTGACGAACATCCGGATCGCCGTCGGCGCGGTGTACAGCTGCGTGATCTTGTGCTTTTCGATGATCGCCCACATCCGGCCGAAGTCGGGGGTGTCGGGAGATCCTTCGTAGATGACGCTCGTCACGCCGTTCATCAGCGTCCCGTAGTTGATGTACGTGTGCCCGGTGACCCAGCCGACGTCGGCCGTGCACCAGTAGATGTCTCCCTCGTGCAGGTCGAAGTTCCACTTCGCCGTGAGGTAGGACTGGACGGCGTAGCCCCCGGTTGTGTGGAAGATGCCCTTCGGCTTCGCCGTCGACCCGGAGGTGTACAGGATGAAGGAGATGTCCTCGCTCTCCATCGGCTCGGGCGCGCACTCCTCCTTGGCCGTGGCCATCACGTCGTGGTACCAGACGTCACGCCCCGCCTTCATCGGGCAGGTCCCGTCGAGGCGCCTGACGACGATCACCTTCTCGATCTTCGTCCCGTCGACCCCGACGTCGGCGCTCTTCTTCAGCTCGATCCCCTTGCCGCGGCGCCAGTACCCGTCCGCCGTGATGAGGACCTTGGCCCCGGCGTCGACCATCCGGTCGCGCAGCGACTCCGGGCTGAACGCGGAGAAGACGACGCTGTGCGGCGCCCCGATCCGAGCGCACGCCTGCATGGCGACGACGGCCTCCGGGATCATGGGAAGGTAGATCCCGACGCGATCGCCCTTCCTGACTCCGAGCGACTTGAGGACGTTCGCGAACTTCGACACCCGACGCAGGAGCTCGTTGTACGTGATCTTCTGCGCTTTCTCCGCCGCCGGCTCCGGCTCCCAGATGAGGGCGACGCGGTCGCCGTGCCCGGCCTTGACGTGCCGGTCCAGCGAGTTGTAGGACAGGTTCGTCTTCCCGCCCACGAACCACTTGAAGGCGTGCGGGGCGAACTCGTACGGCTTGTCCCACTTCTTGAACCAGTGGAGCTCTTCGGCGTGCTTCGCCCAGAACGCAACCGGGTCCGCGAGCGCCTTCTCGTAGATCGCCGGGTCCGAGATCCACGCGCGCTTCTTCATCGCGTCGTTCGGCCAGTAGACGTTCTCCCGCGACGGGTCCTTCTTCACCCACTTGATCGGTTCCGACACAGCTAGTCCTCCTATCACGGATGAGAGAGATTCGCGAATACTAGCCCAATTGGAGGCGCCCTTCAACGTCAGAACGGGACAAGATGCAGAGCCGCTCCCACGATCGGCAGGCGGTAGAGGAAGCGGTAGTCTGCCCAGCCGGCGAGAACGCGGGCGACAAAGGCCTGGGTCTCGGGGGAGACCCCTCTCTCCCCCGCCTGAAAGCGGCGGAGGTTCGCCAGGCCGGCGTTGTAGGCCGTGACCGCCGCCTCCACGTCTCCTCCAACGCGATCGTGAAGGGTGCGCAGATACCAGGTCCCGAACCGAATGTTCACCGTGACGTTGTACAGGTCTTGGGTTCGATAGCCATCCACTCCAAGCTCCGCCGCGATCCACTCTCCTGTCTCAGGAGTCACCTGCATGAGGCCGACCGCGCCCGCGTGGGAGACGACGCGGGGCCGAAAACGGCTCTCCGCTCGAACCACGGCGGCCACGAGGTAGGGATCGACTCCGTAGGTCTTAGCCCAGTGATCGATCTCGCGCTCGTAGCGAAGCGGGTAGAGGATCTTGAGAAGAACGAGGAGCCCCACGACCGCGAGCGAACCGACGACGGCCCACCGCAGGCCCCTCCAGAGAGGTGCGCACCCCGCCATGATCCTCTATAATACGTGATTATGGATGGTACATGCCGAGGGGAGGATGGCTAGCTCTTCGCTACGACGCCTCGTGCGAGGCCTGTGGCGCACCTTCCTCGGCGGACTGCTCGTCATCGTCCCGGCCGGCGTGACGTTCTACGTGCTCTGGCTCTTCTATCGCCTCGTGGACGGGGTCGTGGGCAGGACCACGCCGTTCGGAGAGACGGTCGTCAAGCTGTTCGGTCGCTGGATTCCAGGAATGGGGATTCTCCTGACGATCGCCCTCGTCCTGGTCGTGGGCCTGGTCGCCCGCAACGTCCTCGGGAGGGCCCTCCAGGACTACGTGGAGAAGGCCTTCTTCTTCGTGCCGGGGGTGGGGAGGATGTACTCGACGGTCAAGCAGATCACGCACGCCGTCTTCAACCGCGATGCCCCGGCCTTCCAGAAGGTGGTCACCTTTGAGTACACGAAGGAGGGCCTCCGCGTGATCGGCCTCGTGAGCAACGAGGACCTGGGGAAGCTGCAGGACGAGACGGGCGAAGAACGCGTGATGGTCTACTTGCCCAAGGCGCCAAACCCTCTGTCCGGGACGATGCTGATCATTCCGAAGAAGAAGCTTACCTACCTCGACATGCCCGTGGAGGACGCGCTCTCCTTGATTCTGTCGAGCGGGTCCGTCCTTCCCCCGAGTCTCAGGAAGGAGGAGAAGGCGGAGGCCTCGCGTGAGCTCGGCCCCAACGAGCCGGCCAGGAAGTAATCTATGGCGATCTTCAAAGACAGGAACTACCTGCGCGTCAACCTAGACAAGGACGCCGACGAGAGCCTGTGGATGCGCTGCAAATCGTGCGGCGAGCTCGTCTTCAAGCGCCGCGTGCGCGAGAACAGCAACATCTGCCCGCACTGCGGGGAGTACTTCTTTCTCACGGCGAGGGAGCGGATCGAATCGCTGATCGACGAGGGGACGTTCAAGGACATCTCCAAGCCCATCGTTGACGCCGATCCGCTCGGATTTCAGGACACAAAGCCCTACCTCCAACGCGTCGCCGAGGCGCAGGAGGCGACCGGCCTTCCGAGCGCGATCATCATCGCTAGCGCCGCGGTCGCGGGGATCCCGATCGTCCTCGGCGTGATGGATTTCCGTTTTATCGGGGGAAGCATGGGCTCGGTGATGGGAGAGCAGATCTCCTACGCCATGGAGGAGGCGATCGGCAGGCGGTGCCCGTTTGTCCTCATCTCTTCCTCTGGCGGGGCCCGCATTCAGGAGGGGATCTTCTCTCTGTTGCAGATGGCGAAGACCGCCGCGGTGCGCGCTTGTCTCGCCGAGGAGCGCCTCCCATTCATCTCCATCATGACCTATCCCACGACCGCCGGAGTCCAGGCCTCCATCGCCAGCCTCGGCGACGTGATCATCGCCGAGAAGGGCGCGATGATCGGATTCGCCGGGCCGCGCGTGATTCAAAACACGATCTCGGAGCAGCTCCCCGCAAACTACCAGACCGACTCCTTCGCCTACCAACACGGGTTCATCGACCGGGTCGCCAACCGCGAGGATCTGCGCCAGGAGCTCGGCAAGATCCTCGGCTTCTTCGTGGAGGCGCGATGAGCGACGAGAAGACCCTCGACCTCCTGGAGGCGAAGATCCAGGAGCTGCGCGAGCTAAACAAGAAGGACGGGATCGACCTTTCTAACGAGATCCTGCGCCTGGAAACGAAGCTCGAGTCGCTCCGGGCCGAGTTCTACGCGAACTTGAGCGACTGGGAGCGGGTCAAGATCGCTCGCCATCCCAAGCGCCCCTACGCCCTCGACTATCTGGAGGCCATGTTCACCGACTTCTACGAGCTTCACGGAGATCGCCTCGTCGGCGACGATCGCGCGCTCCTCGTCGGCCTCGCCCGCCTGGACGGGCAGCCGGTGGCCGTCCTCGCGCAGCAGAAGGGGCGCTCGACCGAGGAGAACAAGGAGCGCCTCTTCGGAATGGCGCGGCCGCAGGGATACCGGAAGGCGCGCCGCGCCATGGCCCTCGCCGAGCGCTTCTCCTTCCCGGTCGTGAGCCTGATCGACACGCCGGGCGCCTACCCCGGCCTCGAGGCCGAGGCCGGGAACATCGGCGGCGCGATCGCAGAGAACCTGCTCGCCATGGCGAGGCTGCGCGTCCCGATCGTCGCGGCGGTGATCGGCGAGGGAGGCTCGGGCGGGGCCCTCGCAATCGGGGTCGCGGACCGCGTCGTGATGCTCGAGAACTCGATCTACTCCGTCATCAGCCCCGAGGGAGCGGCGGCCATCCTGTGGAAGGAGAAGGAGAAGACCCAGGAGGCAGCGCGCTCTCTCAACCTAACCGCCCCGCGCCTCCTCGAGCTGGGCGTGATCGACGAGGTCCTTCCGGAGCCGCCCGGGGGCGCGCACCGCGACTTCCAGAGGATGGCCGGCCTCCTCAAGCAGAGCCTCGTCCGGCACCTCGCCGAGATCGGGACGCTTCCCATCGCCGACCTCCTCGCCGCCCGCTACCGCCGCTACCGCTCCGCCGGCCGCTACCGGACGCTCTCCGACCGCTGAGACGCCCGTCCCTTGGGACCAAACCCCATCCTGGAGCCGGCGCCGGGCGACCTCTCACACCCGGCCCTGCTCATCCGACAGGACGGCCTCCGCCTTCTCGGGCTCGCTTTCCTCTTTCGTGCGCCGGAAGAAGAGGTAGGTCATGGCGATCGAAAGCGCGTAGAGGGACGCCGTCACGAGGAAGATCGGGGAGAACCCGTAGCCCACCTGGACCCGCCCGCTCACCCAAGCGCTCACCCCCCACCCGGCGCTCCAGCCCAGGACGAGCAGGCTCGACACGAGCGCCCGCGATCGCTCCGGGACGGCCCCCATCGCGAAGGAGCTGAACACCGGCGAGCCCATGTTCATGAGGGCCGTGCGAACAAGATACCCCATCGCCGAGAGGGAGAAGACGGGGGAGAATCCCATGAGGACGAGAAAGGGGATGGAGAAACTCTGCAGGAGGACCATCGTCCTCACCTTTCCCAACCGCTCCGCAAGGAGCGGGACAGCGGTCCCGCCCAGCGCGATACACAGGGACGCGGCAGCGAAGAGCGAGCCCAACAGCGGGTCGGGGAGATGGAAGCGCAGCTTGTAGAAGACGTTGACGAACGGCATGAGGATTCCGGCTCCGAGCCCGACGGTCACCTGGATCAGAAGGAGCCTCCGCGCGACCCCCGCGTGCGCACCGAGCTTCCCAGGTTTCTCGGCAATCGGCGCCGTTCCCCCGCCGCGGATCAG
The DNA here is from genome assembly GCA_026390315.1 of Candidatus Bipolaricaulota bacterium. Lineage (GTDB taxonomy): Bacteria > Bipolaricaulota > Bipolaricaulia > UBA7950 > UBA9294 > JAPLGE01. The sequence goes on from JAPLGE010000080.1 coordinate 6,881, forward strand.
GACGAGGGGAAGGAACGCAAGGGCCGCGAGCCCCATGGCGAGAAGGAGCGTCGCCCGGTAGGCGGCCGCCCCCTCGGCGGGGATCCCGAAGGCCGACGAGAAGAGCTGCGGCAGCACCCCGCCCGCCAGGCTTCCCGCCACACCGAACAGGGTGTTCAGCGCAAACTGAACGCTGAAGAGGTGCGTCCTCTCCTTCTCGCGGCTCGAGACGACGAGGAAAGGCGGGAGGCTGATCGAACTGAGCGAGATCCCCAGGCCAGAGAGGGCACTTGCGGCAACCAGGGCTCCCCGCCCAGGAAGGAGCGCCCACCCCGCGATGGCGACCATCTGAAGAGCCATCCCGGTGAGAAGGCCGCGTCGGTACCCGATCCGGCGTAGCGAGAGGCCGATCGGGATGGCGAACGCGCCCGTGACGAGGGCGGGCACGCTCGCCAGGATCCCCACGAAGGCCTGGTCGTAGCCGAGGGAGAGGACGTACAGGTTGAAGAAGAGGTACTGGATCCCGAACAGGAAACCAGAAACGGACGTGGTCACAAGGTAGAGCCGCGCGTTCCTGGAGAACGCGCGCACCCGCGCCAGGTAGTCGGACATTCCCCCTCCTCCTTCCCCAGAAAGGCGGATGGTATCTCAACGCCACCAAAAGCGGCAACCGGTCCTTGAAAAGGCACTTCCCGGCCGATACGCTGTCCCCGTGACAAGGGAGGGAGAGCGATGAAACGCGCGGGGGTCCTGACCGGAGGAGGAGACTCCCCCGGAATCAACGCGGCGATCCGCTCGATGGTCCGCTTCGGCTACCAGCATGGGGTGGAGACGATCGGGTTCCTGGAGGGGTGGAAGGGGCCGATTGAAGACCTGACCCAACCGCTCTCGATGGACCAGGTCTCTGGGATCCTGCACATCGGCGGCACGATCCTCGGCAGCTCCCGCACGAACCCGTTCAAGACAGAGGGCGCCGTCGAGAGGATCCTCGACACCCTCGAGCGGAACGCGATCGACTTCCTGATCGCGATTGGCGGCGACGACACGATGGGGGTCGCCCACAGGCTCGCGCCGCACGGCGTGAGGACGATCGGAATCCCCCAGACGATCGACAACGACATCGCCCACACCGACTACTCCCTGGGCTTCTGGTCGGCCCTGGAGGCCGTCACCGACGCCCTCGACCGGCTGCACACGACGGCCTTCTCCCACAACCGGGTCCTGATCCTCGAAGTAATGGGGCGCGACGCAGGCTGGCTGAGCCTGATGGGCGGCATCGCCGGCGGCGCCGACGTGATCCTGATCCCCGAGCAGGAGTTCAGCGTGGAGGCCGTGCACCGGAAGATCCTGCGGCGCCAGGCGCGGAAGAAGCACTTCAGCATCGTCATCATCTCCGAAGGGGCGAAGCCCGCCGGGCTAGACGGCCAAGTCGTCGCCGAGGCGGAAGTCGACGCGTTCGGCCATGCCCGTCTCGGAGGCGTAGGCCAGTACCTAGCCAACGAGCTCTCCAAGAGGATGAAGATGCCGGTCCGCGTCACCGACCTCGCCTACCTGCAGCGCGGGGGGAGCCCCTGTCCGTTCGACCGGATCCTCGCCACGCGCTTCGGCGTTGCGGCGATCGAGTTCGCCCTCGACGAGCGGTTCGACGTCATGACGGCGCTCCACGGGACGAGGATCGAGCCGGTCAGCCTGGAGGAGGCGCTCCGCAAGCCCCGGCCGGTCGACGAGAGCGTTCTCTACCTCGTCGACCTCTTCGACTAGGCGCGCAGGCCCTCCTCGCGGAGGCACAAGATTCCCAGGGCGAGGATCGTCTTCGCGTCCTCGATCTCCCCCCGCACGATGAGCCGGCGAACCTCGTCGCGGGAGAACGCTCGGCACGAGGAGATCTCGCGATCGAGGGAGGTCGTCACCGGGGAGGCGCCGCGCGCCAGGAAGAGGGTCATCCGCTCGTCGGCAAACCCGGGCGAGGTGTAGAACGCCGATAACCTCTCCCACTCGGCCGCTTCGTGTCCCGTCTCCTCGCGAAGCTCGCGTCTTGCGCAGGCGAGCGGCTCTTCATCGGGCTCGAGCTTCCCCGCCGGTATCTCCCACAGGCGTTTCCCCACCGCGTGGCGATGCTGTTCGACGAGAAGGACTCGGCCGTCTTTCAGGATGGGAAGGACCGTGGCCGCCCCGGGGCGGAAGACGACTTCCCGCTCCGAGAGAGAGCCGTCGGGAAGCCGCACACGATCGACTACAAGCCGGAGGAAGCTTCCGGAGAAGACCTCCCGCGCTCCACGAGCGCCTCTTCAGGGGACGGCGTTGTACCCCTCCTCGAGCGCCTGCACGTTCGCCGCGACGGTCTTTCCCTTGCCTTCGCTCTCCAGCGCGTGGGTCATCGCCTGCCGGGCGACGTCGAGCGGGATCGCCCCGCTCGCCTTGAGGTATGCGCCCAAGGCGGCCATGTTCAGGGAGCGAGGGCTCCCGACCTTGGCCGCGAGGGCGTTCAGAGGAAGGGTGAAGGCCCGCACGTCGCGCCGGCTCACGCCGCGATCGACGAGGGACGAGTTCACGAGGATCGTCCCCCCGGAGACGACGATCGGCTCGAACTTGTCAAGCGAGGGGAGGTTCAAGGCAATGAGGGCGCTGGGCTCATCCACGATCGGAGAGCCGACCGGTTCCTCGGAGAGGACGACCGTGCAGTTCGCCGTTCCGCCTCGCATCTCCGGGCCGTACGAGGGGAGCCAGGTCACCTCAAGGCCGTGGTCCATCCCCGCCTGCGCGAGGATCTTCCCGGCAAGGATGACCCCCTGCCCGCCAAAACCCGCGATGATGACCGAGCGTTCCATCCTACCCCCTGTTCACGAGGTCTCCGAGCGGGAAAACCTTCGTCACAACCTCGGCCACGTGCCGGTTCGCCTCGACTGGCTTCATGTGCCAGTTCGTCGGGCAGGTCGCGAGGACCTCCACGAGCGAGTAGCCCTTCCGCTCGACCTGGTTCGTAAACGCCTTCCTGATCGCCTTGGTCGTCTCCTGGATCCGCTTCGTGTCGAAGAGCGCCTGGCGGGTGACGTAGACCGGCGCCTCGAGCTGCGCGATCATCTCGGAGAATCGGATCGGGTAGCCAAACAGGGCTGGGTCACGGCCGTCCGGGGTCGTCGTCGTCTTCTGACCCACCAACGTCGTCGGCGCCATCTCACCACCGGTCATCCCGTAGACCTGGTTGTTCACGAAGATGACGGTGATGTTCTCCCCGCGATTCGCCGCGTGAATCGACTCGGCCGTTCCGATGCTCGCGAAGTCGCCGTCCCCCTGATAGGCGAAGACGACGAGGTCCGGCCTCGCGCGCTTCACGCCCGTCGCCACGGCGCTCGCGCGTCCGTGCGCGACCTGCAGGGCATCACAGCGATACCACCGGTAGGCGAAGACGGCGCAGCCGACCGGCGCGATCCCCACCGTGCGCTCGACGATCCCCAGGTCGTCAATCGTCTGGCCGATGATGCGCGTCAGGATCCCGTGATGACACCCCGGGCAGTACGTGGAGTGCGCTCCGGTCAGGCTCCGTGGCCTCTCGAAGACCTTCACCATCCGTTCCACGCTAACCGACATGGCGCTTCACCTCCCTCAGGATCCCCTTGGGGGTCGGAACGACGCCGCCCAGTTCCCCGTAGAACGGCGTCTTCGCCCGCTCGGCGACCGCGAGCCGCACGTCCTCCCACATCTGTCCGGCGCTCATCTCGACCGTGAGGACGGTCTCCACGCGGCTGGAGAGCGCCCGGAGCGGCTCGTAGGGGAACGGCCAAACGGTGATCGGCCGGAAGAGCCCCAACCGAATTCCTTCGGCCCTCGCCATGCGCACAACGCTCTTCGCAATCCGGGCGACCGTCCCGTGGGCCGCGATGACGATCTCCGCGTCCTCCGTCTCGGTCTCCTCGTGGCGGACCTCCTTCTCCCGGATCGTGCGGTAGCGCGCCTGGAGCTCGAGGTTCATCCGTCTCAGTCCCTCCGGGTCTAGGTCGAAGGAGAGGATGATGTTGGGTTCGCGACCCTTGGCGCCGGTCGCCGCCCACGGCTTCGCCGGGAGCGCCGCGGGATCGACCGGGTCGGGGAGCAGGACCGGCTCCATCATCTGACCGAGCATTCCGTCGGCAAGGATCATCACCGGCGTGCGGTACCGGTCGGCGAGTTCAAACGCAAGCATCGTCAGCTCGCCCGCCTCAGGGACAGTCGAGGGCGCGAGGACGATCATGTGGTAGTCGCCGTGCCCGCCGCCCTTGGTCGCCTGAAAGTAGTCGCACTGAGCCGGAGCAATGTTCCCGAGGCCCGGTCCGCCGCGGACGACGTTCACGATCACCGCGGGCAGACTCGATCCCGCGAGGTAGGAGATCCCTTCCATCTTGAGGCTGATGCCCGGCGAGGACGACGAGGTCATCGTACGCACCCCCGCGGCCGACGCGCCGTGGACCATACTGATCGCGGCCACCTCGCTCTCGGCCTGGACGAACGTCCGGCCGAGGCGCGGCATGTTCCTCGCCATGTGCTCCAGGAGCTCCGCCTGCGGGGTGATCGGATAGGCGAAGTAGCACTGGCATCCCGCGCGGATCGCCGCCTCGGCGATCACCTCGTTCCCCCGCATCAGGACCCGCTTTGCCATCGATCCTCCTCTAGGAAGCGACCTTCTCCCGGTAGACTTCGATCGCCACATCGGGGCAGGTCAACGCGCAGAACGCACATCCCAGGCAGCTCTCCGGACGCTCCATGCAGGCCACGTCGTATCCGCTCCGGTTCAGCCGTCCGGAGAAGCCGAGGACCTTCTGCGGGCAGGCCGCGATGCACAGCCCGCAGCCCTTGCACCGTTCTTCATCGACGAGCACTGTCCCTTTTGGCATCCGCGCCTCCCTCACCCTCGTCGTCGTAGAAGGCCTCCGCCAGCCGCTGTGCGCGGTGATCGCGCAGACGGGAGAGCCCCGCCTCGGACTGGGCGACCCACTTCTCCACCTCTTCCTCCGGCAGCCGCTCGCGCGAGGCTCGCGCCGAGGCGAGCTTGGAGGAGCGACCCTTGAGGACGGACTTCAGACGGTGGAACTCTCGGTCAAACGCGTCCGCCGGCCTTTCCTCGTGCGGAAGGATCACAAGCTCGAAGCGGCCCTCCGGGCCGTGAGCCAGGATCCGCGCCGTCACTCGGTCCCCCACCCGCAGCGGACTCCCTTCCCGCGTGCCCGCGCCAGCCGGGGTCGAGGCAAACCCGGTCCGCCCCTCGGAAAGAGCGACGACGACTCCCTCGGCCACGATCGCGCTCACTTCGCCGGTGACGCTGCTACCGATCTCAAAAGCCATCTTGTCCCTCGCTTCTGCAACCGAGAACGCAGCCTCCCCGGGAACGGCCGGTGCTGGCCTTCCCGCTAGACCGCCTTCGTGACCCGCCCGGACTTGATGCAGCGCGTGCAAGCGTCAATCCAGGCGCTTTTCCCGTTCACAAACGCGTGCACCCGCTGGATGTTCGGGAACCGCACCGTCTTGGTGTGTCGCAGCGAGTGGCTGATCGTGTTGCCCGCCACGGGGTGCTTTCCACAGACGTCACAGACTCTTCCCATGATTGTCACCTCTCCTTTGACTCGATCAGGGCGCCGCGAGGCCCGCGTCAGCGTAGGCCGGCTCAAGCAAGTAGAGCTCGTCCTTGCGGTAGCCCTCCTCGCCGAGTCGCGCGACCCACTCGGGGGACGGCCGGTTCGCCTCGCGCTCGGCCACCTTCACCCCCGGAATTCCCTCGAGATCCTGCCGGATCGCCTCTGCGCCGCTTCCCACCACGCACAGAGACCTGCCCTCTCCCCGGACCCGCGACAGGAGCGCGGACCTCTTCATCACTCGGACCTCGCTCCTCGGTCCCTTCCGCCCAAACCACTGAACATACACAAGGTCTAGCCGGCACGGGATCACGACGCAGACGAGCGCCTCGCCGGCCACGCGGGCGCGATAGGCGGCCGTGCCCTCCACGCCGACGAGGGGAACGCCGAGAGACTGACAGAGCCCCTTCGCGGTGGCGATCCCGATTCGCAGGCCCGTGAAAGATCCCGGTCCGCGGTTGACGCTCACCAGCTCAATCCCCTCCTTCTCCACTCCGCACTCGGCAAGGAGACGTTCCAGCGCCGGCAGAAGGGCCTCCGCGTGACGGAGCGGCTCTTCGAGGGTCACTTCCCCCAGGCCTGTCCGTTTCTGACACAGAGCGACCCCTCCCCACGCCTCGGAGGTCTCCAATCCAAGCGTCATCATGCCCGCGAATGGTAAGTGAGCTCTCAGCTGATCTCAAGGGAGAATGCGGCGCGGAACCTCATCGGATGAGGCAAGAAGGGAGCGAGCGAGGGCCGCGTCGCGCTCCATCTGGAGGCGCAGTGCCTCGAGAGAGGGAAACGCCCGGTCGTCGCGAAGCTTGACGAGGAGGTGCGCCTCGACCGTCCTTTCGTACAGGTCCTCCTCGGGAGGCGAGAAGAGGTGGATCTCGCAACGCACGCCCTGCCCTCTGACCGTTGGGCGTTCACCCACGTACAAGAGGCCCGGGCTTCGTCCCGCGGAGACGAACGCCTGGGCCAGGTAGATTCCCGGCCCGGGGACGAGAACCCGCGGATCGAGGGCCAGATTCGCCGTGGGGAATCCCAGGGTACGGCCAAGGCCGTCGCCCCGAACGACTTCGCCGACGAGGAGCGGCGGGCGGCCGAGAAGGCCCCGCGCGCGGCCGACCTCCCCCCGGGCGACGAGGCTGCGGATCCGGGTACTGCTCACCGCTTCTCCGTCCACGACCACCGGCGCGACGGCGAAGACGCGCAGACCGCGCTCCTCGCCAACCCGGCGAAGGAGCTCAAGGTCGCCCTCCCGACGGCGTCCGAAGCGAAAGGCCTCCCCCACGACGACGGCCCGGGCGGCGAGACGTTCCACCAGGACGTCGCGGACGAACGATTCCGCAGAAAGATGGCGTAGCTCGGCGAAGTCCGCCTTCTCCACGCGATCGACCCAAGAGAGAAGAAGCCTCTCCTTCGCAGGCGGCGGGAGCAGGAGGCAGGAGCCCTCCTGAGCAGACCCGGCCTCCCGAGGGGGGAGAAGAAACGCGTAGGCAACCCGCTCGAGGCCGCTCTCCCTCGCGACGTCCCCCGCCCGAGCAAGGACCGCCTGGTGACCGAGGTGGACCCCGTCGAACGTCCCGACCGTGACCACGGCGCCCGTCATCCAGACTCACTCCTTCCCCTCCGAGAGCCGACGGAATGGTAGCCGAAAGCCCTCGCCCACACCTCAAGGCCCTTGGCGCCCTCGCTTGCGGTTGGACGGGTCCGCCGCGCTCCTGTACCATCGGGTTGCCATGCGGATCGAACGGATGGCCGATCTGTCCCTGGAAGACGAGGCCGCCCTCACCACGGTGCGGCCGAGCCGCCTCGACGAGTTCGTGGGACAGGAAGCGGTCAAGGAGAAGCTCCGGATCTACGTTGCCGCGGCCCAAGGGCGTCGCGAGCCGCTTGACCACGTCCTGCTGCACAGCCCGCCGGGCCTTGGAAAGACGACCCTCGCCTACATCATCGCCGCGGAGATGGGCGTGAACGTCCGCGTCAGCTCGGGACCGGCGATCGAGAAGGCGGGCGACCTCGCGGCCATCCTGACGAATCTGCGACCGCGGGACGTCCTGTTCATCGACGAGATCCACCGACTGCGGACCAACGTCGAGGAGATCCTCTACCCGGCGATGGAGGAGTATCGCGTCGACGTGATCCTCGGCGAAGGGCCGAACGCCCAGTCCCTTCGCATCGACCTTCCTCCGTTCACCCTGATTGGGGCGACCACCCGCGCCGGTCTGATCTCCGCCCCGCTTCGCGACCGGTTCGAGGTCTCCTTCCATCTCGACTTCTATGGCCAGCAGGAACTCTGCGCGATCGTTCTCCGCGCCGGACGGATCCTGGGAATCGAGATCGACGAAGACGGAGCTCGCGAAATCGCCAAGCGCGCCCGCGGCACCCCTCGCATTGCCAACCGGCTGCTGCGCAGGACCCGCGACTACGCCCAAGTCAAGGAGAGCGGCCGGATCGACAAGGAGATCGCCAGACGGTCGCTCGCGATGCTGGAGATCGACGAGGTCGGGCTCGACCGGCTCGATCGCTCGGTTCTCGAGGCGATCGTCAGCAAGTTCGACGGCGGACCGGTGGGCCTCGAAACCCTCGCCGCGGCCCTTGCGGAGGAGAAGGACACGATCGCAGACGTCGTCGAACCCTTCCTCTTGCAGGAAGGGTTCATCAAGCGGACCCCACAGGGAAGGGTGGCGACGGAGCGGGCCTACGCCCACCTTGGCCGGGGAAAGCCGCGCCTCCTCTAACTAGCGCTTCTGCGCCGCTCGCGCGTTCTCGATGAACTCGAGCACGACTCCCCTAAACCGCCGCCAATCGAACAGAAGCGCGAGAGCGATCCAGATGACGAACATCCAGGCTGCCCTCGGCGCGTTGAAGTAGGCAAAGACGAGGGGAAGCGTGACGAGGGGGAAGGCGAACGACATGGTGACTGACTTCGAGCGGAAGTAAGCGATGAACGCCGCCGCGATCGCGACGTAGATGGCCGCCGCAGCGACCGGCACGAACCCTGCCATCACCAGGTAGCAGAGGCCGCCGAAGACCATCACCATGTCGAAGAAGAACTCCCGCTCCCCGATCCACGTCGCCTCCTTCTTGTAGCGTCGGGCGAGGCGGCCGTCGAGGATGTCTGAGGTCCACCCGAGCAGGGTGAGGAGGACGACGGTCTCGAGCGCCCCCCGTCCGGCAAAGCCGAGCGAGGCGATGGCGACCGCGATCAGCCCGCGAAGAGCCGTCAGAAGATCGGGAACCCTCTCCATTCCTATTTCACCTGTGCCATTGTAGAAGGAAGATCGGGGCAAGGCAACAGAGCGCATTGCCTCACCAAGAAAGTACACGAAGCGGGATCGTTGCCTCAGCTAGGGAGCGCCTCCGAGCCCGAGGTTGTCGTCTCCCGGGTAGGCAAGCTACGATCGAACGCGCACGGAAAGACCGCAGGGTTTCGAAGAGGGTCGATGGAATACACGAGGCTGGGGATGAGGGCGCGAAAGCGGGTCGCCCTGATCGCGCACGACAACAAGAAGGACGACCTCCTCCGCTGGGCGAGGGAGAACAGGGACGCCTTGACGAAGCACGAGCTCTTCTCTACCGGGACGACCGGTGAGCTGCTCGAGAAGACCCTTGGGCTCACCGTCGGGAAGGTGGAGAGCGGGCCGCTGGGAGGCGACCTGCAGATGGGGGCGAGGATCGCTCAGGGCGAGATTGACTTCCTCGTCTTCTTCTGGGATCCCCTCGAGCCCCAGCCGCACGACCCCGACGTCAAGGCCCTCCTGCGCATCGCTGTCGTATGGAACATACCGGTGGCCTGTGACGACGCGTCGGCCGACTTCATGTTCTCCTCCCCGCTCATGTCGCAGGAGTACGCGCGCCTCGTGCCGGACTACCAAAGCTATAGGAACCGCCGCTTGCGAGAGCGGCCGAACGGCGGCTGAGTCTCCCTCGCCGCCCCTGTCTCTCGGGCGCCGGCGAGCGGCGGCCACGCACTCTGCCCCAGTCTGCTTGTCCGCGCGGCGGGCCCGGTTACAATTCCCATCCCTAGGGAAGAATCCATGTTGCGCGAGGAGGGACCGTGTGCGGGATCTTCGGAATCGTAACCGAGCGCGAGCAGATGTTGGGGGCCCTCCTCCTTGAGGCCGGGCGGAGGCTCGCCTACCGCGGCTACGATTCGATCGGCTGCGCGACCATCGACGGGTCCGGACAGATCGATCTGCGCAAGGACGCGGGGAAGATCGACGAGGTCGACGGCCGTCTTCACTTCAAGGAGATGCGCGGCCGCCGCGGGATCGTGCAGCTCCGCTGGGCGACGTTCGGTTCACCCTCTCAGGCGAACGCTCAGCCACATCTCGACTCCGACGGCGACCTCGTCGGCGCGCACAACGGGAACATCGTGAACAACGTCTCCCTGCGCGAGGAGTTCCTCGCGCAGGGGATGACCGTTCGCGGGACGAACGACGGCGAAAGCTGCGTCCACGCGGTCGAACGCTACGTCAACCAGGGACGCGACCTCGTAGAGGCCATCCGTTGCGCCGCCGGCGATCTGCAAGGCGACTACGCCTTCGTCGTCGGCTCCTCGAACGAGCGCGGCGAGGACGGGCACTCCCCCCTGCACGCGATCAAGAAGGGGTCTGGCCTCGTCGTCGGACTCGCCGAGGGAGCGACCTGCGTCTCCTCCGACCTTCCCTCCATCCTCCCCCTCACCAACCGGATCCTCCGCGTCTTCGACGGCGAGATGGTGACGCTGTGGCCGGACCGAGTCGAGCTTCGCCGCGTCGATACCGGCGAGCGGATCGAGCGCGCGCCCGAGGTGTTCACGCAAGGAATGGACGCGGCCGTCAAGGGCGGCTACCGCCACTTCATGCTGAAGGAGATCCACGAGGAGCCGCAGGTCGCCGCCGAGCTCATCCACTGGCTCCAGGCCTCGCCCCACGTCACCCCGTTCCTCGAGGCCCTCACGGCCGCACGGCGGCTCTACTTCGTCGGCTGCGGCACGAGCTACCACGCCTGCCTCGTCGGTGCGGCCTACTTCAACCAGCTCGCAGGGATCCCAGCGGTCCCGGTTCTCGCCCCGCAGTTCCGCGAGACCCTCGCCCGCACCCTCACCGCGGACGACGCGGTGGTTCTCGTGAGCCAGAGCGGGGAGACGAAGGACGTCCTGAACGCCCTGAACGCCTCGCGCCCCACCGGCGCGAGACTGCTGGGAGTCCTGAACGTCCTCGGCTCAACCCTCATGCACGCAAGCGACCACTACCTCCCTCTCGCCTGCGGCTACGAGATCAGCGTCCCCGCGACGAAGACGTACCTGAACCAAGTCCTCCTCTTCCTCTACCTCGCCGACCGGGTCCGCGCCCACGGCGACAAGGTCGACTGGGCGAAACTGCCCGACCTCATCGCGACGACCCTCGAATCGACGGACGAAGGGGCCCAGTACGTCGCGTCGATCTTGAACCCGCTTCGCGAGATGTACTACCTCGGCTACGGCCTCACCCTGGGAATGGCGCTCGAAGGGGCGCTCAAGCTGAAGGAGATCACCTACGCGCACTGCGAGGGGATCCTCTCCTCCGAGTTCAAGCACGGCCCCCTCTCCTCCGTCTACGAGGGGTACCCCGTCCTCTTCGTCACCGCCCCGAACGACGCGGCGATGATGGTGAACCACGTGAACGAGGTGACCTGTCGCGGCGGGCGGGCGATCGCGATCGCTGCCGAGGACGCGCTTCTGCGCCAGAACGTCCACGACTACCTTGTCCTCCCCTCGGCCAGTCAGGAGGTGGCGACCCTCCTCTCGGCCCTGCCGCTCCAGCTCATCAGCTACTACATGAGCGTCGCGCGGGGAATCGACCCGGACTTCCCGCGCAACCTGAGCAAGACGCTGACGGTGGACTAGCTGCCTGGGACCCTTGGCGAAGCCCGCTTCGGCAGAGCGAAAGCGAGGAACCGATGACGGTGACTGCACCTCGAACGAGCGAACCCTTCCCGAAGGAGAGGCCGGCCCGATCTCCGTTCGAGCGATCCCTTGAGCTTTGTAGCGTGATCGGCCTCGTCGCCGGAGCCGCCGTCGCCGCCGAGGCCTGGCCCGGCCTTCCCGACAGAATCCCAACTCAGTTTGACGCCGCGGGAGTTCCGACGGAGTGGGGCGGAAAGTGGATCCTTCTTCTCCTCCCCGCCGTCTCCGTCTTCCTCTACAGTCTCTTGTCGCTCGTGCGGCATCTTCCGCTTCGCTTCTACAACATCCCTTGGCGCGTGACGCCCCAGAACGCTCCCCGCCAGTACGGGCTCGCCCGCTCGCTCCTCACGACCCTCAAGACCGAGATCATCTGGCTCTTTGCCTTCCTGGAATGGGAGATGACGCGCTCTGCCGCCGCGGCGACCCCTCGCTTCCCGTTCGTCCTGTTCCCGGTCGCCCTCGGCGTCATCGTGGCCACGGTGGGGATCTACTTCCGCAAGTCCTACCTCGCCCGCTAGCGCGGGCCCGCCCCCTCAGGAGAGCGCCTGCGTGGAGAGGTCCACACCGGGCCGGAGCTCCTTCTCGTAGCTTCGTATCTCCATGCTGACGGACATCCCCGCCCGCTCGTACACCCGCGTCGCTCCGGTCAGGCTGTGCGAGTCGACCCCGAGCTTCACGCTCGTCTTCCCGCGGTGGCGAAGCTCGCTGAAGGAGTGGCGCAAGAGAGCGAGAGCGATTCCCCGCTTACGCCACGGGCGACGGACGCCGAGCACCTCGACGCCTGCTCGATCGCGATCCTCGGGGCTCACCGGCCAACACAGTGAGACCCCGGCGATCTCGTCCCCGTCCACGGCAAGGAACCACAGGGACGGGTCGAAGTCGGTGCTGTTCTCCATCCAGTGCCGCCATTCCTTGAGCTCTTCCTCCAACGGCCTCTCGACGTCGCCCCAGTGGTCGCGGAAGGCGTCCCGCACAAGCGGCGGCCATGGCGACGTCGTCTTCGCCAGGAACGAACGTGCGAACCCGGATCCCCTCCGGCCACTGCGGCTCGGGCGGCGGCTCGTCCAGCTCGATCAGCATCCGCCAGAACCGCCGGACAAGAACATACCCCCTCGCTTCGAGGAGGCTGTGCATGGCGTGGTCCTGCTCGACGTAGCTCTGCGTCAAGACGACTCTCGCCCCGGCCGGCGCCTGGAGGACCGCCTTCTCCGCTCGCTCCTCAATCCAGGGAAGGAGCGCTTGCTCAATCTCCCGGCCTCGCCACGTCGGAGCGATCGCCATCCGCGCGTGCACACGAACGTGCGGCTCGGACGTATCCCACACCTCCCCGTGGGCGACGATCTCCCCCCCAGCCGCGACCACGCGCGCGTCCCTCTCGAGCGAGAACCCCGGGCTCTGCCAGTCGGTCAGGGTCTCGTTCGCACTCCGCGATGCCTCTCCGACCAAAGCGAGCGTGTACCCGTTCGACACAGCGACGACCCCTTCAATGTCCTCGAACCGCGCCGGCCGAAGGATCAAGCCATCCCCAATCCCTGTACTCATCATCTCTCCTTGCGGACTCCCAAGCGACAGAGCCACGGGCGAACCGATTCCGCCCGTGGCTCCTCATGAACAGAAAGGCCGCCCGCTCGGACGGCCGTCAGTCTCCGGCATCGAGAACTCGGGTCTAGCGGCGAGCGCCTCCGAGGCGGAACCACAGGACGTCTTCTCTTCCCATCCGAATCATGGTCGCGCCTCCTATCGCCAGACTCGCCTTCCGACGTCGACGTTGCACGCGACGCCGGCCCTCTTCCCTGAAACCGGTTGGTGGGGAGTATACCGGCCTCTCCGCCGCGCCCGCAACCGGCCGACCCGGACGCGGAGGAAACGCGGTACCATCGGAGAGACCACGCGACCATGGACGAACGGCCAAGGTTGAGCCAGAAGAAGAAAGGTGAGAGATCCCCGCCTCCTCGCGGACGGGTCAGCCTCGCGCGAGCTCTCTCCAAGCTTGGTTACTCTTCCCGCAAGGCCGCCGAGGAACTCGTCCGCGATGGACGCGTCTCGCTCGACGGCAGGCTCGAACGTGACCCCTCGACCCGGCTCGACCTCGAGCGCGGCCGGATCGAGGTCGATGGCCGACGCGTCCTCGCTCTGCCAAAGGTCCACCTTCTCTTGAACAAGCCCCGCGGCCTCGTCACGACGACGTCGGATGAGAAGGGACGCGATACCGTGTACCGCTGCCTTGCGGATTCCCATCTTCCCTGGGTCTCTTCGGTCGGTCGTCTCGACAAGGCGAGCGAAGGGCTCCTCCTCTTCACGAACGACACCCGCTGGGCCGCGGCGATCCTCGCGCCCGAGAACCATGTCGAGAAGACCTACCACGTGCAGATCGGCCGAGCCGCTGATGACGATCTCGTCAAACGAATCCAGGGCGGTGTCGCGACCGACGAAGACGAAAGGCTCGCCGCAAGGCGCGTCCGCCTCCTGCGGCGGGGGACGAAGACGAGTTGGCTCGAGGTCGTTCTGGACGAAGGCAAGAACCGGGAGATCCGCCGCCTCCTCGATACGCTCGGCGTCGAAGTCCTTCGCCTCGTCCGCGTCGCCATCGGCCCGCTCGCGCTGGGGACCCTTCCCAAGGGCGCTTGGCGACACCTGAGCGAAGGGGAAACCCGAGCCCTGGTCCATCCAGGCAAGGGGACGGCTCAGCCTGCGCCTTGCCTCCCGCAGGACAGCGGTCCCCCGAGACCCTGAGCCAGAGCGGGCCTCGAACTCACGCCGTTCTCCTCCTCAAGACGCCGCCCTCCGGTAGAATCTGGGAACGCCGTTTGGAGAGACGGCGCAACCGAAAGCGATGGCCGACTGGTTCGTGAACCAAAGTCCAATCCTGCAGGTGCTCCTGGCGACCGTTGGCACGTGGCTCGCCACGGCGCTCGGAGCGGGCGTCGTCTTCCTTTTTCCGCGCCTCGATCGGCGCGCCCTCGACGCGATGCTCGGGTTTGCCGCCGGCGTGATGATCGCGACCTCCTACTGGTCTCTTCTCGCCCCGGCGATCGCGATGGCAAGCGGAGACTCGCTCCCCGGGTGGGTTCCCGCCACCGGCGGATTCCTCCTCGGCGGCGCCTTCCTCTGGGCGGTCGACAAGGTCCTTCCCCATCTCCACCCCGGCCTTCCCACGAACGAAGCGGAAGGACTGAAGACGGGCTGGCGTCGGAGCGTCCTCCTCCTCCTCGCGATCACCCTGCACAATATCCCGGAAGGGCTCGCCGTCGGCGTCGCCTTCGGGGCCCTGGCCGCGAGGCTCCCCGCCGCCTCGTTGGCCGGAGCGATCGCCCTCGCCCTCGGGATCGGAATCCAGAACCTTCCGGAAGGGATGGCCGTGTCCGTCCCCCTCCACCGGGAGGGCCTCTCCCCTCTCAAGAGCTTCTGGTACGGGCAGCTCTCCGGACTCGTCGAGCCCGCGGCCGGAGTCCTCGGCGCGGCGACCGTGCTGTGGATGAGGCCCCTCCTCCCGTACGCTCTCGCCTTCGCCGCC
>JAPLGE010000016.1 GCA_026390315.1 Candidatus Bipolaricaulota bacterium
GTTCAACTCGAATCCAGCACACCCAAGAACGAGGTTCGTCACCTGCCCCAGGCGACGGCACTTGCGGACCTCGGCCCGGAAGACGTTCTCCGCGCTTCCGCAGCTCGTCTCCGGCGCCTCCCTGTACACGACGACCGCCTCGGGCGGAATCTCAATCAAGAGATCCTCTTCGTCCGAGAAGGAGACGACCGTGAGCCGCTCGTCGCCCAGGCGAACGAGACAAAGGGCCTCCTCTCTTTCCTCCACCGTGACCGAGAAAGTGTTCTTCGCAAGAAGCGGGGAGCCTCGCGGTTGGTAGGTCTGAGCGCTCGGGTCGTCAAGGGCAAAACGCAGCCGCTCCGACCACACCAGATTCTCCATCACCTCGCGCGAGACCCCCGCCGCCACAACGAGATCGACCAGGTCAAGGTGAAGGAGGTCGGCGAGGAGGCGGATCTCGTTCATCCCCGGCGCCGGCCGGCTACCGTGCTCGATCCGAGAGAGGCGGGTGTAGTCCAGGCGAGCCCGCGCGGCGGCTTCACGAAGGGTGAGACCGGACTCAAGTCTCGCCCTGCGGACCATCGCGCCGAAACGTTCCTTCGCCACGGGAGGAGTCTACTGAACGTGTTGACAAACGTCAACAGCCACGCGCTGCCCGCAGAGTACAATCCCGCCATGCTCGGGAAGCGCCAAAGGATCAGCACAGCCGATCTGACGTCGGGACCGATCACCCGGAGCCTCTTCCGCCTGGCGTGGCCGGTTGTTCTTGCAAACCTTCTTCAGACCTCGTACAGCTTTGTCAACATGCTGTGGCTCGGCCGCCTCGGAAAGTCGGCGGTCGCCGCCCCCACCATCTCGTGGCCGCTTGTCTTCCTGATGATGTCAATCGGCGGTGGATTGACCGTGGCGGGGACGGCGCTCGTCGCTCAGTACACCGGAGCCCGGCGCCCCGAGGAAGCCAACGAGGCGGCAGGCCAGGTCGTCGCGTTCGTGGCGATCCTCGCCGCGGCCCTCGCCGCGGTGGGAGTTCTGGCCGCACGTCCGTTGATGCTTCTCATGGGAGCCGGCCCGGACCTCCTCCGCGACGCCACCACGTACCTCTGCGTGACCTACGCCGGACTCCCCGCCCTGTTCGGGACCTACGTCGTGACGGCTCTCCTAAACGGGGTCGGGGACACGTTCACCCCGATGGTGCTGATGGGTCTCTCCGTGGTAGCGAACGTGGGCCTCGATTGGCTGCTCATCTTCAAACACGGTTCGTTCCCCGGCTGGGGCGTCGCCGGAGCGGCCGCCGCCTCGGTCTTCTGTCAGGCCGGCGTCACGGCCGTGGGGATGTACCTGCTCTTCTCCGGTAGACTCAGAGTCCACATCCGCCCTCGCCACCTTCGCCTGCGCTGGAAAAGGGTGAAGGAGATCGTGGCGATCGGTCTTCCCTCCTCGGTCGGCCAGTCCGGGACCGCCCTCGGCTTCGCCGTGATGATGGGGACACTGGCCCGATTCGGGACGGCCGTCGTCGGCGCCTTCGGGATCGGGAATCGGATCATCTCCGTCGCCCTCATGCCGGCCACGGGCCTCGGCCAAGCCACCGCCGCGATGGTCGGCCAAAACCTCGGTGCGGAGAAACCGGACCGCGCACAGCGCGCGGCGTGGACAGGAATGGTCATCTCGGCTGGGTTCCTCGTCGTGGCGAGCGCGTTCGTCTACGTGCTCCGCGGATCCCTGGTTCGTCTCTTCATCGCCGACGCCGAAGTGGTCCAGCTCGGAGCGCCAATGTTCTCGGTGACCGCACTCGCCTTCCCATTCATGGCCATCCTGCAGGTTATCATCGGCACGTACCAGGGGTCTGGACACACGTTCTACTCGATGTTCTTCGACTTGTTCCGACTGTGGGGGCTCCGCGTCCCGCTCGTCTACCTCCTTGGATTCACGCTGAACATGGGCGCAAGCGGCGTGTGGTGGTCGATGCCCCTCTCGAACGCCGGCACGGCAGTCCTGGCGCTCGGTTTCTTCCTCACCGGAAACTGGAAGCACCGCGTGATCAAGGAGGCGCCTCTCCCGGTCGAGGCCACCGTCGAAGAAGGGATCCCCTTGCAAAGGTAGGAGCGACCTTCTACCCTGTGCGAAACCGTCGCGAGGAGAGACGATGCGCACGATCAGTGTGGAGGAAGCCAAGAGGTTTGTGGGCGAGGAGGTCACCTTCCGCGGGTGGCTGTACAACAAGCGTTCGAGCGGGAAGATCCTGTTCCTCGAGGTCCGTGACGGCACGGGCGTCATCCAGGGAGTCCTCACCAAGCCCAACTCGCCCGACCTGTTCGCTCAAGCCGCCCCGCTTCCTCAAGAGACGTCGCTGGCCATCACCGGGAAGATCCGTGAGGAGCCTCGCGCTCCTGGCGGGTGCGAACTCGACGTCACAGGGCTCACCGTCATCCATCAGCCGGCCGCCCCGTTCCCGATCGAGCTGACCGAGCACTCTCCTGGGTTTCTCATGGACCACCGCCACCTGTGGATCCGCACCGGAAAGCAGGTCCCGATCCTTCGAATCCGCGACGCCGTCTTCCGCGCCGTGCGCGGTTACTTCCACGAACGGGGGTTCGTGGCGACCGAGGCCCCTATCCTTACCGGAGCGTCGGTCGAGGGGACGACCACGCTCTTCGAGGTCGACTACTTCGGAGAGAAGGCCTACCTCTCACAGAGCGGGCAGCTCTACTTGGAGGCGACCGCGATGGCCCTCGGGAAGGTCTACTGGATCGGCCCCGTCTTCCGAGCCGAGAAGTCAAAGACGCGCAAGCACTTGACGGAGTTCTGGATGGCCGAGGCAGAGATGGCGTTCTGTGACCACCTGGAGAACACTCGCCTCCAGGAGGAACTCATCGCCTTCGTCGTCGAGACGGTCGCGAAAGAGAGAAAGCGCGAACTCGACCTCCTCCAGCGCGACACGGAGCGGCTCGTCGAAGAGGTCGCGCGGCCTTTCCCTCGGGTGAGCTACGCGGAGGCGGTTTCACTCCTGCGAGGCGCGGGGCACGAGCTGAGCCTCGGAGACGACATCGGCGTGCCCGAGGAAGCCACTCTTGGCGAGCACTTCCAGAAGCCGGTCTTCGTGGAGTACTTCCCCGCCTCGATGAAGCCCTTCTACATGAAGCGCGACCCGCGCGACCCGTCGCGCGTGCTCGCGGCTGACCTGATCGCTCCCGAGGGCCACGGCGAGCTGATCGGCGGAAGCCAACGCGTGGACACCCTCGAAGACCTCGAGCGTCAGCTCGATGAGAACCACCTACCGAGGGCGCCCTACGAGTGGTACCTTGACCTCCGCCGCTACGGGTCCGTCCCGCATGCAGGATTCGGATTGGGAATGGATCGCACCATTGCCTGGATCTGCGGAGTCCCGCACATTCGGGAGGCCGTCCCGTTCGCCAGGCAGCTCAACCGGGTGAACCAGATCACCACCAAACGCCAAGGGGAGCTTGACGCCGTGAGATAGGCTCTGGACAAACGGCGAGTCCGCGACACGGTGTCGGCCGGCCTTGGGTTTACCGCCCAAGCGGATGCGTTCAAAGGGCGCTGTCTGACCTCCTTGGCAGCGCGTCTCGCTGAACGGATTCAAGTCCACCTCATCGATCCAGGGGAGGTCGAGGGAGAGCCGTCCTAGGCGTTCCAGGCGAAAGGCAAGCACAGAGAGGTCGACGGGAGACTGCCCGCGGAAGCGCCCGAGGAGCGGAAACGCGCGGATCGAACGGATCATCCGCTCCGCCTGGTCGAGCGACAGGGGCGCCACGCCGAAGGAGACGTCCTTGAGGGCCTCGACCCACGTCCCGCCGAGGCCGAACGCAAGGACAGGACCAAAGGACGGATCGCGCTTCATCCCCAGAATCAGCTCTCGGCCGGAGAGGCTCGGCTGTAGGAGGACTCTCCCCCCGAACAGCGCCGGCTCTGCCTGGATCCGTTCCTTCAACCGTCGAATGGCTCGGGCGAGTTCGTGCGAATTGGCGATGCCCGTGATCACCGCCCCGTGCTCAGAGCGGTGGAGGAGGCCCGGCGCGTCGACCTTGGCGACAACGGGAAACCCCACTTGACTCACGAACGGCCGAGCGACGGCCTCCCCCTCGACGTAGGCAAACGGAGGGACCTCAATCTCGTAGCACGAGAGCACCTCTGCCCCCTCCTGAAAGGAGAGAAGAGAGCGTCCCTCGTCGAGCGCCTTCCTTAAGACCCTTTCCGCCGTCCCCCGGCTCGGGCTCGGCGTGTGCGTCATCGGGCGCACCCGCTCTCGTCGCTCCCCAAAGCGACGGAGGATCGCCAGCGCGTCGACGGCTTCCTCCGGCATCGTGTAGACGGGAATCCTCGCCTGGGTCAGGCGCTCGGAGAACAAAGCAACCGCGGCCCCATGGCTGAGCGTGGAGACGAGAACCGGCTTGTGCGGGATCTCCTCGACGACCCGCAGGATGGCCTCGGCGACCCGCTCGGCGGGTTCGCTGAGGACGAGCGGCGGGCGGAAGATGACGATCGCAGCGTCGAAAGAAGGAAGGACGGCACGAAGGGCCTGCTCGTAGTGCGAGGAGTTCGCCGTCGCGATCATGTCGATGGGGTTCGTGAGGCCCGCCTCCTCAGGAAGAAAGGTCGCGAGCTTCTCTCGAACGTTCGGCGCAAGTGGCTCCACGTCTAGTCCGACCCGCTCACAGGCGTCGGCGGCGATGATCCCCGCCCCGCCGGCGTTGGTCAGGATCACCGTCTTCCTCCCGGCCGGAATGGCCCTCCTCTCCAAGGCGGGGAGCGCCCGCAGGAGCTCCGGGATCGACGAGACGCGGATCGCACCCGATTGGCCGAGGAAGGCGTCCACCGTGGCGTCGACGCTCGCGAGCGAGCCGGTGTGAGAGGAAACGGCCGCGGCTCCGGCCTTCGTCCGACCGGCCTTCAACACGACCACGGGCTTCCTCGCCCCGATCTCTTCCACGAGTCGGCGGAACCCTCCTGGGTCGGCGAAGCTCTCCAGATAGAGGAAGACGACCTCGCTTCCCTCATCCGTGGCCAGGTAGTCGAGGAAGTCGTTCTCCGAGAGGCCCGCCCGGTTGCCCAGGTTGACGAAGAGAGAGACCCCCAACTTCATCTCCTCGAAGAACTCCAGCACCGTCTCCCCGAGGGACCCGCTCTGGGAGACGAAGGCGATCTTGCCGCTCTTGGGAAACCAGCGCGAGAAAGAGGCGTTCATCTGGGTCAGGGAAGAGTTGTGGATGATCCCCATGCAGTTTGGCCCGACAAGATTCAGCTGGTAGCGCCGCACGAGGTCCCTCAGCGCGGACTCCCGCGCCTCTCCTTCTTCTCCGATCTCCTTGAATCCTGCTGTGATGACGACGACGTTCCGAATGCCGCTCTCTCCGCAGCGCCGCACGACGTCCAAGACGAGGTCCTTGTTCACCGCAACGACCACGAGATCGACTGTCTCCGGGAGGCTCTCCACGCCGGGGAAACAGGGGAGACCCTCGACGGCCGCGTGCTTCGGGTTCACCGGATAGACCAAGCCGCCGTAGCCGCTGCGCACGATGTTGCGTAGGATCTCGCCGCCGACCGACCCCGCTCGGGGACTCGCGCCCACGACGGCTACAGACCTTGGGGAGAGAAGAGTAGAGAGGTCTTCACGCACGGCGCCTCATCCCCCAGAAGACAAGCCAGGCTAGGCCAAAGGCCATCACGAGGTCTCCCACGCTGAACACCGTGGCCAAGGGAAGCCCTTTGGGAAGGTAAAGCAGATCGCCGAGGGCGTCGAGAGTCGTCCCCTTTCCCATGAGCTTCACGTTCCCGTACGTGCCCTTTTCGATCAGGAGCCGCGCCACGTCGGCGGCGCCGGAACGAGAGAGGGCGGTGGCCGAGGAGGGCATGTACCCGCCGTTCACGCAGATGACAAGCAAGTTCAGAAGAGCACCGATCCCGACCGCGAGGAGTGGCAGAATGCGGAAGTTCATCGCAAGGAAAAGGAAGACGAGCGCGTAGGAGAGAAGATGGAGCGGAGCAGTCCCGTACGGCAGGATTGGGCGATCCGTGAAGAGAGGAAAGATGAGGAACTGGATCAGGAGCGCGACCAGGACAAGCCAAAGGAACTTCAACTTGAGCAGGGCAAGACGGGACAGCCGGCCTCCGCTCAAGTAGCCGATGATCACGCCGAGGATGACGGCAACGATGAGGAACATGGAATTGCTCTGAGTCTACTTCCCGCAGGCACGCCCTTCAATGGGGAGAGCCGCTCACTCGCTGTCTAGCACGCCAAGCAGGGCGTCCGCGACGGCCGGATCAAGGTCGGTTCCCCGCGCTTCCTCAATGATCTTTCTTGCCTGAGCGGGAGTGAAGGCCTTTCGGTAGGGTCGATCGGTGATCAGGGCATTGTAGATGTCCGCCGCCGCGATGACGCGGGCGATGCGAGGGATCTCCTCCCCTTTGAGGCCATTCGGGTACCCGCTGCCGTTCCAACGCTCGTGTTCCCGCTTCACGGCATCTGCGACCGGCGCGTAGAACTCCAGCCCCTCGATCAGCTCCGCGCTGATGAGAGGATGGCGCCTCATCGCCGCCCACTCGTGGGCATCCAGCGGGCCAGGTTTGAGAAGGATCGAGTCGGGGATCGCCACCTTGCCGATGTCGTGGATCATCGCGGCGATCTCGGTTTTCTCGGTTTCCCCCTCTGAGAGCCCCATCTTGCGCGCGATCTTCACGGCAAGCTCGGCCACCGCGGTTGAGTGCACCGCGGTGTAGTGATCGCGCTCGTCCAGGATGCGGGAGATCCGCTCGAACGTCTTCCGCGCTTCGGTTTGCAGGCGCAGGTAGCTCCGAAACGACACGTGCACCAAGACGAGCGGAACGATGGCAAGGAACATGTGGCCGATCGAGAGGGAATAAAGCACGGTCAGGAGCAGCGCCACGACGAAGAGCACGAGGTACTGGAAGCTGAAGTCCCGTAAATAGGCCTTGACCGCGTGAGAGAACCTCGACTTCTCCACCATGGCCACAATGCCGATCACAAGGGAGGTGTTGATCACTACGCAAGAGAGGAACGCCGCGAGCGCCCACAGGTAGCCGCTGAGCGACTTGAGCTCAAGGGGCGCGCTCGGCCCGCCGAGCGTGAAGATCAGGCCTGTGACGCCGACCGCGAGGACGAACTGGCTCACGTTGAACAGAAGCGCGTGGGCGAAGCGGGAGGCCGAATCGCGGAGGTAGCCCCAACGCATTACGGTCTCCGAAGCCAGGGTTGTCAGCAGAACCACGAAAACGCTGAGCGCCGGCCCGAGGACGAACAGCGAGGCCAGGTAGATCGCGATGGAACTTGAGATCTCGCTGCCGTAGACCGGTATCCACGTGGCGTAGACCTCGGAAAGGAATCCGAGAAGGACAAACAGGACGAACGCGATGCCCTGCTCGACGGAGACAAGCGAGAGCTGGCGCGCGTAATAGACGAGGGCACTGAGGGCAAGAAACCCAAGGCAGTAAACAAGAAACCTTGCCTTGGCGGGAAGGTCCACTCTGCCTCCTATCGGACGGGGAGTTCTACCTTCCCAACTCTAGCACAAAGCAGGAGCAAAACCTAGTGCCCGATGAATGCCACTTCAGTAGAGTGTTTGCCGCGAGGCCTTGCCAGAGATGCCCGTGGCGTTTCCTTTCTCTCCCCTCAAGCGGCCGCTTCTAGCCGTGCCACTTGAGGCCCGCGCCCAGGACCAAGCCCAGTGCGAGAACCATCATCAAGTAGTAGATCGCTCTCTTGCCCACGATCTTCGCGAACGCCCTGCTCAGTCTGTCCCCTGCGTACATGTCGTATCCACCCCACTTCATGTCCTTCGCCTCCTTCGGCTCTTCTTGGTAGAGTCTCCTCAGCTTTGGTTGCTTGGAACCGCG
>JAPLGE010000064.1 GCA_026390315.1 Candidatus Bipolaricaulota bacterium
GGGATCCCGCAGGGATCTCATGAAGGATCCCGACTTCCGGTCGGCATTCGACAAGGCACGCGAACGGATCCGGGGAATGGACGTCCAGTTCATCGAGGAGACCGATCCGACCAGACAGGCGCTGCTTGAGATCTGCGCCGCCCTGCGCGCGGAGGCGGCGTACAACGACTTCGACAACCATTGACACGGCAAGGCGAGCAGGCAGGCCAACTGACACGTCAGACCGTGCGGGTGATTCGAGAATCTAAGGCCCCGTGGTCGTTACTGAGCATCCGGCATTGCTCCTAAGCCGGTTGCCAAGATGCGCCCGGGCGGGCGCACCTCTCTGTCCTTGCAGCTTTCCCGGCGCGAGTTGACTCTCCGCCTAAGGACGGGGTACGGTAACGTCGAGTCCGTCTCAAAGGAGGCGATCGTGCGCACTCTCGCCCTCGTGGCTGTGTGTGTTCTCGTTGCCTGCGCTCCAGCATTCGCGCAGGACATGAAGCTCGGAAACGTCTTCCAGGGCCAAGGATTCGGGTACTTGATACGCTACCCGTCCGATTGGATCTACCAGAACCCCTCCCCGTACACGGTGGTCTTCTCCGGTGCCCGGGGGACGCCGGCGTACTACTCAACTGTCACCATTCAGAACCTGGCGTCGACCGCGCTCGGCGGGAAGTACGCGAGCGTGGACGACGTGCTGAGCGAGTTCAAGTGCGAGCTCGCGAGCGGCTCGGAGGAGATCCGCATCTACGATCCGAAGCTCTGGACGTGGACCCTGTCCGACGGACGGAAGCTCGCGGGAAAGGGGTTCACGGCTGAGTTCACCCAGCAGGGGACCTCCTACCGGGCCTGGGAGGTCGTCTTCCCACATCCAAACGGGAACGTTTTCTGCACGTTTGCCTACACCTCCTCGCCCGAGGAGTTCGCGACGTACCTCCCCATCGCCCAGGCGATGTTCGAGTCGTGGACGTTCCTCGAGGGAGCGACGTCCAGCGGCGCGCCTGCGACGCCCCCCTCGGGGACGGCGGGGCCCTCCACTGGGACAGCGACGGCATCAGGCATCCGCGTCCTCTTCGAGGCGAGCGGGCACATCTACCAACTCGCGGGCACCGAGACGGAGTTCAACCTTGGAAAGCAGGACAAGCGAACCTACACCGTCACGATCCCCTCCGCCGGGTACCTCTCCTGCGCGCTCGTCGACGAGGCGGGACAGTGGATCGGCGTGTGGTACGTCGATCCGTCCGGGAAGAAAGCCGAGGGGAGGGCGGGAACCCAGGCGTCGATCTACGGCGGGATCTACCCCGTGGAAGCCGGGACCTACACGGTCGTGGTGGGGCCGATGAAGGCGTTCGACGACTCGGAGTTCGCGCTTCAGGTGTACTTCAGCACGACGCCATTCACCTTGCAGGATCTGATCGCCGCCTTCGGCGATCAGTACCGAACGCTGAAGTAGAGGACCGCGGCGCTCTTCCCGGGTGACGGCGGCGAGTGAGTTGGCCTGGATGGGGTTCTCAAGCGAGAAAGCCCCTCGACCGCGCCGCCTCACCGGCGCGGCTTAGGGCTCTCGTGTCTTGCGTTCCTCTCGTGGCGGCGCGTGATCCTTAGCTGCCGGTTCCCTTCTTCGGGGCCGTGCCCGGCGATCGAGCCGCCGTCCCCTGCGTCGATGCGCTCGCAGCCTGCGTCGTCGGCTGGGTTCCCGTAGAGACCACCGGGGTCATCCCCGTCGTGGCGACGTAGTCGGCGATCCCCTGCAGGATTCCTCGCGCCACGAGCTCCTGGTACGCCGGATCGAGGAGCTTCGCGCGCTCGTCCGGAGAGGTGACGAAACCGACTTCGGTCGCCGCTGCGGGGATCGTCAGGCGCCTGAGGAAGAGGTCCTGCGTCCGGACCCCGCGGTCCTTCGCTCCGGAGGAGGCGATGACCGCCTTCTCCAAGGCTCGGGCCAGCGTCCAGCTGGGATCTCCCTGCGCGCGGGTGTTGTCGACCCACGTCTCGATCCCGTTCGCGCTCGGCTTGTCGAAGGCGTTGACGTGGATCGCCACGTAGAGAGCGGCTGCCTCTTTCGCGGCGAGCGCGATCCGCTCGTCCGAGACGACCTCCACGTCCGTCGCCCGCGTCAAGACGACCTTCAGGCTGGGATGCTCGACGGAAAGAGCGCTCACCTTGTTGGCGATGGCGAGGACGATGTCTTTCTCGAAGACCCCTTCCGCGTTGGCGCCCGGATCCCTCCCGCCGTGAGCGGGGTCAACCACGACGACGATCGTTGCTTTCGACTGAGCCACTGATGCCTCGCCCGGCCGATGCCGGAGCGCCCTGATCCCGACCACGAGTGCGATGACCAGAACGGTGAGGATGACCGCCACAAACAGGAATCTCTTCATGCGGCAAGCGTAGCCCGTCCTGCAGGACCGAAGGGGGGCGCAGGTCCCGCCGACCTGGCCCATGGGCGAACTCCCTAGGGTAAACGCGTGGGCTCCACCAGGCACCCACGCTTCTCCCTTTCTGGAGAGACAACCGACTGACAGATCAAAGGGCTCTGTGGCTCGCTGGCTGTTTGCCCAAGAGACCCGACGGACCACGTGTCGCCCGATACCACTCCTCTCAAAGGCCCTCCAGCGCGGGGACAAGTCCCCGTCGCCTTAAAGAGCTTTCCCAAGGGCATTCCAGAGGCTCCGCACCGACCGACGCACAGGAGATCCCAAGAGGGCTTGACAATCGCACGCGAGCGGGTATCCTTACGCTGCTTACAGGAAGTCTTTCGACTGACGCTCGAACAACAACTTCCGTACGAATGTGCAAGGTCAAGCGGCTTCGTCCACCCGGGCGAGGTCGCCTATGTGATGGGACACCTGTTGGCGCGTGAGCGCAGAACCGGCCGGCAGGTGTCCAAACGGTTGTGGAGGCTAGCATGGGAACGAAGCTTGACATCACGAAGGTCCGCAACGTCGGAGTCATGGCGCACATCGACGCCGGGAAGACGACCGTCATGGAGCGGATCCTTTTCTTTACCGGGAAGAACCACAAGATCGGCGAGGTGGACGACGGCGAGGCGACCATGGACTGGATGGCCCAGGAGCGCGAGCGCGGGATCACCATCACCTCGGCCGCCACGACCGCCTACTGGCGCGAGTACCGGGCGAACATCATCGACACCCCCGGCCACGTGGACTTCACCGCCGAGGTCGAGCGGTCCCTGCGTGTCCTCGACGGCACGGTCGCGCTCTTCTGCGCCGTCGGCGGAGTCCAGCCTCAGTCGGAGACGGTGTGGCGCCAGGCAGAGAAGTACCGCGTCCCGCGGATCGCCTTCATCAACAAGATGGACCGGACCGGCGCCGACTTCGCCGGCGTGGTGCGAGAGATGCGCGACGAGCTCGGGGCGAACGCCGTGCCGGTCGTCATCCCGATCGGGGCGGAGGACTCGTTCCGCGGGGTGATCGACCTCATGGACATGAAGGCCGTCTACTACGACGACACGCCGCAGGGGATCGAGCTCCGCGAGGAGCCAATCCCGGAGGAGCTCCTTCCGCAAGCCCGCGAGGCGGAAGAGACCCTGATCGAGCGAATCAGCGAGCAGGACGACCACCTCATGGAGAAGTACCTGAGCGGCGAAGTGCCGTCTCGCGAAGAGATGGTCCGCGCGCTCCGTCGCGCCACGATTGAAGGACGGATCATCCCGGTCCTCTGCGGCGCCGCGTACAAGAACAAGGGCGTGCGGGGGCTCCTCGACGCGATCGTCGACTACCTCCCCTCTCCGGCCGACCTCCCGCCCGTGATCGCGGCGCAGGGCGAGGCGGACACCGAGTTGGTCCGGCATCCGCGCGACGACGCGCCGCTCGCGGCCCTCGCTTTCAAGGTCCAGGCGGACCGGCACGTGGGGAAGCTCGTCTTCGTCCGCGTCTACTCGGGCACGCTCAAGGTCGGCGACACGGTCTACAACGCGACGCGCCAAAAGCGCCAGCGGATCGGCCGGCTGTTCGAGATGAACGCGAACGAGCGGAAACCTGTCGAGGTCCTGCACGCCGGCGATGTCGGCGCGGTTGTGGGTCTCGCCGAGACGCGCACGGGCGACACGCTTTCCAGCGAGGAGCATCCGATCGTCCTCGAGTCGATCGAGTTCCCGACCCCGGTGATCGACCTCGCCATCGCACCCGAGACCGAGGCCGATCGCGATCGCCTCGCCAAGGCCCTCGCCCGCCTGACCGAAGAGGATCCCACCTTCGCCGTGACCGCCAACGCGGAGACCGACGAGGTCATCCTCTCGGGGATGGGCGAGCTCCACCTCGAGATCATCGTCGACCGGATCCGCCGCGAGTTCGGCGTGGGCGTGAAGGTGGGGCGACCGCAAGTCGCCTACCGAGAGACGATCATGAAGCCGATCGTGCACGAGCACAAGCACGTGAAACAGACCGGCGGCCGCGGCCAGTACGCTCACATGGTCATCCGCCTCGAGCCGGGGAAGCCCGGCTCGGGCCTGGAGTTCTCAAGCGAGGTCGTCGGCGGCCGGATCCCACGGGAGTACGTGTCGGCCATCGAGCGCGGGATCATCGACGCGATGGCGGAGGGCCCGTACGCCGGCTACCCGGTGACCGACATCAAGGTCGCTGTCCTTGACGGCTCGACGCACGACGTCGATTCCTCAGACATGGCGTTCCGCACCTGCGGAGCCGCCGGCTTCCGCGATGCCTGCCGGAAGAGCGGGTTGCGACTCCTGGAGCCGATCGCGCGGATTGAGGCAACCCTCCCTGAGGACGCGACCGGCCCGGTCACGGGGAGCCTGTGCGGCAAGCGCGGGAAGATCCTAGAGATGGAGACGAAGGGGAAGACCTCCGTCCTGCGCGCCGAGGTGCCGATCGCCGAGATGTTCGGCTACTCGTCCGAACTGCGGAGTCTCACGAGCGGCCGGGGCGATTTCTCCATGCAGTTCGCGGAGTACGCGCCGGTTCCCGCCTCCGTGGCGGAGAAGGTCCTCGCCGCCCGCGCCGAGAAGACAAAGAAGGCCTAGGCCGGCTTCTTCTCCTCCTCGAGCAAGTCCACGTACGCGACCATCACGAGGTCGTCCTCGCCGATCCCGAGCCGCGTCATGAGGTCTCTCGCCTCCGCGTCTCCGTCTTCGCTCGCCTCGCCGGGACCCAGTTCAACCTCGAGTTCGAGGAATGAGCCCAAGCCCTCGACCCGGTCGAGGTGGATCCGCGTCCGACCCTTCCGGTAGAGAAGCCGCTCCTTCCGGACCGTGCCCCGAACGCCGAGAGCCTTCGTGAGCACCTGAGAGAGACTGGCGGGGGCGGGAGTCCTCGCCAGGAAATACGCTGACGGCCGCGGGCCGGAAGAATCCTCGCGCTCGTAGTAAATGAGCTCGCCCCGGTCAGGGGCCAGGATGCGGAGCTTGAGGCGCCCCTTCGCGACCTGGAAGAAGGTGTCCTCCTGAAGGAGCCTCTCCCCCGCTCCATCGGCGATCGACACGACCCTTTTCTTCATCGCCTCGGGGTCTCGGACCCTCGCCTTGATCTCGACGTTCGTCGGCATCCTGCTCTCTACTCGAGCGGCAGAACGTAGAAGAGGACCGCAAAGAAGTGACAGGCGCTCCCGGCGAGGACGAAGAGGTGCCAGATCGCGTGGCTGTAGGGGAGCTTCCGCCAGCCGTAGAACGCGATCCCGACCGTGTACACGACCCCGCCGACCCCAACCAAGATCAGGCCGCCCGGGGCCACGTGAGTGAGCATCTCCTTCCACGCGAACACGGCGAGCCACCCCATGGCGACGTACGCAACGACCGAGAGCCTCCGGAGCTTCCCGAAGAAGACAGCCTTGAACAGGATTCCCAAGAGGGCGATCCCCCAGACGATCCCGAAGAGAGTCCATCCCCAAGGGCTGTCGCGCAGATTCACCAGGAGAAACGGAGTATAGGTTCCGGCGATGAGAAGGAAGATTGAGCCGTGGTCGAAGAAGCGGAAGACGCGTTTTGCCTGAGGGTGCTGAAAGCTGTGGTAGAGGGTCGAGGCGAGGTTGAGAAGGACGAGGGTCGTCCCGTAGATCGAAAAGGAGACGATCCGCCAGGAGTCTCCGTTGAGTGCGGCCAAAACGAGGAGGACAGTGAGCCCCGCGATGCTGAGTCCCGTCCCCACCCCGTGGGTGATCGCGTTCGCGATCTCCTCCCCCAGGGTGTAGAGGCGCGGGAACGCGATTCGATCTCGATCCTTGTTCTCTGACATCGTCCCCTCCCGGCCGTCTCTTGTGAGCCTCTGGACGCACCTTGAGAGAAGCCTATCCCATGAGGTCGCCGCGGACACGGCCTCCGTCACTCGTGCTCGGCCAGGCTGTCCCGCCCGAGGGGAGAATCCGCTCCTAGGCCAGACGCCCGCCGCTCCGCAGGAGAGAAACGACCGCGTCCACCGGGATCGCCTCGGCAACGGCCCCCGCAAAGCCGACCACGGTCGTCGCGCGGAAGAGGGAGTTGTAGATCGCCTCCTCCGTGGCCTCGAGGGCCGCTTGGAAGAGGGGAGAGATCCGCTCGTCGGGGAGGAGGGCGATAGACGAGAGTCCCTGCCGCCTCTCGGGGCTCCGGCGAACCGAAACGGCGGTCGAAAAGGCGATCGCGTAGTCCCCGGAGGTGTTCGAAAGCGAGGCTCCGGTCCGGGCGAGGGCGGCCAGACCACGCCTGCCGAGGCGAACGAGGCTCCGGTCGGAGAGCGGCGCGTCCGTCGCGAGCACGATGAGGACTGACCCCAGAGGGTTCCCCTGCTTGTGTTCGACCGCCCGCGTGTCCCTCCCGAGCGCGATGCCGACCGGAACGCCAAGGATCTCGAGCGCGCCGCCGAGGTTTGTCTGAACGAGGGAGCCGACCGCCCAGCCTCTCGGGAAGCCCGGGAGGAGGCGCGAGCTCGTTCCGATCCCGCCCTTCCAGCCGAAGGCCATCGTGCCGGTCCCGGCGCCGACCGCCCCCTCGTCCACCGGCCCCTCGCGGGCCGCCTCGATCGCGCCGCGGATCATGTCCCGCGTCAGGACGCGGCGGCGGATGTCGTTCAGGACCCCGTCGTTCGTCTCCCCGACGACCGGGTTCACGGAGCGAACCGCCTCGTTCCCCGCCTGAGCGAGAGTCCAGTCGAGGATCGCCTCGGCCGCTGCCGGCACGGAGAGGGTGTTCGTCAGGACGATCGGGGTCTCCACCTCGCCGAGCTCCTCGATCTGGGTCACGCCCAGGAGTTTCCCGTAGCCGTTCCCCACGGCGAGGCCCGCCGGAACCTTTTGCTGATAGACGTTCCCGCCATGCGGGAGGATCGCGGTCGCGCCGGTGCGAAGGTCAGCCCCCTCGACCACCGTGACGTGGCCGACGCGGACGCCGGCGACGTCGGTGATCGCATTCCAGCGCCCCGGCGAAAGGAGGCCCGGGGTGATGCCGAGGTCTCGCGCGCGTGGGCGAGCCTCCCGATCAACCTTCTTCTCCTGCTTGCTCATTCGGCTTGGGAGGTTCTCCCAGAGCTCACGCCGTCCCGCTTTCGCAGGCCCGCCGGAGGTTCGACCGGTGCGGCGGGGCAAACCGAACGTAGGTCTCGGTCGCCTTCCCGAGGTCGGAGTAGACGCCCCGATAGGCCAGCGGAAGGAGTGCCGCGAGCTGGTACATCATCTCGTCGGCCATCTTCTGGCGCACCTCCCGCGTCACGCGAACGCCGCCCGAGTCAAGGTGGAACGGGTCGCCGACCTCGATGTGAACGCGGGTCCGCCGCAGGCGCTTCACGTTCCGGCCAACCGACT
Source organism: Candidatus Bipolaricaulota bacterium (assembly GCA_026390315.1). Lineage (GTDB taxonomy): Bacteria > Bipolaricaulota > Bipolaricaulia > UBA7950 > UBA9294 > JAPLGE01. Next base: position 7,732 of record JAPLGE010000064.1, read on the forward strand.
CTCCGCCGAAGTGGGCGATGGGAAGGATGGGGGCGCCGCTCTGAAGGGCGAGGGTGACCGCGCCCGGGTGGCCGGGGCCGAGGCGGCCGTCGTGGCTCCGCGTTCCCTCGGGGCCGATCGCCAGGATGTAGCCCTGCTCAAGGACAGCGAGAGCTTGGCGCATCGCCCCGAGGTCGGTCTCGCCGCGGCGGATGGGGATCGCTCCCCACAGGGTGAAGAGGTAGCCGACGAGCGGGTTCTTCCAGCTCTCGACCTTGGCGAGGCCGGTCACCGGCCGCGGATCGAGGTACTTCCGAAAGACCGGGATCTCGAGGAAGTTGATGTGATTCGCGATGAGCAGGAGCGGCCCTCGCTCCGGGACCTTCTCCAGGCCTTGCGCCTCGACACGGCAGAGGAGGCCGGTCAGAAGGTCGATCGTTCCGTTGACCGCCCGCTTGGCTAGCGGCACGCGGGACCCTCCGCCAGGGGGGAGATGACGTCGATCGCCCGCGGGAGGATTTCGATCGACAGTTCCTTCCCATCCGTGCACAGGGTCTCTCCGTCGGCGTGCGCGGGGAGGACTCCCTCCACCGCCGTCACCTTGATGCGGCGAGTCCGGCCGGTCGTGATGGCGGGATGGCCTTCTTGCGACCCTTTCATGAACTTGGGAATGAGGGCGAAGATCCGCGGCCGGCTGACTTGGCTCGCGATGCACAGGTCAAAGAGGCCGTCGTCGATCTTCGCCTTGGGCGCCATGTAGAACCCGCCCCCCATGCGGCGGCCGTTCATGATCGAGACCATGAGAGACGCCTGGTCGATCGTCCCTCCATCGTGCTCAATCCGCACCTGGGGCGCACGGTAGTAGAGGAAGATCGTCTTCAGGGCCGCCACGATGTAGGAAGGGAAGCCGTGCAGCCGCTTCATCTTCAAAGCCACGAAACCGACGACGGCGTCGAAGCCGATCCCGACGCCGTTCCCGAAGTACCGCCCCTGTGGGAAGAGCCCTCCCACGACCCGCCCGACGTCCATGGTGAGGCGCTTGTCCTTCGCCAGGATCCGGCACCCAACCTCGACTCCGCGCTCCACGCCCACCCCGAAGGCGAAGTCGTTCCCGCGGCCGATCCCGACGACGCCCATCGCCGCGGTCTTCCCGCTCTTCCCTTTCGCGAGCATCAGCCCATTCAGGACTTCGTTCGCCGTGCCGTCGCCTCCCACGGCAACCACGACCTCGTACCCGGCCGCCGCGGCCGTTTGTGCCAGCTCGGCGGCGTGCCACGGCCGCTCGGTTCGCACGAGGTCGAACTCGAGGCCCAGGGACTCAAGGGTCCGTTCAATCTCCGGGATCGCCTTGCCCGCTTCGCCCCGCCCTGCGGCGGGGTTAACGATGATTTGGTATCGTTTCATCTTGTGTTGGGCTCCTTCCCGCTCGTCTGCGCCGACCGCCCACCCCCACTCTATCCTCAGGAGAATCCTCTCCGCGAAAGGGGCCCTTGTCAAAGGGACGCGCCTGGCTCTAGATCGAGCCGAGGTGTTCGATCAGGGCGAAAACCCGCTCACAAGTCTCGGGGAAGGTGAGGAGGACCGCGTGAGCGGTCTCCCGGTCGACCGATCTCTCGGTCGGAAGCCCCTCCTCGTCGCGACTCAACCGGCCCAGGGTCATGAGGCTGGGGAGGTCGAGGCGCGGGACGTCCTTCAGCGGAGCCGGCAGGGGAAGGGGGGCGAGGTAAGGGCGTACCGCGTCCAAACGTCGCTCGAGGCTGCGTCCCGCCTGCTTGACGGTCCGCCGAAGCGCCGTTCGCTCGCGCGGATCTCGCCTAGCTCCCGCGACGGCCGCGACGAGAAGGTCGACGGTCCGCTCGCTCGCGACGTCCAGGGCGAGGATCGCCGCGAGGTAGCGGCCCGAGAGGAAGCTTGAGAGAGCCTCTCGCACGTAGCAGAGCAGCGTCGCGTCTGGCGGCGCAGGGAGGCGCTTCTCGAGCCCGTGTAGGTACCCGTCGGGGTCGTAGAGGAGGAGGGCGTCTTCCTCCAAGCAGCGCGCCCCGTACTCGGTGACGTGGACGAAGGGAAGGTGAAGGTTCGCGGAGTTCTTCCCCGGAGCGAGAAGCCCTTGCACCAGGAGCTCCCAGATCACCTCCTGGAGCTTCAGAGCGTCGTGGCGCTGGTAGCCTTCGGCGAACGCCTTCAGCTGGTGCTCGATCGCGTTCGGGTGCGTCTGCGGGCCTTTCCGCAGGATCTCCAAGACGAGGGGCCGAAGCTCGGCCTTCTCCACGTTTGGCCCTCCTCTTCCCGCTTCACTCACGCCGTCTTCTCAAGCGAAGTCCGCGAGAGGATCTAGGATAGCCAGGGCTCGTTCACCGCACAAGACGAAAAAGGCCGCGACCGTCAGCCGGCGTCCCTTGGGGCTCGACGTGAGGGGAACGTTCCTCAGAGACTCGCCCTGAATCGGCGCGCCACCCGACGACAGGCTTCGCCCAGGAGGGCGATCTCCTTCTCGGTGTGGGCCGCGGTCAGCGACCCTAGGCCGTGCACGACGTGCACGTCTTCGAGAAGGAGTCCCAGTTGAAGAGCCGTCTCTCCCAAGACGAGATCGCAGACGGCGGGATTGCGCACGTCCTCAGGGGTCTCCAAGGCGTGCGCCTCGTCGTAGGGGAAAAGGACCATGGAAAGCGAGCTCGGGGGAAGGGCTTCGTTCCCGCGTCCGGTGCAGCGGGCGTGGATCCCCTCGCTCGCGAACGCCTCCTCGACCGTTCGCCGCGCTCGCTCACCCAGCTCGCTCAGGCGGGGGTAGATCTCGTCCTCGTGGAGGACCAGGTACTCCATCATCGCCTTCGCGGCGAGGAGCGACGCGGGGTGACCGGAGTAGGTGCCCCCGGAGAACTTCACGTTCGCCCCGCCTTCGCGGCCGGCGAGGGCCATCACCGCGGCACGGCCGCACACAGCGGCGACCGGCATCCCGCCGCCGATTACCTTGGCAAACGTAGCGAGGTCCGGGCGGATGCCGTAGAAGGCCGCCGCGTCTCCGGCGCGGAAGCGGAATCCGGAAACGACCTCGTCGAAGACGAGAAGAGCCTCGTACCGCTCGGTCAGGGCGCGCGCCGTCTCCAGGTACTCCCGCGTCGCGGGGAGGTAGCCGCCCACGCCGACGAACGGCTCGACCAGAAGGCAGGCGAGCTCGTCTCCGTGCCTTCGGAACTGATCCTCGAGCATCTCGGGGTCGTTGAAGCGGGTGACGACGACCTCGTCGGTCACGGAGGGAGGAAGACCTGCGCTCTCGACGCACTCGAAGCCGATGTCCCCTTCTTGAGCGTAACTGACGCCCTTGAGGCCCCAGGGTTGCGCGCCGTGCCATCCGCCGCCGACCTTCATCACGAGCTGGCGGTGCGTGAAGGCGCGGGCCAGGAGGACGGCGTACATCGTGGCCAGGGTTCCGCTCGTGGTGAAGCGCGCCCGCTCGCTCCCCGTCTGACGACAGAGGATCTCGGCCGTCTCCACCTGAAGCCGATCGGTGAACCCGCTCTGAAGGCCGTATCCTTCCTGAAACGCGCGGGTGAGCACGTGCGTGACGCAGGCGGGGTTGTGACCGAGCAGGTTCGCGTGATGCCCCTGCCAGAAGTCGAGAATCCGGTGGCCGTCCTCGTCCTCCACCCAGGCACCACGCCCCCTCACGATCCGCGGGGGAAAGGGCTCGATCAGCCGGAGCGCGTGGCTTCCGCCGTCGACGAGCGTCTTCTTCGCCCGCTGGTTCAGGGCCGCCGACCGCGGCGAGCGCTCCGCGTAAGCCTTCGCCAGGCTCTCGAGAAGCCGGGTGTGATCCCTTTGCGCTGCGCGCCTTTCCTGCGTGGCCACGTTCAGCATCGGCTCGACCCCCTCCGGTCATCTGCGGGGCATGCGCCTCGCTTGGCTTCGACGGACGATCCTTACAGAAGCTACAGTCTAGCGGGCCACCTGCCGTGCACCGGGACGCGCGGCCCGGCCGGGTGGACCCGGTGTCTTTCCCGCGCGAGGGCCGAACGTACCGTCCTGCGGTGCGGGGACGTCTCGCAGGAGGCTTCCTGAAGCGACGGAGGGCCGTCGCAAACGAAGAAACGGCCCGCGATGGTCAGTACCCAGAGCTTCTCCAGCGTCACTTTCCCCGAGGCGGCGAAGCGAATCCCTTCGAGCTCGAGCAGCGCGCGCTTCATCGCCCGCCCTGAAATCCGCCCAGGTCGCCGTCCGCCCGGATCGCCCGGTGACAGGGAACTACGAGCGGGAAAGGATTCTGCGCCAGCGCCGTCCCCACGGCGCGGGCCGCACGCGGAGCTCCCACGCTTTGCGCGATCCCGTAGGTGCTGACCCAACCCCGCGGGATCCTCGACTCGGCGAGAAGCACTTCACGCTGAAAGCCTGGGCAGTCGACAAGGGCGAGAATCCCCAAGTCGAAGGCGCCCGGCTCGCCATGGAGGAAGCGATCGATCCTCCGGTCAAGCTCGGCGACCTCGGGAGAGTCGCGCAGCTTGCGATCGGGGAAGTCGCGCTTGAGCCGCTCGGCAACCGCTCTGGGCTCGGCCGGGAGCAAGACCCGCTCGACCTTCGGTCCGCCCCCGGTCTCTCGCCAGAGGAGCCCCACCGTGCCGAGGGGAGTCTCCGTGAGGAAGGCGCCCTGCGATCCGCCGCTTCTTGCCATACCCCCCCCCCTCGGCGGGTATGATGGACGCGACGCGGGGCGAAGGCGAACGGCAGGCCCGCGCCTCGAGCCTGCCTTCAAGGAGAGCACGATGTGGTCGTGGAGAGAGTCGCGAAGGAGACGCCTGCGCCGGCGGCCGTTCCCGCCGGAGTGGCTATCCATCGTGGAACGAAACGTCCCCCTCTACCGCC
>JAPLGE010000119.1 GCA_026390315.1 Candidatus Bipolaricaulota bacterium
GAGCGCTGGATCCGAGAATCCGCTACTAGGGGAGGAGATCCGTGAAGAAGAACCCACAGCCGAAGCGCGATACCCTCGCAAGACGCGTCTTGTACATCGTCCGGCGCTCCCCCCTCGCCATCTTCGGGCTCGCTCTCGTCCTTCTGATCGCTGTGCTGGCCGTCTTCGCCCCCTGGATCGCCCCGTATGACCCGGAGCGGATCGACCTTCCGCAGTCATTTCAACCTCCCTCTCTGAGGCACCTCTGCGGGACCGACGACCTGGGTCAGGACGTGTTCAGCCGGATCGTCTACGGGTCAAGAGTGTCGCTCATGGTGGCCTTCGTCGTCGTCGGCATAGCGGCGACCGTGGGGACCCTGCTGGGCCTGATCAGCGGCTTCTTCGGCGGGGTGATCGACATGGTGGTCATGCGGGTCGTCGACGCCTTCCTGGCCGTCCCGTCCTTCGTCCTGGCGATGGTCAGCGCCGCGGCACTCGGTCCGTCAATCACGAACGTGATGCTCGCCCTGTCTATCGTCTGGTGGACGTGGCACGCTCGCATCGTGCGCGGGGAGGTCCTGAAGCTTAGGAACACTGAGTTCATGATGTCATTGCGCTCCATGGGGGCTCGGACGCCGCGTATCCTCTTCCGTCACCTCCTTCCGAACTGCGTGGGCCCGATCGCGGTGCAAACAACCCTGCAACTCGGGTTTGCCGTCCTCACCTCGGCCGGACTCTCCTTTCTCGGCTTGGGCGCCCAGCCACCCACCCCAGAGTGGGGACTCATGGTCAGCGTCGGCCGGCAGTACCTGCCGGCGAGCTGGTGGATGATCACGTTTCCGGGCCTGATGATCTTCCTCCTCGTCATGGGGTTCATCCTGCTGGGGGACACGATTCGCGACGTGGTGTCGCGGGATATCCAATGAACGGAGCGAGCATGCCTGAGACACAGCCTCTCCTCGAGGTCGACGATCTGCGGACATACTTCTTCACCTACCAGGGCGTCGTGCGTGCCGTGGACGGGATTTCATTCAGCCTCGGGAGATCGGATACGGTCGGCCTCGTCGGGGAAACGGGGTGTGGGAAAAGCGTCGCCACTCGCTCCATCTTGCGCCTCGTCACCCCACCGGGCCGGATCGTCAGCGGCAGGGTGGTCTTTGACGGGCAGGACATCCTCGCGATGAGTGAGCGAGACGTGCGGGACAAAGTCCGCGGCCGCGGGATCGCCATGGTCTTCCAGAAGCCGATGTCCTCCCTCAACCCGGTCTTCCGCGTGGGCGAGCAGTTCACCAGTGTGCTCCGGCTTCACCACCACCTGAAGCGAAACCAGGCCAAGGCTGTGGCCATCGAGAGCCTCGCCGCCGTCGCGCTGCCGGCTCCCGAGGAGATCCTTCGCATGTATCCCCACGAGCTGTCCGGAGGGATGCAGCAGCGCGTCCTGATCGCCATGGCTCTGGGGTGCCGGGCAAAGCTGCTCATCGCTGACGAGCCGACGACCGCCCTCGACGTCTCCGTACAGCTTCAGATCCTCAAGCTTCTCGCCGAGATCCGCCAGCGCACGGCCATGGCGATCTTGGTCATCTCCCACAACCTGGGAGTGGTCTCCAACCTCTGCGACCGAGTCATCGTCATGTACGCCGGCACCGTGGTGGAGGACGGCCCGGTACTGGACATCGTCACCAACCCTCATCACCCCTATACCCAAGGGCTCATCGACGCCGTCCCGGACTTCGCCCCGCGAGGAGCCGCGTTGGGGACTCTCAAAGGAGAGGTCCCCAGCCTGCTTCTCGCCCCTGAAGGATGCCGATTTCACCCCCGCTGCCTTCTGGCCGACGACGTGTGTCAAAGGGAGAGACCTGTCATGACCAACACCAGCGCCCATCGCGCCATCGCCTGCCACCATCCGGCCGAGGCGGTGTCCTCACGCGCCGCCCGATCTCCTCTCGTCGCAGCGGTCAAAATCGCTACTGCCGCGTCTCCACCCCGGACGGAGACCGACCTGTCCCTCGCGGACACGGTCCCCACGCCTCACGTTACGCGTCCACTCGCGCGCTCGGCCTGGGTGGGGTGTCACGGCTCGATCCTCTCGGCCGATGGGATTCCTCTGCCGGAGCTCGCGCGCGCGTACGGCACCCCCACCTATGTGTACAGCGCGGGGCAGATCGAGAAGAACGTTCTGGAGCTGCGCCGCGCCTTCTCGGCGCTCCCACTCACAATCCTCTATGCGGCCAAAGCCAACTCGAACGTCGCCGTCCTGAAGTCGCTTGCTCGTATGGGGCTTGGCGCGGAGGTTGTCTCAGGAGGTGAGCTCTTCCGGACACGTCGCGCGGGTTTCCTCCCCGAGAGGACCGCGTTCTCTGGGGTGGGAAAGTCGAACGGCGAGATCGAAGCCGCTCTTCGGATGGGGGTGGGGACGATCATCGTCGAGTCCCTCGAGGAGCTCCAGGCAGTGGAGGCGGCCGCTGTCAGAGAAGGCCGCAGGGCACCCGTGGCTCTCAGGTTTCAACCCAGCGTGGCCCCTGGAACTCACCCCTATCTCGCGACTGGCGCGAAGGCAACCAAGTTCGGACTGGAGACGGAAGCCTTCCTCGCCGCCCTGGACCACATCCGGCGCTCCAGGGGCCTGGAACTCGTCGGTCTCCATGCGCATGTCGGGTCTCAGATCCAGTCTGTCAACCCCTACGTGGAAACCTGCCGTGCCCTTCTCGACCTGGCGAGAGAAGCCAGAGAACGCGGGCACAATCCTCGTTCCCTCGACATCGGAGGAGGGTTTGCCATCCCGTACGGCGACGGAGATCCTCCCTTTCCCCTGGAGCAGCTCGCGCAGGCAATCCAACGCGATTGGCCGAGGGACCTTGAGCTTCGGCTGGAGCCCGGACGTCTGATTGTCGGCGATGCCGGACTGCTGCTCGTGCGCGTTCTCTACACCAAACGTTCCGGCTCCAAGGACTTCGTCATCGTCGACGCAGGGATGAACGCGCTCATTCGCCCGTCTCTGTACGGGGCAAGCCACCGTGTGCGCGTGGTCGAGGACAGGCACGGGAGACCTCGCATCGTCGACGTCGTTGGCCCGGTCTGTGAGAACGCCGACTTCCTAGCACGCGGCTGTCTGTTGCCCCCGGTCCAGCGCGGCGACCTACTCGCGATCCTCGACACCGGCGCGTATGGGTACGTCATGGTGTCCCAGTACAACTCGCAGCCCCGTCCTGCGGAGCTTCTTGTTGAGGCCGGGAAGGCGCGCCTCATCCGATCTCGCGAATCCTATGAGAGCCTTGTGCGTGGCGAGACCTCGAGCCCAGGAGGAACCGGGACGTCAAGGGAATCGTCAACGGAGGGTCCACCCACCGCAGAACCGTGCTTTGGAAACCGAGTCAGCAAGCGTTCACAGGAAAGGGGCATGCAGAAGACCGATCACAGAAAGGAGGAGTTTGTGAATAGGCTCGCCGTCGTCGAGCGACTCAGGAGAGACGGGGGACTGGCGATCATCCGCGTCGACTCCGCCGCGGATCTGGTTCGCGTCGCAGAGGCCATCAGAGATGGAGGCATCTCATCGATCGAGATCACCATGACGACCCCGGGGGCCCTCGAGGCCATCAGGGCGGCCTCGGAACAGTTGGATGGCACGCTGCTTGGTGCTGGAACGATTCTCGATGCCACGACGGCCCGCGAGGCCATCCTCGCCGGAGCGCGCTTCCTAGTCACTCCGACGGTCGAGCTCGACGTGATCGAGACGGGGCACCGGTACGATGTTGCCGTGATCTGCGGAGCAATGACCCCCACCGAGATTCTGGCCGCGTGGGAAGCCGGAGCGGACCTCGTCAAGGTCTTCCCTGCCGACGCGTTGGGGCCCGGGTTCCTCAAGGCGGTGCGGGGTCCCCTCCCGCAGATTCCGCTTGTTCCCACCGGCGGAATAACTGCTCAGACCGCCGGACAATACATCCATGCGGGCGCCGCACTTGTCTGCGCCGGAGGATGGTTGGTGGACTCCAAGACCGTCGCCGAAGGCCGGTACGATGTCCTGACCGAGCGTGCGCGGCAGCTCGCCGAAGCCGTTCGCCAGGCGCGAGAGGAGCGGGAGAATGGGCTATGACTTGGTCACTTTCGGCGAGGCCATGATCCGGTTGTCCCCTCCGCACTTCCAGCGCCTGGAGCAGACCACGAGCCTGGATGTGCAGGTCGGGGGCGCCGAGCTAAACGTGGCGGTGGCCGCCCAGCGGCTTGGACTTGAGACGGCCTACGTCACTCGGCTCACGGCGAATCCCCTCGGACGGATGATCGCCAACAAGGCAAGAGAGCAGGGAGTCGACACGTCGCACGTCCTGTGGACGCAAGAGGATCGCGTTGGGCTTTACTTCACGGAGTTCGGCGCTTCCCCGCGGCCGAACAGCGTGCTGTACGACCGCCGCGACGCCGCCACCGCGCACATCCAGCCGGGAATGGTCGACTGGAAGACGGTTTTCACGAGTGCCCGATGGTTCCACACCTCGGGGATTACCCCCGCTCTCTCCGCGTCCGCCGCGGCGACAACCCGCGAGGCAGTGAAGGCTGCGAAGGCCGCCGGTCTCAAGGTATCGATCGACCTCAACTACCGCGCCCGCCTTTGGTCGCAGGACCAGGCCAGAGCTGTAATGACCGACCTGATGAAGGACACCGATGTCCTCATCACTACGGAGGAAGACACGGAGAGGGTCTTCGGAATCACCGGCAAGGACTACGACGAGGTGGCACGAGCCCTCGCTGCGCGGTTCGGCTTGGAGGCAGTGGTCATTACACTCCGCGAGACTCCTTCCGTGTGGCGCAACACGTGGGGCGCGATCGCCCTGGCGGGTGGGGAGATCCACCGTGGTCCCGTCTTCGACCTCGAGCTGGTTGACCGCGTCGGCGCGGGAGATTCCTTTGCAGGAGGCTTCCTCTTTGGCTACCTGAAGGAAGGCCCCGGGATGGCAGTCCGATATGGCGTCGCTGTGTCGGCACTCAAGCAGACGAACCCAGGTGACCTCTGCTGGGCAACTCCCGATGAAGTCGAGCGCACACTGAAGGGCGGGAGCCTGCGCATCGTCCGATAGCCCAGCCCTTGGGCAGGACCGAGCGAGCGCCGGCTCGCCAACATCTACCCGTGGTCAGTGTGACCCGGAGCCCACAAGGAACGGATCTCCCCTCCGACGGCTGAGGCAAGAGACACGCAGTTGATGGTCGACCCGTGTTGACGTGGATCCGCGTTGATCCCGAGGTTCACCGCTCACCTGCCGAGGGCGGGTCGGCGAGGGTCAGTCTCGCCTTCTTCGCGCAAGATCCTCCCATGAGCTGTGTGACGACGCGCAGGTGTTCCCCATCGCGTACCGGGCCTCGGAAGCTCTTGCCACCGGACGCGGGCACGGCCGGCCTTGCCACGCATCGCGTCCGAGGCAATTGCTCTGCCGCGACTTTGACAGATTCTGGCGGTCTGCGGGAGACCCAATCGCATCAGTACGTGCTTTGAGGTCCGTCGCGAGTCGTTTTGTGGGGCATGTGTGCTGCCACGCTGAGGGGAGGGGTGCTTGACAGGATGAGTGTCTTGTGTTAGTGTCTTGGTGTCATGTTCATCCGCGAGAAGCACCGCAAGAACAAGGACGGCTCCGTCACCACCTACCTCCAACTGGTGGAGAGCCAACGCGTGGACGGCCGCTCCCGCCAGAAGGTCCTCTCCACCCTCGGCCGGAAGGATGATCCCCGGCTCGGCAAGCACCTCTCCGGCCTCGTCACCACCGCCGCCC
>JAPLGE010000116.1 GCA_026390315.1 Candidatus Bipolaricaulota bacterium
TGGAGCTTCGAGGAGTCCGTGAACGAGCCGACGTAGCCGAGGGCGGCCAGCTTCTCCCGCGTCTCCTCGTCGACTTTCTGCAAGTCCACTTCGCGAGCGTTGCGGCCGGCCTCTTCCATGAGAACGCCGGCCCGAACGGAGAGGTCCTCGAAGACCTTCTTTTCGAGGTAGACGAGGTTTTTCTCCTCTCCGGGGTCCCGGTCGAGGTCGTAGAGTTCCGGCACCGGGGCGAGGATGAGCTTGAAACGGCCGTTCTGGACGCTGCGGAGGTCGGACCAGCCGAAGTGGTAGCGGGGATAGAACGTCTCGGAATAGGCCAGGCGGTCCGCGACGGCCCCCGGTGCGAAGAACGACGGGACGAGGCTTCTCCCCCGGACCTCAGCGGGGACGGGGACTCCGGCCATCTCGCACACCGTGGGCATGACGTCGACCAGTCCGACCGTCTCCGAGGAGGTCCGGCCTTGGAGCTCCGGAAAAGGCGTGGCGATGATCAGCGGCACGTGGAGGGCGGCCTGGTAGACGAAGAAGCCGTGGGTGCTTTCGCGGTGCTCGCCCAGGCTTTCGCCGTGGTCGGAGGCAAAGACGAGGAAGAGGTTGTCGCGGAGGCCGCTGCGGCCGAGGTAGTCCCAGAGCCGGGCGAGCTGGGTATCCGTGAAGGCGATCTCGCCGAGGTAGGGATTCTGAGCGTATTGGCTCTTGAAGGGCTCGGGCGGCGCGTATGGCGAGTGGGGGTCGTAGAGGTGGATCCAAGCAAAGAACTTCCCGCTCTTCTTCTTTTCGAGCCAGCCGAGAGCCTCGTCGATGACTTCGTTCCCGGGCCGCTGGACCTCGCCGAGCGAGATCTTCTCGAAGCGGCTCAGATCGAACTTGTCGAAATAGGTGTCGAAGCCCTGGTTCAGGCCCCACTTGGAGTCGAGGACGTAGGCGGCGACGAAGGCTGCCGTGTCGTAGCCCTTGGCCTTGAACGCTTCGGCCATGGTCACGAGCTCAGAGGGGACGACGAAGCCGCCGTTGTCGCGGACGCCGTGGAAAATGGGCAGGGTGCCGGTCATGATCGTCGTGTGCGAGGGCAGAGTCAGCGGCGTTTGGCTGATACAGTTCTCATAGCGGATCCCGCCGGCGGCGAAGGCGTCCATGGTTGGCGTGGCTACGTTCGCATTGCCGTAGCAGCCGACCTTGTCGGCGCGAAGCGTGTCCACGGTGATGAGGATGACGTTCCAGTCCTTGTCGCCCCGGAGGCGACCGAAGTTCGGCGTCCGGGGCCGGAGGAGGAGGAAAGCCAGCGCACCGATGCCGACGGCGAAGGCTGCGGCGACGAAGACGAGAATCTTTCTTTTGGACATCGGAGAACGATATTCTATCACGAAAAATGGGGGCGGGCTAAAACAGCCCCCAAAAAAAGTCCCCGAAAAAAGAAGGGCGGCGGGTTCTCCCGCCGCCCTCGTGCGTCTGCGGTTTGCTTGAACCTAGAACGTCAGGCGGAGGCCGAGCCTCGCCCGTCTCGGCAGGGTCAGGCCGTAGAGCTCGTGCCCGTTGGTCGACGGGAGCGAATCGTCGGAATACCAGTCGTAGCCCGCCCGGGTTCCCCAGGAGTTGATCGTGTTGACGTTGAAGACGTTGAATACGTCGAGGATGAGGCCCAACCGGTATTTCTTGGCCAGG
>JAPLGE010000190.1 GCA_026390315.1 Candidatus Bipolaricaulota bacterium
GGCGATCGAGCTCGCACCGAGCTACGCCCTGGCCTATCACTGGCTGGGGATGATCGTTTTTGGGTTCGGCCGTTTCGATGACGCCATCGCCGCGCTCAAGAAGTCGCAGACGCTCGATCCCCTGTCCGCAGTCCAGCACGGGGCGCTCGGGCAGGTCTACGCCTGCGCAGGCAAGCCGGACCTTGCGCTCGCCGAGTTCAACATGGACTTCGCGCTCGGTGAGGACAACCGCATCCTGCGCGTGTTCCGCGGGGAGATCTACCTAGACCAGGGGCGGTACGAGCTCGCCCGGATGGACTTCGAGAAGGCGCGGGAGCTTGCGGGCGGGTTCGATCCGAACGTCGAGCTGGTCCTAGCTAGTCTCGGGGAAGCGATGGGGGAGAAAGGGGCAGTCGAGGCTTCCCTCGGCCGAGTCCTCGAACAGGCAAAGCGGGAACCGATCTCACCCTACTTGCTCGCTCTCTTCTATTTCGCGCTCGGCAGGAACGACGAAGGGTTCCCGCTTCTCGAGCGCGCCTTCGCTGAGCGCGACTATGAACTCACCATGATGGCCGTCGACCCGAGGCTCGCCTCGTGCCGCTCCGATCCTCGGTACACGAGCCTTCTCACGAGGATCGGCCTCGCGCGCTAGCGGTGGCGTCAGCTGGGCGATGGCGGTCGGTCGGGGAGAAGCGCTTCTGCAAGAAGGAAGACCTGCCCCCATCGGCGGAGCCGCGACGCCCGGGGAGCTCGCGGAAGGGGAGAGCGATGGAGAGGTCTGAGAAACGAGAAGGCCCTGTGCGCCTGCGCTCTGACCTCAAGCCGGGAGACATCGGCACGATCGTCCACTTGCACGGCGTGGTCTACGCGCAGGAACACGGTTGGGATTACACGTTCGAGGGCTACGTCGCCGAGGGACTCGCGAGGTTTGCCCTATCCCACAATCCCCGGAACGACCGCCTGTGGATCGCCGAGGCGAACGAAGGGATCGTCGGCTCCGTCGGCGTCGTCGGGCAGTCCGCGACAGAGGCCCAACTGCGATGGTTCCTCGTCCATCCGGCGTGGCGCGGCCGGGGCCTCGGGCGCCGCCTTCTCAATGAGGCGCTCCAGTTCTGCCGCGAGCGCCGGTTCGGGTCAGTCTTCCTCTGGACGACGAGCGATCTTGAGGCCGCGGCGCACCTCTACCAGCAGGCAGGATTCCGCAAGACGGACGAGAAGAAGCATCGGGCCTGGGGGCAGACCGTCACCGAAGAAAGGTACGACATGTCCTTGTGAGCGGCGGGTGACCTAGACAGCACGCTGACGCCAGATCACGATCACTGAGACTCCCTGGCTTTCACCCCCAAGCATGGAATCGGGGTCACAAGGAATCGGTGTCACGCCTTGTCTCCTGCCAACCTCGCGACTCGCCCCTTTTCTGGGGACGAGTAGGTGCAGCTGCGAGGGCGTTCGATGCCTGATGCCAACCCCGAGGTGACTGCTCGAGGTCGCGCTCGGCAATCGCCAGAAGCTGCCCGATCTCGACTCGTGAGGGCGGCACGGAGCGAGTTTAATCGTTCATGCCGCGAGCCTCCTCAGTTCCTCTTGCGTGCCGACGAGGTAGATCGTCGGTCCGGCGAGGACGTTTGAGATGAACGGTTCCTGGCGAGCGAGGCGCTCTTTCAGTTCCGAGGCGCTGAGGATCGTCACGTTGATCTCTCGGCGGAGTTCGGCTTCGATTCTAGTCAATGTCGGCGTGATGGCGCTCAGGGCAACGTCGCCGACGAGGAGCAGGTCGATGTCGCTCTCTAGGGATTCGGTGTTCGCAGCGACAGACCCGTAGATGAGGGCGATGTCAATCCCGCCCAACTCCTCAAGGGCTTCTCGAAGAGCATCCCCCAGGGCAACGGTCTTGAGGAAGAGTGCCTTCAGC
>JAPLGE010000060.1 GCA_026390315.1 Candidatus Bipolaricaulota bacterium
CTACTACGATCGCAGCCCGTACAACTTGGTGCGGCTTGAGAAGGGGAAGCGGGAGCCAGGAGACAACGGAGAGAACGTGTACACGCGCGCCGCCGCGCGGCTAGGCGAGTGGGTGAAGAAGGGGATCCTGAAGCGCGACGAGGTTCCCTCCCTCTACGTCTACCACCAGGAGTACGAGTTCGCACGTGAGAAGCTTGTCCGCAAGGGCGTGATCGTTCTGGGGAAACTCGAGCCGGAGAAAGTGCACGCTCACGAGCGGACTCTCAAGGGGCCCAAAGAAGACCGTCTTCGCCTGATGCGGGCGACCGAGGCGAACTTCGGACACATCTTCATGCTCTACTCCGACCCAGCCCGCCGCGCCGACCGCGCCCTGGAGGAAGCGACCGCAGGGAAGAAACCGACGATGGAGGCGCGGGACGACTTTGGGAATCGCCACCTCGTCTGGCAGGTCGAAGATCTTGCGGCCATTCATGCGGTGCAGTCGGCCCTGGCGGACAAGGACCTCTACATCGCCGACGGCCACCATCGCTACGAGACGGCGGTCAACTTCATGCGCGAGTGCGAGGAGAAGGGGTGGCGACCGGGGGCGCCGGAGTCGTTCAACGCGCGGATGATGACGCTCTTCAACCTCGACTCCCCGGGGATGACGATCCGGCCCTGGCACCGGCTCGTGCACGGCCTCGTACGCTTCGACGCGAAGGGGTTTCTCGGCAAAGTGGAGAAGGACTTCGAGGTGACTCGGCACGCCTCCCTCGAGCAGGTGGAGAAGGCGCTCAAGGCGGGGCGGAGCCGCCGCACTTTCGGGTTCTACGCTCCCGGCACCTACACCACCCTCGCCCTGCGCGACGAAGGACTGATGGACCGACTGATTCCGGGCGATCGCTCTTCAGACTGGAAAAGGCTTGACGTCTCAATCCTTCACACGGCGATCCTGGAGCGCCACCTTGGCATCGACGCCAAAGCGCTCGAAGAGGAGCGGAACGTGACCTACACGGGCGATCCGCGGGACGCGGTGGCGAAGGTCGACTCGGGGAAGGAACAGGCCCTCTTCCTGGTGAACCCGACCTCCCCGGAAGAGGTGCGTCGCGTCGCCGACCACGGCGAGAAGATGCCGCAGAAGTCGACTGACTTCTATCCCAAGCTCCTCTCCGGTCTCGTGGTCCACAAGATGGAGATCGCGAAGTAGCCTGGGAGCTTGCGCATCGTCTGTCTTCCGGTCGGGTTCCGATTGCTCGCTACCTTCGGTCGGCGTGAACGCCGAGGCCGGGGATCTGCACCCGGTGCTCGAGCAGGCGTAGGAGCAGGGAGACGATGAGGACGAGGGCGAGGTAGAAGAGCGCCGCCACGACGTATACGTCGAAGTAGTTGAAGTGGCGGGCGGCGATCTTCTGCGACACGCCCATGATGTCGTAGATCGTTACCAGGTAGATGATCGAGGACGACTTGAGCATCAGGATCAGCTCGTTCGACCAGGCGGGGATGACCAACCGCAGGGCCTGGGGAAGGATCACGAAGCGGATCGACTGCGTCAGGCTCATTCCGAGCGACCGCGCAGCAAGCATCTGTCCCTTCTTGACCGACTGGATCGCGCCGCGGAAGTACTCGGCCTGGTAGGCGGCCGTGTTGAGGCCCAGGGCGAGGATCCCGCTCACGAAGGCGGGGAGGCGGATCCCCCAGTTGGGAAGGCCGTAGTAGATGATGAACAACTGGACGAGGAGCGGCGTCCCGCGGAAGAACTGGATGAACAGGCTACAAGGCAGGCTGATCGGTCGTCTTCCGTAGACACGTCCGAGAGCGAGAAGGACTCCAAGAACGATCCCAATCGCGATGCAGGTGGCGGTGACCTCGACCGTCACGACGAGGCCGCTCGCCATCTTCGGCAACCACTCCCACTTGAAGAGGAAGCTCACCTTTCTGTCTCCCCGTAGAGCTCGCTGATCTTGCGCAGGAACTCGCCGGTCCGCTGGTGCTTCGGGTTCGTGAACATCTGTTGGGGAGGGCCCTGCTCGACGATCACGCCGTGCTCCATGAAGATGATTTCGTTCGCCACCGAGCGGGCAAACCCCATCTCGTGGGTCACGCAGAGCATCGTCATTCCTTCCCGCGCGAGCTCGATCATGACCTCGAGCACCTCACCGATCAGCTCTGGATCCAGGGCCGAGGTTGGCTCGTCGAAGAGGATGAGCTTCGGGTCCATGGCCAGGGCACGAGCGATCGAGACCCGCTGCTGCTGGCCTCCAGAGAGCTGGGCGGGGTAGGCGTTCGCCTTGTCGCCAAGTCCCACGCGTTCAAGCTCGGCAAGGGCTCGGGCCTGCGCCTGTTCCTTGTGCATCCGCGTCACCTTGGTCGGGCCGATGCTCACGTTCTGCATCGCCGTCAGATGCGCGAACAGGTTGAAGTCTTGGAAGACGAACCCGATGGACGCCCGCAGGCGATTGATGTCCGACTTGTGGTGCGTCACCTCGGTGCCTTCAAGGAAGACCTGACCCTTGTCCGGCGGGGTGAGCTGATTGACGCAGCGAAGGAGCGTCGACTTCCCGGTTCCGGATGGGCCGATGAACACCTTCGTCTCGCCCCGATTGACCTCAAACGAGACGCCGCGAAGGACCTCCTCGTTTCCGTATCGCTTGTGGATGTCTTCGACCTTCAGTAGTGGCATATTCATGTTCTAGGAGTGTCCCTCCTCGCTCCATCCGGCCACCTGCAATCCGGGGATACGAGTCCGTTCTTCAAGCCAGCCCAGGGCCCGGTTCCCGGTGTAGGTGAGTACGAGGAAGATGATGGCTACGGTGAGAAAGGACAGCATTGCCGCGTCGTAGTGTCGATCCATGATGGCACGGGCTGAACGAAGCAGCTCGTTGTAGCCGACGACGTACGCGAGGGTTGTGTCCTTCATTACTCCCGAGAACTCGTTCGACCAGCCGGGGATCGAGAGGCGCAATGCCTGGGGCAGGATGACCGAGGCGATCGCGCGGGTCCGGCTCATGCCCAAGGCGCGGGCGGCCATCATCTGGCCGCTCGAGATGGACTGGATCGCTCCGCGGAAGATCTGTGACTGGTACCCCGACGAGCAGAGCCCGAGAGCGATGGTGGCGGAGAGGAAACGGGAGATGCTGAGACCGAACCGCTCTGGCCCGAAGTAGACAAGGAAAAGCAGGACCAGGGGAGGAATGCTGCGGAACACCCATTCAAAGACGAACGCCAGGACGCCGAGGACGCGCCCTCCGTAGACTTGGAGCACCGCGACGATCGTCCCAACGACAAACCCCACGGCGAGGAGGGAAAGCAGGAGCTCCACGTTCAGGAGAGCCGCCTTCAGGAGCATAGCCAGGCTCTTGCCGATCTCGAGTAGCTCGTCGATCTTCGTCTCCCTTCTCCAAGAGCGCGAGAGGGGTCTCCCATTGGACTGAGAGGCCCCTCCCCACGAAACACTAATCTAACGGCTTACTTCGTCGCCTCCTGTGCGAGGCAGCGCGCAAACTCCGCGACGTCCTCGGCGCTCTTCGCGTTGAGCAAGAGGTTCTTGCACTTCAGCCACGCCGCCTCGATCTTCTCGTTTGTCGGGCCGAAGTATGCCTTGAGCAGGTTGGCCCAGGTGCTTCCCGGCGTGACGACCAGTTCCTTGACTCCGCCCGCTCTCTCGACGACCTGAAGGCCAAGGGTGACCAGCGCGGCATTGATCCTCGGAAGGATTCCCTTCGGGTCCTTGTCCACCACGAGGAAGCCGAAGTACTCGTACGTGTTGAGGATCCCCGCGATGGTGAGGTCGTTCGGGTACGCGGAAAGTGAGGCCTGCGACGCGGGCTCGTCCTGGATCACGGCGTCGATCCGCTTGTTGATCAGGTCAAGGATCGCCATGGGATAGGTATCGTATCCCTTGAGCTGGACGTCCACCCCGTTTGCCTGAAGCTGATCCTCCACCCAGCCAAATCCCGTCGTCCCGTTCTGCGCGCCCACGGCCTTGTTCGGGCCCTTGCCGATCAGTGCCGTCACGACGTTCAGTCCGGAGTCTTTCCGGATGACGACCGCCTGGTTCGACAGGTAGTACGGGTTGGAGAAGTCGACGGCGGCCTCACGCTCTGCGGTGATCGTGAATCCGGACACGCCCAGGTCGGCCTTTCCGGACTTCACCGACTCGATGATGACGTCGAACGCGATCTTCTGGATCTCAAGGTCAAAGCCGGCCACCACTGCGATCGCCCGAATCGCATCGATGTCGAACCCGAAGAACTCGCCGGCTGGCGTCTCCATCTCGAACGGGGCCCATGGGATGTCAGACCCCACGATGTACTTGTCCTTTGCGATCGCCGTTCCCACCCCGAGGACGACGGCGAGTGTCACCACCAGGAAACCCACGAGAAGCTTTCGCGACATGCTGTGACACCTCCTTGTTTGACCACTGTAGCACGGGGCTTGCGAGCGAGTCAAGCGCTGGCCTGATCGGGTTTCGCCTTGCGCCGCTCGAAAGGAGCGTGAGTCGGCCTCTTCCCGCGGCGGCGGCCGCCGAGCGGGCGAATGTCGCCCTCAGATGGGTGTCGACCGACACCTGTCCCCCCCCTTGCGGACAAAGCCGGCCCTCCGCCTTTCCTTGGTTCCCGCGTTGGAGAGCGACGTGCGGCTAGGCTTACCTTCGGCAGCATAAGGAGGTCACGATGCGACGGATAGCCGCACGCCTGACTATCTTGTTCCTTCTCGCCACGGTGGCCGGAGGCTGGGCCGCGCTGGCAGCGGGGGTGGGCTTCTCCGGAAGCGTGGGGCTAGAGACCACGTTCACACCGATCCCTCCGCTCTCCTACAACATCG
The DNA here is from genome assembly GCA_026390315.1 of Candidatus Bipolaricaulota bacterium. Classification (GTDB taxonomy): domain Bacteria; phylum Bipolaricaulota; class Bipolaricaulia; order UBA7950; family UBA9294; genus JAPLGE01. The sequence goes on from JAPLGE010000060.1 coordinate 4,804, forward strand.
AGTCCGAGCTTTCGCTGGGTCTCAGGGTGGCCGATTTCGGCTTCAGTTCAAAGACCGCGTTCGATCTTGTCGGTTTTCGGTCGCAGGAGCTCGGCGTGTCTGTCGAGCTCGGTCCGGTCCGGATGGCGGATACCCTCCTGTTCGACCCCTACTTCAGCCGGAACGCTCTCTGTTTGGACACGTCGATCATCAGCGTGACCCTCGGGCTTGACCTCATTCTGGCCTACACCGATCCCGACTACAGCGTGGGCGCGGTGCTCGAGCTCTCGAGCCGTGTGGCGAACGAGTTCTCCATCACGACTCTGACAGGCTTCGGCGCGCAGGACCTGGTCAACCTCCTCGAAGGGGTTGAGGCGCCGTTCTCCCACGACCTCCTCTCGCTCTTCGTGCACCTGGCCACGTTCTACGGTCCGCCGCCGGTTCTGAGCGTGACGATCGTCCCGGGGCTCTACTTCGAGGAAGAGCTCGTCCGACTGGAAGTCGACACCTCCGGGATCCTCTTGAGCAGCACGACGTGGCTCTCCTGGACGGGATTCGAGCAGGAGATCCTCGAGTTCGGGTATCGGTTCGAGGAGCCCAAGATCGCCTTTCTCACGGCCTTGACCGTCGATGACACGTTTGCGATCAGCGCCCTTCACTTCGTCCTCGATGCGGAGATCGAAGGCGTCGTGGTCAGCTCGTGGACCACCTTCTCCCAGCCTCTCGTGCCCCCTATCCCGGTTGTCTTCTCCGGGCAGGGGTTCGCCGTGTCGTTCGAGCTCCTTGGTGCGCGGATCACCACGGAGACCGATTTCGACGGCTCGTTCCTCTTCGAACGGCAGCTCGTGGCGATCGAGGCGACGGTCGACCCGGTCGCGTTCAGCAGTCTCACCGCCTTCGACGCCGGTGGGTTCTCCGGCCAGTGGGTCACGGCGTCGGTCACCTTCAGCGGGGTCGCCCTGTACACTCGAGCCGCGTTCGACTCCGGCGGGATCGGCGAGGTTGTGTTCGGGTTCACGTTCACGTTCTAGGCCGATGACGACGAAGGGACGTCCCCGCGAGCCTGATCTGGAGGATCTCGTTCGCCGGCTCCGTGCCGGAAGCGAAGAGGCAGGCCCACTGCGCGAGGAACTGCTACGCCGGGCGTCCCCGCTCGTGCACGACGTGATCGAGGAATCATTCGAGAATAGCGGATTCTCGAGCGAGGAGCTCTTCCGGGCAGGATATCTGGGCCTCCTGAACGCCGCGTACAACGCCCAACTCGCCAGAGGAAAGGGCTTCTCAGACTACGCGAAGAACCTGATCAAGGGAGAAATCCGCCAACACATTCGCGACGCCGTTCGGCGGGCGCCGATCCCTCGCTGGCTCAAGGACCTGAATCGCCAAATCGAGGCGGCCGAGGCGAGGCTCCTGAGGGAGACCGGGCGACTCCCAACCCTCAGCGAGCTGGCGGACGCGGTCAACATCACCGAGCAGGGGATCGCGGAGATCTTCAAGGCGAGGGAGGCGCTCAACTACGTTTCGCTCGGCGCGGAGCAGCGGCTGAGCGATCCGGCTCCGCAGATCGATCCGTCGAGGATCGAGAGCAAGCGTCCGGATCCGCTCCCGATCCAGCACCGGATCCGCATCGCCAAGGCGCTGGAGGAACTCGCCGAGCTGCAGCAGTTTCTATTCAGAAGCCTCTTCCCGCCCGCGAGGCCGTAGGGCTCTCCGCGGGCCGCGCCCGTCCTGTCTAAGAACCTCTCCCCCGAGGCAGAATCATCGTGTCGACCGCAGTGACCAAAGCTCAAGGCAGAAGAAGTCAATCCCTGAGCCAGCGGGAGACCCGCGAGGGCGCGGAGAGGTCTTTGACAAGTGAACCGAGAACGCCGAAGCACAGAACCTCCGCAAGGGGGCGCAAGACGCGGTTTTTACGTGGTTGTCGTAGTATGATGGGGTAAGGCGCGTGGCGGCAAAGCCGCCGCGCTCGAGAACGAATCCTCAGAGAAGCATCTATCAAAGGCAAACCATCTGAAAGGATGGGACGCAAAGCTTCGGACCTTCTAGGCAGCGCCCGTTACTTGGGCACTGTGACAAAGGCAAACCGGGAGCGATCCCGGGACGCAAAGCCACGGGTCTCTTCGGGAGACAGCCGGGCCGCCGGAACCTGCCTAATGGTGGCCGAGTCGCTAGGTGCACTCGAACAAACCATTAGGAGGTGCTTTCAATGAGGATGAACAAGCTAGTAGTTCTGGGTATGTTGGTGGCAACGTTGGTCTTGGGCGGCGCCGTGCTCGCCACGGCCGCTGGGGTTTCCTCTTCCGCGTCTGCGAACGTCAGCTTCACGATCCCGGCTTGGATCTCGCTCACCGTGACGAGTGGTGGAAGCGTCAGCTTCGCCAGCATCACCGGGCCCGGTACCTACACGAGCTCGGCCGACACGGATCTCCGCGTGATCAGCACCAAGGCCTGGTCCCTCTCGAACCAGATCCTGTGGGCGAGCTCGAGCCTTCCTGCGGAAGCCAACGGACTGACGCAGTCGACGCTGAACGCCGCTCTCGCTCAGGCCTACACCGGGTCGGGGAGCTTTGGGCTCGCGAACGTCGCTGTGCACTACACGCTGACCTTGGCTGACACAGATCTCGCGAACCTGCCGGCAGGGAGCTACGCGCTCGTCGTCCAGTACACGGCGACGACGAACGACTAGGGCCATGTGCTACAAGCAGCCGACGCGACATGGATCAAGGGGGAGTGGAGGAGACTCCGCTCCCTCACCCAACCGCTCGGCGTTCTCGCGTTCACTTACGAGAGACGGTAGAATGCGAACGTGCAGAGGCGTTTCCCTTGGAGGATGAACGTGGCGAGGTGCCGTTTGGAGGAGCCGCTTCTCGGGGAACGATCACCGGGGCGCCGGCCGAGGGGACGCGCCGGAAACAGGGCCGTCTGTCTCACCTTGTCGTTCCTGATCGGGCTCGCCGTCCTCTGGGGAGGAAGCGTCGAGGCCCTCGCGAGCTGCAATCTCTGCACGGGGACCGGATCGATTGATCTAAACGATGGAAACACGGACTTCGAGAATGGCTCGACCCTCCAGGCGGGCTTCGCGATCAGCATACCCGGCGCGCACCCGGCGACCACGGTCTCCCTCGACGGGACGGCCACGTTCCACTACTGGTGCAGCGGAGTGCCAGGCATGCTCACGATCCACTTGGCGGGGACCTACACCATTCCTGCGAACGATGGGAACTGGTATCCGTCCGGGAATCAGAGTGCCCCGGCAAGCTACCAGGGGAGCGCCGTCTTGGCAAGCTGTGGGCCAAACGGAGTGTCGATCGGCTATCCCGGTTCCACCGAGACGTTCGCGTTTACTCTATCCGCCGACCAGAGCGTCACGGTGAACGTCCGCTGGCACTACCGCGGGACGAGGAAGAGCAATGGCAGACTGACGGCGGGCGACTGGAGCACGACGCTGCCGGTCCAGCTTGCGTGTTCCCCGTGCGCTCCAGGGGTCGACGTAGCGAAAGTGGCGAACGTCACAACGGCTCGCGTGGGAGACGTAATCATCTACACCTACACGGTGACGAACACCGGGAACGTAAGGCTGACCGGGGTCGGCGTGTCGGACAACCGGCTCGGGGCGATTGGGCTTGGGACGACGACGCTCTCCCCGAGCCAGAGCACAACCGGGACCGCGCAGTACATCGTCGCGGAAAGCGACCCGCCGGGACCGCTCGAGAACGTGGCGACGGCGACGGGAACGCCGCCGTCCGGAGCGGCTGTGACGGACACCTCGGCTCCAGTGTCGGTGACTCTCCTCCAGGTGCTCTCTCTCCAGATCCTCTCTGGGGCGAGCGTTGGGTTCCCGGCCATAGTTGGGCCTGGTCAGTATCTCGCTCAAGGCGGGACGACCCTGCGGGTGACGAGCGACAGGGCGGGGTGGACGCTCGGCCACGCGCTCTCGTTTTCTCTGCCGCAATGGGCGGACATGGCGACGGTGGAGCGGGTCTTCCAAGTCACGTACGGTACCTACACGCCATCGTCGGGGACGACCAACGTTCAGGTGAGCTACTCGCTCTCTGTCGCGGCCGCGGACTTCGCTGGGCTCCCTCAGGGGGAGTATCTGATCACGGTCACCTACACCGTGACGAGCGGATCTTGACCCTCGCCCGCAGATCCCCTGCGATCCTCGTTCCAGAGCAAAGAAAGGAAAGCACAAACGCGATGAGAAAGGGAAGGTTCCTGGCCGTTCTCTTGGGGGTGATAGTCGCCCTCTCGTTCTCGGGTTACGCGTTCCGCGTCGGCCCCTCCTCGTTTCACCTCGAGCAGTCGCCGGGGACTGAGGAGACGTACACCGTCGTCGTGACCGACGACACCGACCACGCGGAGGAGGTTCGACTCTACCTGGGCGACTGGCTGCGCGCGCCGAACGGAGAGCACGACTGGGATGTCCCGCTTCGCGGCGTGAGGTGGACCTTCAGCCGCGCCTTCTCCGCCGGGGAGACGGTCCACATCCGCTACGCGGTCGGCCTCCCGGCCGGGCGTGACCTTCGGGTCTCCGGGGAGTACCTCGCGCACGAACCGCGCCTCACCGGAGCGATCGCCGGCCCGCAGGTCCTCACCTCATCGGTCCCCGGTGACGGCGGGATTGCCCAGTCCGGGTCGGCGGTCTCGGTCACTCGGACCGTAGAAAAGGTTGACGCTTCCGGCCTCGCGACGGTCTCCCTCGACGTGCGAGCAGGGACCGCCTTCTCAGGAATCACGCTCTATGAGGTCTTCTCCGAGCGATGCGAGGTGGCGAGCCTCGACGCGGCCGGTGGGACATTCGACACGGTGAACCGCTCCTGCGGTGATTGGATCTCCCTCTCCGAAGACCATCTCCGTCTCTCCCCTGGCGAAAGCCGGGAGGTTTCGCTCCGCGTCGCGGTTCCCGCCGGCGTTTCCGGCACCTACTGGAGCGCCGTCTTCATCGAATCCGCGCCGACGGCGGAGGAGAAGGAGGGGACGCGGATCCTCAGCATCTACCGCACGGCGGTGAAGGTCTACGTCACCGCTCCCGGCACCGAGGTGCGCGCGGGCCGGGTGACCGACGTGCGCGTGACAGCGACCGGCCCTCTGACGGCCGTGGTGGAATTCCAGAACACCGGGAACGTCCAGCTTTCTGTGGGCGGGGCCGTGGACGTGATCGACCAGACCGGAGCGACGGTTCGGTCCCTCCCGATCGACGAGTTCCTCGTCCTTCCCGGAGGCCGTCGGGAGCTCGAGGTCGTTGATCCCTCTTCTTCCGGCCTCGCGGCCGGTGTCTATCAGGCCGTGGCGCGCCTTGACTTCGGCGGAGAGAACCCGGTCGGCGGCGTGCGGAGCTTCCGGGTCAAGTGACATCGCTTCGCCTGCCCGTCCAGATTCCCTTCTCCGTCCCTCGACGGCCCTCGAGACCGACCTTGAGGGCGAAGAACTGGAGAACGTCCTTCAGGGTCATTATTCTCACGAGCTGATTCCCCTCCATGACCAGCAACCGACTCGTTCCGGCACGGCTCATGCGGGACAGAGCCTCGGTCACGCCGGCGTCGGGGGAGATCGTGTTTTCGAGCGGGCAGGACCGGGCCATCTCCCGCACCGGGTGCTGTGCCCAGTCGCTGCGAGGCCTCTGCCACCTCGCGGGTGGTGACGCAGCCAGAGAGTCTTCCCTCCAGGGTACATCGGGACGCGATGGCCGCACACGGTGTCCTCAACGAGCGGCTCGACGGAGACACGCGAGGGAACGCTCACCGGGGGCGGACTTCATGAAGCGGCGGGCGACGAGAGAGTGGGAGAGCTCGTGGACGACCGCGGAGGCGGAGAGGCCGAGGGCTAGCGACTCCCGTCCAGCAGTCCGTCGATGACGGAAGACCCTTGGAGTACGCGGGGAAGACGCTGCGAGCGAGGGACCAGGTAAGGAGCAGGGCAAGGATCAGCCAGCAGAGGTCGATCCGAATCTCGAATCCAGAGACGAAGGAGACTGATCCGCATTCCGAACGTCGTTCACCTCCGACGGCCAACGAGAGCCGTGCGGACTTCCTGGGGCATGGTGGCGCGTCTACGTGGGCGGTCGCGCTGGGTTTGTCTTGACAACCTCACCGACACCCAACGGCCTCGCCCTGGCCGCGGCCGAGCGCTCGCCGACCTGCTAGAATCACAGAGACGTGTGGTCTCGGTGGGTTTGGGTCCCAAGGTGGATCCGTTGGAAGAAGCCTCGCGAGGCCGAGGCCAAGGCAGGTGTCCCGTGGCGAAAGAGAGAAGGCGTTTTGCCGTACTGACGAGCGGAGGGGATGCGCCGTGGATGAATGCGGCGATCCGCGCGGTTGTTCGGACGGGGATCGAGCGCGGATTCGCGGTGATCGGGGTCCGGCGCGGGTATGACGGACTCATGGAGGGAGACTTCGTTCCGCTCGCGGCGCGCGACGTGGGCGGCATCATCCAGGCCGGGGGAACCGTGCTGGGAAGCGCCCGTTCTTCCGAGTTCAAGACGGAGGAAGGCCGCGAGAAGGGCCTCGCCGCCTTGCGGAACGAGGGTATCGAGGGTCTCGTGGTGATTGGAGGGAACGGGTCGCAGACCGCTGCCCACGCCCTCTCTCAGATGGGTCTTGCCGTCTTGGGCGTCGCTTCGACGATCGACAACGACGTCTACGGGTCGGACGTGACGATCGGGGTCGACACGGCCCTCAACATCGCCCTGGAGGCGATCGACCGGCTGAAGGTCACTGCGTCCTCCCACCGCCGAGCCACTCTCGTGGAGGTGATGGGCCGTGAGTGTGGGTACCTCGCGCTGATGGCGGGGATCGCCGGAGGTGCGGAGTCCATCGTCATCCCCGAGGTGGAGACCGATCCAGAGGCGGTGGCCGCCGACCTCCGCGCGGCCTACGAACGCGGAAAACCGCATGCGCTTGTCGTCGTGGCCGAGGGAGCGCGCTACAACGCCACCGAACTGGCGCGCCACTTCGAGAAGCACAGAGACCGCCTAGGCTTCGATCTTCGGGTAACGATCCTGGGGCACGTGCAGCGGGGCGGATCCCCCGGCGTCTCAGACCGCCTCCTGGCCACGCGCCTGGGCGCGGCGGCCGTCGATCACCTCGCCCGGGGCGAACATGGCCTCCTGATCGGCGTACAAAAGGGCGAAGTTGTCGCCACGCCTCTTGGCGAGGTCGTGGCCAACCGAAAGCCCCTCGACCTGGGCCTGCTCGAGCTGGCGCGCGTGCTGGCCCAGTGATAGGCTGGGGAGACCGGGCGGGAGGTCCCACCAGACGTGACGGTCGCGATGCGCCCGCGGCTCGAGCGGGGCGGCGGATCGTGGTCGTGGGGACGAGCGGATCGGGGAAGACGACGCTCGCCAGGCGTCTGGCAGCAGGCCTCGGGATTCCGCACGTCGAGCTGGATGCTCTCCACTGGGAGCCGGAGTGGACCGAGGCCACGGACGAGGTGCTTCGGGCACGCGTCGCGGAGGCCACGGCGCAGGATGCCTGGGTCGTCGACGGCAACTGCAGCCGGGTGAGGGCGATGTCTGGCCGCGCGCCGACGCCGCCATCTGGCTCGACTACCCGCTCCGGACGATCCTGACGCGCGTGCTCTCGAGGACCCTGCGCTGCGTCTTCACGCGAGAGGAGTTGTGGAACGGAAACCGGGAGCGATTCTTCCGGAGCGTCTTCGGCCGGGAGTCCATCATCCGGTGGGCGCTTCGGACCTACCGCACGAGGAGGCGTGAGTACCCAGCCGTGTTCGCGCGGCCGGAGTACGCTCAACCTTTGCGTCGTCCGCCTGCGCTCTCCCCGCGGCGCTCGGCAGTGGCTGGCGGGCCTCCAGGCGGCTCGAGCCGAGCCTCCGAGAGACCGCGCGGCCGGAGGCGAGTGAGCCCGTTTTCTTCACCGCTCTCCGCTTCGGGCCTCGGCCCTTCTTGGCGGCACGCGCCGGTCCTGCTACCCTCGGACCATGTTTGAGGAGAGGCTTCCTCCAGGGCAGAGGTGGATCAACCGGCCCGTCGTCTACGACATCGGGCCGGTTCCCCCGGTTGACCTCGGTTCCTTCCGGCTTCGCCTCTTCGGCGAGGTGGAGAACCCTCTCGAGCTCTCGTGGCGCGAGATCCTCGCGCTCCCGAAGGCGGCGGTCACGCGCGACTTCCACTGCGTCACCACATGGAGCGTGAAGGGCCTCAGTTGGCAGGGCGTCGCTGGTCGAACGATCCCCGTCGAGCTCGTTCGTCCCAAGCCCGCGGTGACTTGGGTGATGGCGCACGGCCGTGAGATGGGTATTCGACCAACGTCCCCTACGGCGATCTCCTGAGGGAGGGGAGCCTCCTCGCCTACCGGCTCAACGGAGCGCCGATCCCGGCGGAGAACGGGTACCCGCTTCGTTTGGTTGTCTCCGCCCTCTACGCCAGGAAGAGCGCGAAATACCTCGAGGGCCTCGAGTTCCTCACGCCACTCCGGCGCGGCTACTGGGAGGCACGTGGCTATCACGATCGAGGCGACCCGTGGCGCGAGGAGCGTTGGGCGTAGCGTCGTGCCCGCTCAGCGCGGGGCGCTCGTGACCGGGCGACGAGAAAAAGAAAAGCAGGTCAGGAAGCAACCGACCTGCTTTTCTGAGAGAAGGTAACTGGCTAGCGGCGTGGGCCGCCAGGACCGCTGCGGGGTGGGCGTCGCTTGCGCGCGCAATCCTTGCAGTACACCGGCCGGTCGTCCTTGGGCTCGAACGGGAGCTCGCGAATCTCCGCACTGCACTCGGCACAACGCAGCCCCATGTGGCTGACGTCGTACATCTTCCTCTCCTGGTAAGACATCGTTTCTCCTTTGTGTGGCCCCGGCGATGGATCCACTCCACCAACTCCAGGGTCACGGTCGTTTCGCCAACTATACCCCCTATCAAGCCGCGATGCCACTCGGGCGTCACGGGCCCGGAGGCGAACGGCCGCGCGGGACCGAGACGGGTTTTCGTACAGGCAGAATCACGCTTTCTAGCACCGTGCAACTTCCGGTCTCCGCGGGTGTTGATTCGAGTGGGAGAGAGTTTGCCTTGTTTCGCGGTCCACAGTACGTGTTGAGAAGCATGGAGTGGAGACGAGAGAGCGGGAGGCGGACGATGAAGACGACGCGGTGGCCGAGTGCTGTTGTGCTGAGCATCCTTTGTGGACTTGTCTTCGCGGCGTGCGGTTTCGCCGCCGAGCCGGCCCCGGTCGTGGTCGACCGGACCCCCGCGCGAGGCGAAGAGCTGCGGGTCGAGGGAGCGATCGAGCTGGTCTTCGATCGGCCGATGGATCGCGCCTCCGTGCAGGGAGCCTTCACCCTCTCCCCGAGCGTTGCCGGCTCCTTCTCCTGGCCGGATGACCGGACGGTTCGCTTCCGGCCGGCCGCGGATTGGCCGCGGGAGACGGCGTTCTCAGTGACCGTGGGGACGGAGGCGAAAGACTCCAGCGGTCAACGCCTGAGCGAGTCGTACCGCTTCGCCTTCCGAACGGTCGGCTACCTCGTTGTGACGCAGGTCATCCCGGCCTCGGGCACGGAAAAGGTGGCCGCCGAGAGCACCATCACGCTCTTCTTCAACCGCCCCGTCGTGCCGCTCGTGGCCGTCTCGGACCCCGCCGCCTCCACGCTGCCGCGGCCCCTCTTTCTGACCCCCGCCGTCGAGGGCCGCGGCGAGTGGCTGAACACCTCCGTCTACGTGTTCACGCCCGCTCGACCGCTTCGGGGCGGGACGGCCTACGTGGGTCGAGTGCGAGCCGGCCTCGCCGACACGACCGGAGGGGTCCTCGCGGAGGACTTCGTCTTCTCCTTCTCCACGGAGCCGCCCCGCGTCGTGTGGGCGAGCCCGAACGAGGGCGAGGAACTCGCCCCGGTCGACGCGGCCGTCCGCATCACCTTCAACATGCCGATCGACGCGGAGAGCGCCCGCCGGGCGTTCACCCTGCGCCGGGCCGGCTCCCTCTACGAGCTCCTCGGTCTGCACGTCGAAGGAACGGTTGGCGTTGCGGGCAGCGTCCTCACGTTCACGCCGTCATCCCGCCTGGAGTTCGCCACGGAGTACGTCGTCTCGGTCGCTCAGGGTGTGGAGAGCGTCGGCGGGGGCGCAGGCATGGCCGAGGCCACCGCATGGCAGTTTACGACGGTTCCCCTCCCCCGGATTGTCGCAACCGACCCGAGGGACGGGGAGTCGAGGGCCAGTCCCTACACGTCCTTCTCTATTCGGTTCAACGCTCCGGTCGTTCCGGAGTCGGTAGAGTCGAACGTCGCGATCGAACCGGCCCCGCGTCCGGATGAGACGAGCACCTACTTCCGTGAATGGGACAACACGTTCGTCGTCAGCTTCGGCGCCAAGCCGAGCACGAGCTACGTCGTTCGCGTCGGGCCGGGCATTCGAGATCGCTACGGGAACACGACCGGTCAGTCGATGACCGTGGGCTTCCGCACGCGGGCTCTTGATCCCGCGGCCTGGCTGAACGTGTCGGAGCGGGTCGGAACGTACAACGCGTACCAAGTCGCGCGGGTCTTCGTCGCCTATCGGAACACCGACCGGCTCGACCTCTCGCTCTACCGGCTGAGCCTCGAGGAGTCCTTTGGGGCGGAGGAGGACTGGTACGCCTTCACTCCCTCCCCCGAGGGGCGCGTGCGTCGCTGGTCCGTGAACGTCCAGTCGCCACAGAACGAGGTGGGCTACGCGGCGATCGACCTCGTGCGCGGTGGAGGCGCGCTCGAGCCGGGGATCTACCTCCTCGACCTCGGCGCGGAGGGCGTGGAGTATGATCGTTGGGCGCACCGCCACGTCCTCGTCGCGAGCACGATCAACCTGACCCTGAAGAGCGACGGGAGGGAGACGCTCGTCTGGGCTACAGATCTGGAGAGCGGCGCGCCCGTCTCCTTCCTTCCCTTGGGCGGCTACGACGGA
>JAPLGE010000008.1 GCA_026390315.1 Candidatus Bipolaricaulota bacterium
CGGGAGTCGACGTGACGCTGGTCGAGGGGGCCGTGGCGAACGAGCAGCAGCGGGAGCACGCCCACCGCGTGCGGGAGAAGTCGCGGATCGTGATCGCCCTGGGCGACTGCGCGGTGACGAGCAACGTTCCGGGAATGCGGAACGGGATCCCCACGGACCGGCTGGTCGAGCGGCTCTACGGGAAGGCGCGCACGTCGAACGGAGCCATACCGTGCGGGGAGGTCCCGGCGCTCTTGGCAAGGGTCTCGCCACTTCACGAGGAGATCCCGGTCGACCTCTTCCTCCACGGTTGCCCTCCGCCGGCCGCTCTGATCGGGAAGGCGATCCTCGCGCTGCTCGAAGGCCGGTCGCCTGTGCTGGTCGGACAGGACCTGAAGTTCGGGTAAGGAGCCGCTATGGAACGCGAGATTCGCATCGACCCGGTGACGCGGGTAGAAGGGCACGGGAAGATCACGCTCCATCTCGACAAGAAAGGGGACGTGAGGGACGCCCGCTTCCACGTGACCGAGCTGCGCGGATTCGAGGAGTTCTGCGTCGGCCGCACGGTGTGGGAGATGCCGGCGCTGACGGCCCGGATCTGCGGCATCTGCCCCGTGAGCCACATCCTCGCCTCGGCGAGGGCGGGCGACGCCATCCTGGCCGTGCGGGTCCCCGACGCGGCGCACCTCCTGCGGCGTCTGATGAACCTCGGCCAGCTCGTCCAGTCGCATGCCCTGAGCTTCTTCTACCTCTCCGCGCCCGACCTCTTCTTGGGGTGGGCGAGCGACCCCGCGAAGCGGAACGTCCTCGGTCTCGCGGAGGCGAGGGGGGACTTGACGCGGAAGGGGATTCGTTTGCGGGCCTTCGGTCAGGAGACGATCGAGCGCCTCGGCGGGAAGCGGATCCACCCCGCCTGGGCCGTCCCCGGCGGCGTGAGCCGTCCGCTCGGGCGAGCGGACCGTGACTGGATCGCCTCGCAGGTCCCCGAGGCGCTGGACACGATCCGCACGACGCTCCGCCTGTTCAAAGAGACCTTCTCCACTGCCGAGGAGTGCACGGTCCTGGGGGACTTCCCGAGCCTCTACGTTGGACTCGTCACCGACGACGGAGCCTGGGAGCACTACGGCGGTGTCCTCCGCGTCGTCGACGCGAAGGGAAAGCCGCTGGTGGACGGGCTCGACCCGGCGCGGTACGAAGACGTGATCGGCGAGGCCGCGGAACCCTGGAGCTACCTCAAGTTCCCGTTCTACCGCCCCCTCGGCTATCCCAAGGGGATGTACCGCGTGGGTCCGCTCGGACGTCTCAACGTGTGTGACCGGTTTGGCACCCCGGAGGCGGACGCGGAGCTCGAGGAGTTCCGCGCGCGGGGCTCCGGCCGCTCGGGGCGGGTCTTCGACTACCACTACGCCCGGCTCATCGAGATCCTCGCCTCGCTCGAGCAGATGAAGACCGTGCTCGAAGACGAGCGGCTCCTCACGCCGCGGGTGCGAGCCGAGGCCGGGATCAACGCCGAGGTGGGAGTCGGGGTGCACGAGGCGCCGCGCGGCACGCTCATCCACCACTACTGGGTGGATCCGAACGGCGTGGTCACGGCCGCGAACCTGATCGTCTCCACGGGGCATAACAACCTGGCGATGAACCGCTCGATCCTGGAGATCGCCCGCCGCACGATCAAGGACGGCGCGTTCGACGAGGGGATCCTGAACCGAATCGAGGGCGGAATTCGAGCGTTTGACCCCTGCCTCTCCTGCTCCGTCCACGCCCTGGGGCGGCTCCCTCTCGAGGTAGAGGTCGTCGGGCCGGAAGGAGCCGTCGTCCAGACGTTGGTGAGGGACTAACGTGGACCTGGTGATCGGGATTGGGAACCTCCTTCGTCGGGACGACGGAATCGGCCCGCGGGTTGCCGAGGCGCTTCGGGTCTCTCCGTCGGTCTCGGCCTGTGCTGTGTGCGAACTGGTTCCCGAGCTGGTTCTTCGTCTTCGCGACGCGCGGCGCGTGCTCTTCGTCGATGCCGACGCGCGAGGGACGGATGTCCGCCTCGGACGAGTCAGGGACGAGGGATCGCGATGGGGCCACACCCTCGGCCCGGAAGGACTCCTGGAGCTCGCCGCGCGGGCGTTCGGGAGCGCCCCCGACGCGTGGGTCCTCTCTGTCCCGGGGTTCGACTTCGGCTACGGGGAGGGGCTGAGCGACCGCGCGGAGGGGTTCGTCCCTCAGGCGGTCGAGCGCGCGTCGCGATGGCTCAGCGAAGGGCAGGTTTCGGCTGATGGAGCGTGAGGAGGTGGCGGTGAGGCACGTGATGGAACGGTACCCGGCGACGCGGACGAACCTGCTTGAGATCCTTCACGAGATCCAGCGCGCGGAGCCCCGGCACTACCTCTCCGAGGCGTCGCTGCAGGCCGTGGCCGAGTACCTGAGGATGCCGCTTGCCGAGGTGATGGACGCGGCGAGCTTCTACTCGATGTACAGCCTCACGCCGCGCGGGAGGCACGTCGTCCGCGTCTGCGTCTCGCCGCCCTGCCGGCTCTTCGGAGGCGAGGCGCTCTTGAAGGCCCTGAAGGAGCGACTGGGCGTCGAGGTCGGACAGACGACGGCCGACGGCGCGTTCACCCTCGAGACCTCAAGTTGCCTCGGCGCGTGCGGAAACGCGCCGGCCCTGATGATCGACGGGGAGCTCTTCGACGACGTGACGGACGCGAAGGCCGCCGAGATCATCTACCGGGTGAGGAGGGAGGATGCCACGCGGTAAGACGGACCCGAAGGACTCGGCGCGGATCGTTCTTGCGAACTGCGGGGCGATTGACCCTGAGAGCCTCGACGCGGCGGTTGCGGCCGGGGCGTACGAGGGGTTGCGCAAGGTCATCGCCGAGCGGATTCCACCCCAGGCCGTCGTGGACGAGGTCACCCGCTCCGGGCTGCGGGGACGGGGCGGCGCGGGATTCCCAACGGGGAAGAAGTGGTCGCTCACCGCGCCCGGGGCTGTCAAGTACCTCGTGTGCAACGCCGACGAGGGCGAGCCGGGCACGTTCAAGGATCGGCTGATCCTCGAGGGGGACCCCCACGAGCTCGTCGAAGGGATGATCCTCGCCGGCTACGCGATCGGGGCGAGAGAAGGGTTCGTCTACATTCGCGGAGAGTACACTCGCTCGATCGAGCGGATGACGCGCGCGATTGACCAGGCGCGCGCCGCGGGCTTCCTGGGAGAGAGGATCCTGGGCTCGGACTTTGCCTTCGACGTCGTCGTCAAGCGAGGTGCGGGCGCGTACGTCTGCGGAGACGAGACCGCGCTGATCGAGTCGATCGAAGGGAAGCGTGGCTTCCCGCGCCTGAAACCTCCCTACCCCGGGCAGGTCGGCCTGTGGGGGCACCCGACGGTCGTGAACAACGTCGAGACCCTGGCCAACGTCCCAGCGATCGTGCGGCGCGGGGCAGCGTGGTTCCGCTCCTTCGGCACCCCGGCCTCGCCAGGGACCAAGGTCTTCCTCATCCTTGGCGACGTCGAGCGGCCGGGCGCCATCGAAGCCGAGATGGGAACGCCGCTGCGGACGATCGTCGAGGAGTACGGAGGCGGCGTGCGCGGCGGGAGGCGGTTCAAGGGAGCCCTGATCGGCGGAGCGGCCGGCGCGTTCGTGAGCGAGAAACAGATCGACGTCGCGATGGACTTCGACACGCCGAAGGCCCAAGCCGGTGCCGTCCTCGGTTCGGGATCCGTGCTCGTCCTGGATGAGGACGCATCGGTCCCGAAGCTCCTGGACGAGGTGCTCGAGTTCTTTGAGCACGAGTCGTGCGGCCAGTGCACGCCCTGTCGGGCGGGGACCGCTCAGCTCGTACGGATCCTGCGCCGAGCGCTCACGAGCGAGCGGCGCGGAGAGGACCTCGACCGGCTCGTCGCGCTCGCGCAGGCGATGCGTGACACCTCCCTCTGCCCGCTCGGCCAGTCTCCGATCCTCCCGATCGAGAGCGCGCTTCGCCACTTCCGTGACGAGTTCCTGACCTGCGCCGTTCCGGTCGGGAGGCTCTAGACGGCGAGCGCTTCGGAGTAGGCGAAGAGCGCGGGAAGCCCGCCGGTGTAGACCGGGTCGAGCAGGAGGCCTTCCGTCTCGGCAGCGGTTCGGATCGCCTCGCGCTCAAGGTCCCCGAGCACCGCGTACCCTGCCTTGGCGTAGCGATCCTCGACGACGAACTCATCCGGCTCGAAGGACTCGCCGAGTCCAAGCTGCTCCGCCGTTCGCGTGGCGAGGGGCGCGAGTCTCTCCTGCAGCGCTCGCGCGGCGAGGTCGACGCTGATCCCGAGGACCTCTCCCTTGTAGCGGAGGGCGCGCGCGGCGACGGCGAGCCCGGCCTGGGTCCCACCGCTCGACGAAGGAAAGACGATTCGGTCGAAGGAGATCCCTGCTCGAGCGGACTGGTCGAGGAGCTCCTCCATCGCGGCGACGTAGCCGCAGGCACCTACGGGGGTTGATCCGCCGTAGGGAACGAGATAGGGTCGGCGGCCGCTCGCCCGGAGCTCCTCCGCCACCTCGACCAGTCGTTCGTCGGCCGGGCGATCCTCGGCCCACACGATCTCTGCTCCGAGGAGTCGGTCGAGGAGGAGGTTCCCCTGGGACTCATGAGGCTCTCTGCCCCGCAGGACGAGCGTGCAGCGGAGTCCCGACTTCGCCGCCGCGGCGGCCGTCTGGCG
>JAPLGE010000109.1 GCA_026390315.1 Candidatus Bipolaricaulota bacterium
CTAGCCTTCCTTCTCCTGGCTCGGTGCGGGTCTGCTGCTGCGAGCCTCGGGCAATCAGGGGACGAAGAGCGGAAGCGGCATCAGATCGTCTTCCGGCTGAGACACGGGGCGTCGTGCGCGTCGCGTCTCGCGACGGAGAGCAAGAGGGATCGCCTCACGCAGGATCCGCACGAAGCCCTCGTCTTCGCAGACCTCTTCGTAGCGGCGATAGATCGCTTCGTAGCGGTCACACGGGAAGCCGTTGACCTTCACGCCTGAGGGGTCGCGGGCGAGCGCGCGGAGCGCCTCTTGTTTCCTCGCGTAGACGACGTCGAGGGGCTCAAAGGGCATCACGTGAGCGATCGGCTCACGATGAGCGAGGCGCGCCACCTCGACGAGCGGCTGCCGTTCGGCACGAGTCAGGTTCGTGTTGTCCACGCAGACGACCGGGGCCTGCGACTCGACCACTTCGATGAGCGTCGCGGCGAAGATCCGCTCGACGGCGTCCTCGTAGGCCGGGTCGTAGTCGCAATGAAAGACCGTCCGCCGGATGTCGTCCTTGGAGACGACCACCCACTGAGGATGGCGCATCCGGAAGCTCGTCTTCCCGGATCCCGGAAGGCCGACCAGCGCGACCAGCTCTCTTGACATGGCTCACCACCCGCCCCTCGGTTGACCGACCGAAGTATGGCAGAACCCCCCACGGCGGTCAAGCGCATCGACAGCCGGAGGAGGGCGAAGAAAGACCCTTGAGATGGAGCTTCTCTGAGACGGCTGCCGTCGGACGGCGCGCCCTCGCCCGGCCCCGGAGGCCGATCGCGAGGTCAGCATCTTTCCGCGCTACGGTGCCTCCTTCTCCAGGGTGCCCGCGCGTCGGTTTGTGGTACGCTTCCTCGGGATGCCCAGTCGGTCGAACGAGCGTCTTGTGCTTCTCATCACGTCCCTTGCCTCGTTTCTGACGCCCTTCATGAGTTCGTCAGTGAACGTGGCTCTGCCGGCCATCGGGCGGGAGTTCTCAGTGAGCGCGGTCGCCCTGGGCTGGGTGGCGACCTCCTTCCTCCTCGCGGCGGCGGTCGGACTCGTCCCGATCGGCCGCCTCGCCGACCTCCGCGGCCGACGACGGGTGTTCACCACCGGCCTCGTCGTCTACACGGCGGGCTCGTTCCTCTGCGCCCTAGCCCCGTCACATCTCGTTCTCATTGCCTTTCGGGTGGTTCAAGGAAGCGGCGGGGCGATGATCTTCGGGACCGCGACGGCCCTGCTCACCTCGACATTCCCGGCGAGCGGACGGGGAAGAGCCCTAGGGTGGAACGTTGCCTCGGTCTACACCGGCCTTTCCCTCGGGCCCTTCCTCGGCGGGATCCTCACGCAGAACCTGGGCTGGCGAAGCCTCTTCCTCACGAACGTGCCCCTGGGCGTCGTGATCCTGAGCCTCGCCCTCTGGGGTATGAAGGAGGAGAAGGTCGAGCCACAAGGCGCGAGTTTCGACGCTCCCGGCGCCCTGATCTACGGCGCTGGGTTGGTGGCGCTCATGATCGGGTTCAGCACCCTCCCTCGCCTGCGGAGCTTCTTCCTGCTTCTCAGCGGGATCGTTGGCCTCGTCGCCTTTGCTCTGCGGCAGATGCGCGCCCAAAGCCCGCTCCTCGATCTGCGCCTCTTCCTGAGGAACCGCACTCTCACCCTCTCCAACCTCGCCGCCCTCATCAACTACAGCGCCACCGCGGCGGTGGGGTTCCTCCTCTCCCTCTACCTTCAGTACAACCGCCTCCTCGGCCCACAGGCCGCGGGGCTCGTCCTTGTCACCCAGCCTGTCCTCCAGGCTCTCCTCTCTCCGGTCGCCGGGCGCCTGTCAGATCGGGTTCAACCTCGCGTCGTCGCCTCGATCGGCATGTCGATGACCGTCGTCGGGCTTGCGCTCTTCGCCTTTCTGTCGGCCGAGTCGCCGCTCGTCCTCGTCGTCCTGAACCTCGCCTGGCTGGGCGTCTCCTTTGCCCTCTTCTCCTCCCCAAACACGAACGCCGTCATGAGCGCCGTCGACCGGCGCGCCTACGGGGTGGCCGCGGGAACGCTCGCCACCATGCGCACCCTCGGCCAGATGTTCAGCCTGGGGATCGCGATGCTCCTCTTCTCCGTCTTCATCGGAGACGCGGCGATCGGTCCCGCCAACGCCCTGCGTTTCCTGACGGCAGCGCGGGTTGCGTGCGGGATCTTCTCCGCGCTCTGCCTCGTGGGAGTCTTCGCGTCCTGCGCTCGAGGCAACGTGCCCAACCGCTAGGAGATCACGCTACGCCATCATCTTTGAGGCGATCCGCGCGACGTGCTCGCCCTGGAACCGAGCGGTCTCAAGCTCGTTCTCGCTCCGCCGGCGCTCGCCCCGGGAACCCGCGATGGTCGAAGCGCCGTAGGGGGATCCGCCCGTGATCTCGTCGAGGCGTGACTGGCTCTCGAACGTATAGGGCACAGTCCGACGAGGATCAGGCCGTGGTGCAGGAGGGTGGTGTGGAAGCTCAAGATCGTCGACTCCTGTCCGCCGTGCTGCGTGGCGCTCGAGGTGAAGACGCTCCCCACCTTGCCGACGAAGGCGCCTCTCGCCCAGAGCGCCCCGGTCTGGTCGAGGAAGTTCCTCATCTGCCCGCACAGGTTGCCGAAGCGAGTCGGAGTCCCGAAGAGTATCGCGTCGGCCGTCGCCAGTTCCTCGACCTGGCAGACCGGCACGTGCGCGAACACCTTCTAGAGTTCGTAGGCCCCGGACTTCTTCAGGATCTCTGCGGGTACCGTCTCAGGAACTCGGCGCAGGACCACCTCGGCCCCGCAGACTCTGCGCATGGCTTCGGCGACCGCCTCCGCCATTGCGTGTACGTGCCCGTACATCGAGTAGAAGACGACGAGTCCTTTCATTGCTCTCACCTCCGGTCGAATGAGAAGTCTGCGCTCAAGCGGGGGGGGGGAGCGAACGCGGTTCGAACTTCCCGCGCGACGCACGAAAGAGGGAGGCCCCGTGCCGCGGGATGTGGCCTGCCCTTTTGCCTGCAAGAAAGAGAAGAGGGAACGGGATGCGTCCCATTCCCTCTCTCACTTGATTCCTAGTTCGCTACTTCTTCGTTGGCTTCTTCGACTTGTCCGGCTTCTTCGAGCCACAGCACATGGGTGGTCACCCCCTCCTACGTCGTGAGTTCACGACGGCGGTTCAACGCTAATCCAACCCCCACTCTAAGTCAAGAGACAAAGGCAGACCAGTCGGGCCCGTCCAAGATCGCTCGGAGATCCCTCGTGCCACCCTTTCCTTGAGCGAGCCCGAAAAAAAGCAGAGGGGGCGCGATTCTCCGCACCCCCTCTATTTGACTACTTCTTGCCTGGCTTCTTCGTCTTATCGGGCTTCTTCGTCAAGCCAGTCACCCCCTCATCCGCCGCTAGTCAACGGCAGCCATCCCAAGCGTAGTATCAGTGCGCCCTGCGAGTCAAGAGGCTGAAAAGGGACAATTGTCCTGTTTCCGCCTTTCGGGGGCAGCGCGACGCTTACCTCATAGAAAACGTAGATGAAGCCTGTGAGATCGCGCCCTCGCGTCCGTAGAGCCGAGCGCCCTCACAACCGGCATGGCCCCTAGAAAGCGAACGGGGTGGGACGGCTCCCACCCCCTCTGCCTCAGCCAGCTACTTGGCGGGCTTCTTCGGCTTATCAGGTTTCTTCGGCCCTCCGCACATGGCTTGTCACCCCCTCCTGCCGTCTCGTCAAGACGACGGGCGGTTCAAAGCGTAGTGCTCCGTCCACCGGCAAGTCAAGGGGAAGAACGGGACATTCGACCGTTTCTCCTCAGACTACGCTGAGTCGTCCAGCCTCCCGCCGTAAGGGAACCCCTGCGCCCTTCGCGGCGGTTTGCGGAGGCTCGTGGAACGTCGGCCTCGGACAACTCCCTTGTGCGTGGGGACGCCGCGACGGCCGCGCTACTCCGGCGATCGCAGGCCGCGCTTCTCCAGCCACTCGGGCCGGAGGAGTCCGTAGAGGAGCATGTCGTAGCGCTTCCCGTCACGCTCCCCGAAGTCGCGGAAGGTCCCCTCGTGCTGGAAGCCAAGCCTCTCGTAGAGGGCGATCGCCCGTTCGTTGTAGCGGAACACCGTGAGCGTGACACGGTGAAGGTTCAGCTCCGAGAAGGCGAACTCCAGCAGGAGCTCGCTGGCCTCGCTCCCGAACCCGCGATTCCAGTTCGCAGGATCCCCGATCCCGACGCTGAGCCAGCCCATTCGATTCGTCCACTCAATGTCGTCGATCGAGACCATGCCGATCAGCTCGTCGCTCGGGACGAGCCGGACGGCAAAGAGAAACTCGTCGGAGGCGTCCTGGCGCTCCTCAAGCCACTTCTTCAGTGACTCCTTGGGCTTCGGGTAGGCCGGCCGAGAGTCGTAGAACCTGAGAAAACCGGGGTCCTCGTACCATCGAGCGACGGTCTCCAGGTCATCCTGGGTCATCGCCCCGAGCCGGACGCGCCGTCCGCGCAGAAGCTTCGTTGGCACCATCCTTCGCCTCCTCGTTCGGGAAAGAACGCCAGGTGATTATACCGACGAACGGAGAGCACCGGCCGTCCGGGTTGAAGGCCTAGGGCGCCGGAGGCGGCTTGAGTGTGATCTTTGTCACATGCCTCACCCAGAACGCCCCCGCGGAGGGGGCGCCGTACTCGTCATTGCTGACCGCGCCATCCTCGGGGAGGATGGCCAGGCGAAAACCGTCCGTCCACGCGGGGACCTCAACCCCGTTGAACGCGTAGGCGAAGACGAGCGGGTAGTCGGAATCCTCGAGGCGCTCCCGCGGGATCTCCAAAGAGTAGCCGTCCCGCGCCACGACGAGGATTGACGCGTAGTCTGCCGCAAGCCCAAGCAGGTCGGTCAGCCGCACTCCCGTGTAGACCCCTGGATCCCGCCAATTGCCGAACTGGTTCTCGTAGGTCCCGGCGCGCGTCAGAAACGGAAGGCGCTTCATCGCCGCCAAGCGGATCGTCCGGGCCCCGCCTTTGCCGTCTTCCAGGACGACCCCCACCCCGCGCCGCCCGGCCGCGTCCCGCAGGCCCGCGGCGACGACGATCGCCAGGAAGAAGGCGAGAAAAGAGACAAGGCAGGCCCGCCGCCGATCCAAGACGCTCATTGCCAACCTCGCTCCCGTGCGAGGACCGTCACCGCGACCAACAGAAGGGAAAGCCCCACGACGGCGAGGTCGATCGGGTGCCAGCGCTCCCTCCGCGTGATCGTCCGCTTCGCGTGGAGGTCGAACCCCCGCCCCTTCATGGAGACGGCGACCGTGTCCACTCGCGCGAGCCCCGCAACCAGAACCGGGAGGACGGTGTAGCGGATCGACCGCCGCAGGGACTTGAGGCTGCGGATCGGGCGGTCGACCCCACGCACCCGCTGCGCCTCGCGGACCGTGCGGTATTCCTCGCGGAAAAAGGGAACGAAGCGCAGCGCGAGAACGAAGGTGAAACCGTAGCGGTAGGGGATCCCGAGGGCGAGGATCGCGCGCGCCAGCCGGTCCGGGTCAGTGACCGTGATGAAGAGGAGGCTCGAGAGGACGATGACCAGGAAGCGCAGGGCCATCTCCGCGCCCGCGAGGAGACCCCGATCGGTCACCGGCACCCCGATGGAGAAGAGGACGCCCCCCTCCCTCACGGAAAGGACCTGGATGAGCAGAAGGAATAGGGAGAAGCCAAGCACAAAGCGGCCCCGACGCAGGACCGTCCTCGGCGCCCCTCCGGAGAGCGCCGCAAGGCCGAGGACGAGAAGAAGCGCCCCGAGCTTGACGAAGATACCCGGTGAGGCGAGGACGGCCGCGAGGAGCGCCAAGAGGAGGAGGAGGTTCGCGAGGGGGGTCGCTCGCCTGAGGCCGCCCCTCGTCCGTCCTGCAACGAGCGATGCGATCATCGGAGACCTCCCTCCCAGTAGCCGGGCGTGAAGGCCTCCCTTCGCGTGCTCTCGAGGTGGTCGAAGACCTCGGCCGTCTCGCCCTCGACCGCCTCCTCCCCCAGGTAGAGAAGTCGGTCGCACAGGGACGCGACCAAGGGAATGTCGTGCGAGACAAGGAGCGTGACCGCTCCGCGCTCGCGGGCTGCAAGAATCTGAGAGAGGATCCACACCACGTTCTCCCGATCCTGCCCAATGAACGGCTCGTCGAGGAGAAGGAGGTTCGGGCCGCGCGAGAGGGCCGTCGCCACCGTCAGCCGGCGCTGCTCGCCCAGGCTGAGGGAAAGGGGAGGGGCCTCCTCGAGGCCGTCGAGCCGCGCTCGACGGAGGAGGTCGGCCAGCCGGGCGCCGGCGATCTCGTCCTCAACGGAGAACTCGCGGCGCACGGTCCTCTCGAAGATCTGTTGGTGAGGATGCTGGAAGACGAAGCCGAGAACTGGGCTCTTCGGTCGAAGGACCCGCCCGGCCTGCGGGCGTTCGAGCCCCGCCGCGAGGCGCAGGAGAGTCGTCTTCCCGCTCCCGTTCGGGCCGATCACGCCCAGCACCTCGCCCGGCCAGAGGCGCAGAGTGAGTCGATCGAGGAGCGGAGCCTCTCCGTACGCAAACGAGACGCCCTCGAGGACGAGCGCGGGAGGACCGCTGCGGACGACCACTGGACGGGGGATCTCCCATCGCGCACGGAGACCAAGGGAGTCCAGGTCGGAGTAAGCAACGCTCGGCCGCCGGAGCAACACCTTCCCTTCTTCGAGGAGAAGGAGACGCGGGTGGAGGGGCAGGAGAGGCGCAAGGCGGTGCTCGGCCAAGACGAGGGTCCGCCCGTCTCTCTCCCCGAGGGACCGAAGGAGATCAAAGACCTGCTTGGCCCCTCCCGGATCGAGGTTCGCGGTCGGCTCATCGAGCAGGATCACCCGCGGCCGCAGCGCCAAGATCGAGGCGATCGCGACGCGCTGCTTCTCCCCACCCGAAAGGCGGGTCGTCTCCCGTCCCGCGAGGTGAGCGATGCCGAGGGAGGCGAGCGACTCCGCGACCCGCGCGGTCACCTCCTCCGGGGGGAGGCAGAGGTTCTCCGGACCGAACGCGACCTCTTCCCAAACGCTGAGCGTACAGATCTGCGCGTCCGGGTCCTGCTGGACGAGGCCCACGCCGGCCGCCGGACGCGGAGAGTCCTTCGTAAGGATCGAGATCCCGTCGATCAGGACTTCGCCCTCGACCTTCGCGCGGATCATCGACGGAACGAACCCACCCAGGACTCGAAAGAGCGTCGTCTTCCCGCTGCCGGACGCACCCGTCACGACGACCGTCTCTCCCGGTCGGATCCGCTCGGACACCGAGTCAAGCGCCGGCCTCTCCCGGTCCGGGTAGCGGACGGTGAGAGACTGGACGCTGATCTCTCCCGAGCTAGCGCACGGCAATTCGCGTCACCCGGTCCACCCAGTGCGCTCCGTCGTACCCGGCGCCGATTAGGCGCAGGTGCCCCTCCTCGAGAGCCAGAAGGACCCCTCGATCGCCGACGATCGCCGCGAGCTCGAAGCTCGCCGTGTAGCCGTCCTCCGCGATCACCTCGACCGCCGTCGCCCCGGCCTTCGGCCTCGCCCGCTCCAAGACGAGCGCGAGCGGGACCCCCGCGTACTCCCGGGGCGGGACGTAGGTGACGGTGCCCCGGAGCTCGGCGGTGATCGTCACGGCCTCCTTCGCCCACTCGGAGTAGCGGAAGACGAACGGAGAGACGAGGGCGCCTTGGACTTTCGCCCGATCAGGAGCGGCAAATGGGTCGAAGACGCTCGTGTAGTAGTAGACCCCGCCCCCAAGAAGAAGGCCGACGGCGAGCACGCCGACGAGGCCCCGGCCAAACGTGGAGCGGGCCTTCGGCTCGTCGGCGTCGAACGAGGGAGCGATCCGCGAGGCGATGAGGAATCGACGAAGATCCCATGCCAGGTACCCTCCGCAGACGGCGCCTGAGACGAGCGAGAGCCCGGCCATGACGAGGAGGAAGGCCACCGGCACGCCCGTGAAGTAGATCGCCTGGAATAGGAACACGTTCGACGCGGAAGCCACGGCCCCGGCGACCATGGTCACGGCAAGAGACGGCCTGCGAGAGATCCCCATTCCGAGGTCGACGAGGATCCCCTCGACGAGGTCGACGAGGACAATCACCACGCCGTGCGTTCCTCCGGAAAGGAACTCCACCGCGCCTTTGACGAGGCCAGTGAGGGTTCCCGACCCAAATCGGCCAGTGAGCGCCCGCGCAAGGATCGGCCAAAGGACGTGCAGACCTGCTATGAGCTGGCCGGCACCGAACGGGAGCCCGAACAGGCGATTGATCAGGTTCCCGATGTAGCCGACGTACGTGGAGAGGACCCCTCCCGCCGAGGCGAGGAGTGCGACGAGCACGATCTCGCGAACGTCGAGGAGTGGCTTCTTGCGCGGGCTACGTCCCTCCGCCATCTAGAGCCCGAGATCGATCTCGGCGAGGGACTTGACGCTCTTCAACGTCACTCCCTCTGAAAGCACGACCGAATCGTCATAGACGAAACGCATGTACCCATCCCTGCTCGCGTCGAGAAAGACTCCGTCCTGCTTGAAGGCCACGACGAACCGGTCGTCACGGGCGATCAGGCTCGAACTCACCGACTGCAAGTAGCCGTCCTGAGCTAGAAGGGTCACCGTGTAGCCCGCCCGCGCGAGGGCGTCGTTGAAGTTGCCGTCTTCGTAGTGGATCCCCTGTTCCGGAGCGGGGAACCGGTTGTCATCCACGTACGCGACCAGCCGCCACAAGGGAAGCCCCGTGTAGGTGTGCGTCTCGCCCTTGCTCGTCACGGTCACCGTCGCCGCATGGCAGGGGCAGCCGAGCCCCGCCTCGAGCTCCGCCCGCGTGAAGGTCCTCGTCACGGCGCCTGTCAGGACGAGCGAGTAGGGCTCGTAGGTTCCCAGGACCTCGATTCGCTCGACCATCTTCGCGGAGAGAGAGCTCTGGAAGTGGGGGTTCGTCTCTCCCACGAACACGACGCGTAGCGGCCCTGGATCGGAAGGCATGGATGCCCCGTTCTCCTTGTAGGCGAGAATCCACGTCCCTTCCGTGCGGCCGAGGAGCATCCCCGCCTCGTAGTTCATCGAGTAGCCGTCGGAGGCGGTGACGCGCACGGTCGCATCCGCGGGCGCGTTTCCAACCAAGGTGGCCAGGGGGACTCCCGTGTAGGTCGCCGAGTAGTCCATGCCGGCCGAGGTCGTGAACGTCCCCGGCGCCGTGATCGTGTCGAGCGCCTCCAGGTCAGCCAGCGTGTAGATCGACTCCGTCCCTCCCTTGACCACCTTGAGTGAAACGCCGGCGGCTGGAGGAATCGCTCCCTGCGTCGGCTGCGTCGGCTGCGTCGGGAGCGCGCCGCCGGCGTAGTTCACGATGAGGCAGGCGACGTTCTTCATGAGGAAGCCGGTCGTGGAGGGCTGGCCGGGGGCGTAGAAGTGGGCAAGAGCCTCGCCGAATGCTTTCAGCATGTCGTCGTTGCTGAACCGCTCGTCTGGCGGAAGGAAGACGAGTTCCGGCGCGTCCTGCCACACGCCCGGCTCGGATCCATCCTGCGTCACGGCGAGGATGACTCTGCCGACGGGAGTCTCGCCGGAGAGAACGGCGTACGAGATCTGCTTAGAATAGCCGTCCGCGGCGACGACCGTCAGCACGTCCGCCGGAACCATCCCTCCCACCGCGGCGAGCAGCTCCCGGATCTCGACGCCCGTGTAGCGGTGGGCCGGCTTCCAGTTGTCTTCCCCCGCCTGCACCGCCGGTCCCTGGTAGGCGACCGTGCCGGCGCTCTGCGGATACGAGACAAGTACGGCTTCAACGACCACGTCCGCTTTCTGGATGAGAACGCTCTCTCCCGCGGCCGCGTCTGCCGCCACAAAGAACGCAACAGCAAGCCCAAACGCTAGAACGAACTCGACTCGCCTCTTCATCGCCCTGCTTCCTCCTCACACGGGGACGTGCGGATCGCCGTCGCCTGGACCGCC
>JAPLGE010000026.1 GCA_026390315.1 Candidatus Bipolaricaulota bacterium
TTCGCCTTCGCCCTCAAGTTCGGGCTCCCCATCCTCCCGGTGATCGAGCGGCCGGATGGTCGGGCGAAGAGCGTCGTCTTCCCGCAATCGGTCCGGGAGGGGTTCGACCAGGTCCTTACGAAGAGCCGGATCCCGTTCACCAAGGGTCCCTTCGCCGGACGAGGCGACGCCCTGTTCGTCACCCTGAACGGGAAAGAAGAGATCGACCGCTATGTGGCCCTCCTCGAGAGCGCCCTCCGTCCCGGGAACTGGAACGAGGTCGTCGGCGCGCGCTTCCTCTTCGTGTTCGACGACGGCGTGACCGAGCTCGACTCGGTCGACGCCGACCGCAGGATCCTCGCGCGCTGCCAGACGATCGAGCCCACGGTTGGCTCCGCGCAGAGCGTCATGGGGATGCTGAGCGGCTGCGAGTTCTACAACGACCTCCTCTTCCACGCCGACTGGGGGACGATGCGCAGCTCCGGCGAGTTCAGCGGCACTCCGGGCGACCGGGCGCTGGACGCGGTCTCGGGCTGGCTTGAGAAAAAGAAGATCGGCAAGAAAAGGACGATCTACCGTCTCCACGACTGGCTCATCTCGCGCCAGCGCTACT
Source organism: Candidatus Bipolaricaulota bacterium (assembly GCA_026390315.1). Classification (GTDB taxonomy): domain Bacteria; phylum Bipolaricaulota; class Bipolaricaulia; order UBA7950; family UBA9294; genus JAPLGE01. The sequence goes on from JAPLGE010000026.1 coordinate 593, forward strand.
GGGGCGCGCCGATTCCCATCGTCACCTGCCCGAAGTGCGGCACGGTCCCCGTCCCAGAGAAAGACCTTCCTGTCCTTCTTCCCGACGTCGAGTTCATCGGGAAGATGGGCCTCGCCGACATCCCCGGCTACGCCGACGCGACGTGTCCGAAGTGCGGCGGCCCGGCGAAGCGGGACAGCGACACGCTGGACACGTTCGTCGACTCGTCGTGGTACTACCTGCGCTACATCAATCCGAAGGATTCCGAGCACGCGTTCGTTCGTGAGCACGTCGACCGCTGGCTCCCCGTCGACCAGTACGTCGGCGGCGTCGAGCATGCCATCCTGCACCTCCTCTACTCACGCTTCGTGACCAAGGCGCTCTACGACATGGGCTACGTCGGGTTCCAGGAGCCGTTCGCCCGTCTGTTCACCCAGGGGATGATCTGCCACCCGGCGTACCGCTGTCCGAAGCACGGGTGGATCCACCCGAGCGAGGTCGCCGACAGCGACGCCTGCCCCAAGTGCGGCGCCGCCCTTGCCGTCGCGACCCTCAAGATGTCGAAGTCGAAGCGGAACACGGTCGATCCCGCCGACATCATCGACCGCTACGGCGCAGACACCGAGCGCCTGTATACGCTCTTCATGGGCCCCCCCGACCGCGACATCGAGTGGTCACAGGAGGGAGTGCACGGGTCCTTCCGGTTCCTGAATCGCCTCTGGACCCTCGTCTTGGGAGAGGTCGAGACGATCGCCGCCGCGACCGGCCCGGTCCATCCCGATCGTCTCGACGAGGCAGGGCGCGCCCTGTGGCGCCGCTATCACCGGACCGTCAAGAAGGTGACCGAGGACATCGAGACGCGCTTCTCCTTCAACACGGCGGTCTCCTCGATCATGGAGCTCGTGAATGCCCTCTCCGACTACGTCGCGGCGCCCAACCCGGACCCCGCGCTCGTGCGCGAGGTCGTCTCCGGGCTCATCCTCATCCTCTCGCCCTTCGTGCCGTTCGTGGCTGAGGAGCTGTGGCGGCGGACCGGTCATGAGGACGCCGTGCTCGAGCAGGCCTGGCCCTCCTTCCGCGCGGACGCCCTCGCCGAGGAGACTCTCGAGATCCCAGTTCAGGTCAACGGCAAGGTGCGCGCCCGGATCGTAGTCACGGCACAGGTCGGTCGCGACCCCGCTCTCCTCGAGAAGGCCGCCCTCGCGCATGCCGACATCGCCGGGCGAATTGCCGGAAAGGAACTCGTTAAGGTGATCGCCATCCCCGAGAAGATGGTCAGCGTCGTCGTGAGGTAGGGATGGCGAAGAAACGCGCCGTCTTCCTCGACCGCGACGGGGTGATCGTCGAGCAGGTCGCGGGGTACGTCAACCGGCCCGAGGATCTCGTCTTCGTCCCTCGCGCCGCGGAGGCGATCGCGCGGCTGAACGCCTGCGGGCTCCCCGTCGTCGTCGCCACGAACCAGGCCGGAGTCGCCAAGGGGTTCCTCACCGTCGCGACCCTCGACGCGATTCACGGCCGCCTGCGCCAGGAGCTCGCGGCGCGCGGC
>JAPLGE010000159.1 GCA_026390315.1 Candidatus Bipolaricaulota bacterium
GCCGTCCCTCGGCGCCCCTCACCTCGGCCAGGAAGTCCCCGTGCATGTCGTTTGAGTGGAGAATCGTGAACCGCTTGGTGTTCATGGCGTGCCTCCCCCCGCTTTTCGTCTCGCCCCGACGCATCCTTCAAGCTGAGAGCCTCGCACAGTCCGAGCGGTGACGGGCGAGCTCTCAACGGCCGGCCCAGTACCTTCCTTTATACCCCATCCGAGAGGATCCCTGCGCGATGAGGGAGCCGTGGAGGGCACGCAAGATAGAGGGGGGAGCCACGTGGTTCCGGGGCATACTCTCAGTCTCGCCCCAAGCGGCCGGCGTGGGAAGTGGCCTCTTCTCGGCCCGCAATGTGGCACGGACCGTGCCGCCGAGTCCCTGGGACGGCTGTGGCCGCCTCAAGGCTGGCGCTGGCGCGCCGGCGGCCACGATGGGAGAAAGCGCAGCTACCCTTCCGCGAGGGCGACAATGTGCGGGCGATTCTGCGCGCCTGGTGCTCCTCGCGGAGAGCGAGGCCACTTCCCGCGGTCAAGAGAACGCTGCCACGGGCGCGCTTCCTGACCCATCGTCTCCCGAGCGCGTCGCGCTCTCGCAGTCTCCTCTGGGATCGAGGGGACCCAGGGGTTAGGCGGCGGCTTTGTTCAGTTCGTTCTGGATGATGGCCGCTCCGATGACGCTCAGGAAGAAGTAGAGGAGGAACGAGGTGGCGGCGGACGTCTTTCCGCCGGTAGCGTGCTGCACGCCGACGGAGAACCGCCACAGCCAGTACCAGTTGGCGATCGGGACGATCAGGAGCCACGCCGTAGGAATCTTGGCGCCTTGCGCGTTCATCTCGGTCTTCGTCCGCACGAGCCAGTACAGCTCGTAGATGCCGAAAGTCACAAACGGCAGTAGGAGCACCGCCGCAGGACTGCGGCGCGTCATCTGGGAGCCGACTCTCCCTTGCCCGACCTTCGTCCCGCCACCCTGCAGGCTCCTGCCGCAGCCCACGCAGACGACGGCATCGTCTGCGACCTCCTTGCCACAGTGAGGACAGTACATCGTCTCCCTCCTTTCTTGACGCCTCTTCCCAGGGAAAGGACCCGCAGCGCCCGTTCCCTTCAGTCGACGGACCAGTTGGTGACGGGCAGGCCGTCTTTGTCCTTCATGCTGCCCCCGACAATGAGGATGAAGTCGATGAGCGCCCACACGCCGAGGCCGCCCAGGGTGAAGATCATGAGAATGCCCGTACCGGTCTTGCCCAAGTAGAATCGATGGATCCCTAACACTCCCACGAACCAGGCGAGGAGGGCGGCCACCAGCCTCGACTTGGGGCTGACGTTCCCTTGCCCGGCCTTCACGCTGACCCGTTGGAGGCTTCTCCCGCAGCCCACGCAGACGACGGCGTCGTCCACCACCTCTTTGCCGCAGTAGGGACAGTACACAGGAACTCATCCTCCTTCGTGTGCATTGCCGAGCAGCGTATGGGAATGCGGAAATCGGGTCAAATCGGAGGAAGCTCTGGCGGAGTCGGCGCGAGAAGGCCGGCAGGGCCGCTCTCCATCCGCCTTCTGGCCTTTCGCTTGGGAAGGTGACGGGCGCGTGATCGCTCCGGGCGAACGGATTCGTTAGAGTCCACGGGTGTGGTGTACGGAGGGGCGTGACGGAATGTTGAAGAGGAAGACCATCGCCGCCATCTTCGGGATGCACAGAAAGCGCGCCGACGGACGTCGGCACCGAGGAGGAAGCGGTGGTCGAAGAGAGGGTAGGCGGGCTGGCGTGGCTGCGCAAGCGGCTCGAGACGGCGGACACGGACCGATGGTGAAGGCGGTGGCGGAGACGCTGATTGCGGCTGAGGCAGACCGCGTGTGCGGAGCCCCGTACCGGCAGACGAGCGAGGAGCGGGTCAACCACCGCAACGGCACCTGGGAACGACGCTGGGACACTCGGGTGGGGACGATGGACCTCGGGATCCCCCGTCTGCGCAAGGGGAGCTACTACCCGGACTGGTTGTTGGAGCCACGGCGCCAGGCGGAGCGGCCGTTGATGCAAGGGGTGACGGAGTGTTGCCGTGCGGGGCGTCTCCACGCGGTGGGTGGACGGCCTGGCGCGGGCGCTGGGCCCGTCCGACCCTCTTGGATGAGGCACGGGAGGGGGCATTGGCTCTTGCCGGGCGCGCGGCTTTGCCGCACAAACAAGGGGGTCCTCGCGGGACGCCTCATCGTTCGGGCCGCTAGGCGCCATCCTCGATTGAGAGGAGGTCGACCCTGGCTGGCGGGGTCGGCGTTGATGTCTGCGGAGTCCGGAGCGGGGGAGCCTGCCGAGCGGCCCGTCAGCGCCGTGGGCGGGTCGGCCCGGGATGTGCACGGGCCGCGGGTACTCTTAGCGTCTGTCAGGCGAACGAAGGGGGAGGGAAGCGAGCGGGTTGGCTCCTTGGGGTCGGCCGAATGCTGACGGTGAGGCCTGAAGGAGGAGGGTCTGCGGCGTCTGGAGAGGCGGCCGATCGACACGCACAGGCAGGGATGAAGGAGGAAGTCGATGAGTCGAGAAGTGACGCTCAAGGTTGTCGATCCGGTGCACGTCCTTGCCGTGCGGCGAAAGGTGGACGGGCAGCAGGGCATCCTGCGGGCGATCGGCGAACTCCGGCCGGCCGTGACGGACGTTCTCGCCGGGCCCCCGATGGCCCTCAGGCTCGGCTTCCCCAAGGACGGGGTCTTCGACGTCGAGATTGCCTTCCCTGTCGGGCGTCCGCTCCGCCGGGAGGGGTTCCTGTCCAAGACGCTTCCGGAGCTCCCCATGTTCTCGATCACCCACGTCGGGCCGCTCGAAGGGGGCCCGGAGGGCACGAATCTCGTCGACACACGGAAGAAGCTCGTCTCGCTCGTGAACGAGCATGACCTCCTCGTGGGCGACGACCCGGAGCGATTCCTCTACCACGAGATGCCGGAGGCGGACGCCGTGCAGCCTGGCTCCTACGTGATCGAGGACCAGTACCCCTACCACCTCCCGATGTGGCTGCGAGCTCTCGAGGAGGGGACGACGCGCGTGGCCGGGGCGGAAGCGACGGCGCGAGTCATGGCGGGGAGCGAAGGCCTGGCCGAGGCGCTCGACGGGCCGCGCGCCGCGCGGTGGGTCCAGGGAGCGGTCGCGCGGCTAGACCGCGAGGTGAAGGACGAGCGGGCCCGAGCCTGCATCCTGAACGCCTGCGCGCATCACTACATCGTGCAGAGCGGCATGATCCTCCAGGCGGCCTTCGAGGAGGTCGGAAGAGACCTGCGAAAGCTCGTGGCGAAGATCACGGACGAGACTCTCCTGGGGAGCAAGTACTGGATCGACGAGTCAGGCCCCGATCCGATGCTGTACATCGAGCGCCGGCCGGCTCGTCGTGAGGCCTACGCGCAGGCGACCGATCCGGCCGAGAAGCGCTACCAGGCGTGCTTCTGCCCCCTTGTCCGCGAGGCGATTCGAAAGGGCAAGAAGGTGTCCAGGACCTTCTGCCACTGCTCCGGCGGCTGGTACGTGCAGGAGTGGGAGATCGTGTTTGGCGAGAAGCCCGAGGTGGGACTCGTCCAGACGATGCTCGAGGGCGGCGACTCCTGCATCTTCGCCGTCAAGATCCCCCGCGGGGCGCTCTAGACCGCGACCCGATCTAGCCAGCACGTCGCCCGGCTTCGAGTCTCTGCCCCCTCGCGCGGGGCAGGCCGGTGTCGGTCCGGCCTTCTCCTAGTCTCCGATCAGGGAGAAGACGAAGCGGAGCAGCACCGAGAACGCGAGCAGGACGACGGTGAAGCCCCAGGTGAGGCAGATGCCTCGGAACACCCGCAGGCGCAGGATCTCAAGCTCGAGCTCCAAGCGCTGAAGCCCCGAGCCCTGCTTGGAGTCCTCCGCGTGCCCTCCCGCGGCCTCGCCGGCCGCTTCCATGCGGCGGGCAAGGGATCGGACGTACTGCCAGTACGAGATCCAGGTCCACAGGAGGAGGACCATGGGGGCGATGATCACGATCGAGTCGATGACGGCGAACGGCCACGTGGTCAGCCTTCCCGCCATGAGGGTGAACGAGATGAGTGGCCAGACAATGGCGAGGACCACCTGAGCGAGGGACGTCACGACAAGCTTCGTCCACGCTCCGGCCATCGCCTCCGCATACCCGCACTCCGCAGCGTTTCGCTTGGTGTCCATAGTAGGTCATCATAGCAGGCAGGCCTGAGGAAGACAAGAGCGCGAGCCCGACCACAACGCAGGTTCGAGGGCCTCGCCCGCTGGGGCGACGCCCGGGCGCTTCTCCTCTCCCGTGCAGAACGGCGCCTTGGGACTGAAAATTGACCGCACGGTGACCGGCTGGGGATCGAACCGTGATGACGGCGCCGCTACGGTGGTGGGGAAGGAGGCAGACATGACGCGCTCATCGAAAGCCATCGGTTGGTTCCTCGTCGCCCTGATCCTCGTCGGATGGACTGGGGGAGGCCTGCTCGGCCGGACCCAAGGCCCGGCTCTTCCGGCGACGAACGTCGTTCTCATCTCGTGGGACGGGACGCAGCGGGCGCACCTGCTCGAACTGTACGACGCCGGCAGACTGCCGAACCTCGCCGCGCTCGCTGACGAGGGAGCCTTCGTTCCGATGCGCATCACCGACCACTCGACGGACACGAAGGCCGGGCACTCCGAGATGCTGACCGGCTACGGCCCGGACGTGACCGGCGTCACCTCGAACGGACGGTTCCGCGCGATCCCGGCCGGACTCACGTTGTTCGAGCGGCTGAAGAGCGAGTTCGGCCGGCGGGGGATCTCCACGGCGGCGATCACGGGGAAGTACGCGAATCTAGCCGAGATCCTGAAGAACGCGCTTCCGGCGATCGACAAGGCGTCGATCAAGCAGGCCGAGGCGGACGAGGTTGGGGCCCAGGCGCTCCAGGTCCTCGAGGCCTTCCGCGACCGTCCCTTCTTCGCCTTCTTCCACTTCGCCGACCCCGATCACGCGGGCCACGGCTACGGGGAGAACTCGACCCAGTACTCCCAGGCGATCGAGGCCTGTGATCACTGGCTCGGGGAGATCGTGGCGAAGCTCAAGGCCCTGGGCCTCGACGGGCAAACCGTGGTCTATGTCACGACGGATCACGGCTTCGACGAAGGCGCAAGGACCCACGGCCGTGCGGCCGAGACGTGGTTCGTCACGAGTGACCGGGTAACCGCGGAGCCAGAGGTGAAAGACGCGGACCAGAAGGACATCGCCCCGACCATCCTCGCGCGGATGGGCGTGGACGTCGCCTCCCTGACACCCACCCTTCCAGGCCACCCGCTTGACGGGACGGCGGCGGGCCCGATCGTCGAGCGCGACATCGTCTACGCGACGGTCGACGGGCACGACCTCACGCTCGATCTCTACCGGCCGGCCGGCTCGGGGGCCCACCCGGGGATCGTCTTCGTGCACGGCGGGGGCTGGATGTCCGGAGACAAGGCAGCGTTTGCGGAGTACGCCGTCTTCTTCGCGGAGCAGGGATACGTCGGGATCTCCGTCAACTACCGGCTCGCACCGGAGCACCCGTTCCCCGCCGCGGTCGAGGACACCAAGGCCGCGGTCCGCTGGCTTCGCGCGAACGCGGCGAAGTACGGCGTCGACCCGAACCGGATCGGCGTGATGGGCGGCTCCGCGGGCGGCCATCTCGTGGCGATGCTCGGGGTCACGGACGGCTCGGAGGGGCTCGAGGGCACGGGCGGAAACCCCGGGACGAGCAGCCGGGTTCAGGCCGTGGTCGACTACTTCGGCCCGTCCGACCTCTCGCTGGTCGGGAACGAGCCGGACCCGGCCATCGTCAACTTCATCGGCGGCACCTGCGCGGAGAAGCCGGAGCTCTGCCGAGAGGCGTCCCCGGTCACCTACGTGAGTCCGGACGACCCGCCGTTCCTCATCGTCCACGGGACCGCGGACGACCGCGTCCCCTTCCAGCAGTCGGTCGTCCTGCGCGACGCGCTGCGACGGGCAGGCGTTGAGGTGACCCTCCTCGGGCTCGCGGGGGCGAACCACGGCTGGCCGATCGACTCGTCCTACGGCCAGCGGGCTCTCGATGCGGCGCTCGACTTCCTCGACCGCCATCTCGCGGACAGGTCCTCCGCGCTTCTTCCGGAGCCGTCGGACGAGGAGGGCGCCCTCGTGACGCTCGCCGTCTAGCGGCCCGAGGCTCGGTCGATGTAGTCCCCGACGAGCCGGTCGAGGATGGCGAGAGGGGCGTTCCCCCCGCCGAGGACGGCGTCGTGGAACTCGACGAGGCGGAACCGGTCGCCGAGGGCCTCCTCGGCCGTCCGCCGCAGGTCGAGGAGGTGGAGCATTCCCACCATGTACGCCGTCGCTTGGCCTGCCCAGACGATGTAGCGGAACACCTCTCGTTCGGCGGTGGCGCGCGCCTTCCCCGTGTTCTCGACGAAGTAGGCGATCGCGTCCTCGGCCGTCCAACCCCGCGTGTGGATGCCGGTATCGACGACGAGGCGCACGGCCCGCATCATCTCGTCCTTGAGCCTCCCGAGGTTCCCGTAAGGATCCTCCGCGTACCAGCCGAGCTCCCAGGCCAGCCGCTCGGCGTAGAGGGCCCAGCCCTCGGTGTACCCGAGGAAGGACTCCACCTGACGGAACATCGGAAGGGCGAGGTCCATGGCGCTCGCAATCTGGACGTGGTGTCCGGGGATCGTCTCGTGGTAGGCGAGGGTCGGCATGCTGTAGCGAGGCTGCGGCCCCTGGAGTGAGGCGTAGAACGCCCCCGGTCGCGACCCGTCGGCGGCGGGCGCCTTGTAGTAACCGCCCACGGGGATGCCCACGACGATGACCTTCGCTGAGGGAAGAGGCTCGATGACCCCGGCGAGGCGTTGGCTCGCCTGATCGATGAGCCGCTCGTACTCCTGGACGACGGCGCTCCCGGACAGAATCCCCGAGGCTTCCTCCGCGCGGAGAGAGATCTCGGGGACGGAGAGGTCCTCCGGGAGCCCGAGGTCGCGACAGGCCATGCGGATCTCCTCTCGCAGGCGCGCGACCTCCTGGAGCCCGAGCGCGTGCACCTCGTCGGCCGTGACCTCCGTCCCCGTGTAGTGCCGGAGGAGGGTGGCGTAGTACGCGTCCCCGTTCGGGTACTGCGACACGCCGACCTGATACGGCGCGGACGGATAGAGCTCACGGAGGGCGCGCGCGATGCGGGCGTAGGCCGGGAGGACGACCTCCCCGATCGCCGACTTGGCTCGCGAGAGGAGCGACCGCCTCTCGCCCGCACTCATCCCGCCGATCCGGGCCAACTTCTCTTCGAAGACCGTGTAGAACGGAGTCGACGCGGCCGGCGCCCCGGCGAGCCCGTCGATCTCGGGAAGTGCCAAGTCACTTACGCTCTTCGGAACGACGATCCCCGCGTCGGCCCGCCGCCGCAGTCCGTCGATGACCTGATCGAACTGCCTCCCGACCCGGAGGAGACGGCTCACGTAGTCCTCGGCGTCCTCGAGCGAGGCGATCGGCTGCGTGTCGGTGAGCAGGTCGAACACGGCCCAATGAAGGCTCGTGATGGTGTAGTGGCTGATCGGATAGTCGTAGAGCGCGAACTCCTGGCCGTGCACTCGGTCGTCGAAGCACCACTCGAAGACGTCGTAGGTGACCTGTCGCGCGGCGGAAAGGCTGGCGCGGTCGTAGCTCCGGAGCCGCTCGAGCACCGCCTGTTCGAGCGCCTCCGTCTCCCTGACGTAGCCCGCGGAGTAGTCGTTCAGGGCGTCGTTTCGCACCCCAAACACCCCGGACAGGCCGAGCGACGTGAGCCACTCTGGAAAGCGGCGAAGATACTCGGAGTACGAGCGCTCGATGAACGAATCGAAGTCGAGGTTCGCGCAGCTCGCAATCACCTTCGCGACGGGCTTGACCGACCAGGGAGCCGCGCTCGCTTCCGCCACAACGATCGGAAGGCACCCGAGTGAGACCGCCGCAATCGCGATCGCCGCACCCAAGACCCAACGGTGGCCCTTCGCCATGACACCTCACCTCGGGTCGAGTCTCGCCGCGCGCGCGGTGAAGGAAAACGACCAAGGGCGAGGTCCGCCACGCGACCAACGGGAAGACCGGCTCGCTGTCGGCCTCGGAGCGTTTGCCCCGAGGACGTCTCCACAGGAACCCGACAAGAGGCTCACGAGTTCCTCACGCCGCCCTGTCAAGCTAGACCCATCACAGACACTAGAGCAGGCCACAGGAGGTCAATCGGATGGGTCGCGGATCTCGAAGGATCGAACGAATCATCAGAGTTGCGGTGGTCGCGGGAGTAGCGCTGGCTAGTCTCCTGTCTGCCTCAGCCCCCGCGGGGACGGCCGGGACCACGGACGCGACGTACCAGCGAATTCACGCCGCGGTGGTGCCGCCGGCGGGGACAGACACAAGCTACGGCATTCCCCTTGCCCTGGTGAACCTGCCTCAGTTCATCGCCTGGAGGGATTCCATCGCGCTCACTTCGGCGGAGCAGCAGGTGTTTTACGACGCCCTGGTGCAGATCGCCGCTCCCTGTTGCGACGACGAGACGGCCTTCCAGTGCTGCTGCGAGAAGGGCGGCGGGCGCTGCAACATCATCACGAGCGCCAAGGGCCTCGCCGCCTACCTGGTTCACGAGAAGGGCTACCCGGTCGACGCAACCCGCGACGCGGTGCTTCAGTGGCTCGCCTTCGCGCGGCCCGACTACTACGTGGCCAAGGCGCTCAGGGCCGAGGGACTAGACCCGGCGGCCTACGGCGTCACGACTCAGGGCTCCTGCTATCGCGGGCTGTGCGAGACCCCGATCAGCCAGGGCGGCTGCGGTGGGATGGGGCCGGTCATCGAGCCGACGATCCAAGGCGGCAAGGCCTAGGCCGGTGCATCTTCATAGCGACGGTGGATCCTCCGCCCGGGGTCAGGTACCTTTGGCGCATGAGAGGCGAGCTTAGGTCCGATGGAGAGGGCGGCCGCCCAGCGAGTGCGAGGAGAGCCCGGATGAAGCGGACAAGCGCAGTTCTGGCGACGTGCGTGGCCCTTTCAGCAGTTCTCTTTGCAGGCGGGTCGCTCGGCGTCGCTCGAGACGCGGATGGCTTCCGGCTGGGAGGAAGCTTCGCGGCGAACAGCCCCATTTGGCCAGCCTTCGCGGCGAGCGGTCTTCTCGACCTGTTCGCCGGCGTTGGCGATTGGGAGGTGCACGCTCTGACGGACCTCTCCGTCATTCCCTACACGATCGGAGAGGAGGCCCTCGGGCTCATCCTGACGCGCGAGTGGCTGAGCGTCGGAGCCGAGTACCGCTTCTCGGTCCTCCCCCTGGGGATCTCTTCGGCGACGATCACCGCGCGGGCGACGCCCCCGCACCTGGTGGAACAAAGGGTGGGCATCAAGACGGACCTCGGGATCGACGCGGAGGCGCGGCTGAAGGGAGACTCCTTCGCCTTCCGCCCGCAACGGATCGAACTCCATCTCACAGGCAGCGGCACCGTGACTCTGTCCCACGTCGTCATCGACGAGATCGTGATCGGCTCCTCGCTTGAGGCGACGGCGAGCGACCCTCACGGAGAAAGGGTCTGGTGGACGACGGCGGCCCTTCTCGGGGGTACGCTTGGGTGCGTCTCGCTTGAGAGCGAGACGGCCTTCTCCCTGCTGCCTTCCCGCCTCGACTCCGAGGTGCTGACGCTAGAGATTGCCTCCACGCCGCCCGGCCTCTCTGCGTACGCGAAGGCCGGCCTCGCGGCTCCCGACTTCACGTGCGCTCTCGAGGTGCCTCGCGGCGCCGGCGACCAACGAATGCAGCGGCGGCGTCTGCACGGACGGGTTCTAGACCTCTCCGCGCCTTTTGCTCCCTACTTGATCTCGAACGTCCCGCTCGCGACGAGGTTTCCCTCCACGTACACCTCAACGGCGTGCGTGCCGGGCATGAGACCGACCCAGTCGTGTTCGATCGCGGAGCGCACGACGCGCTCCGCGCGCCCGGAGGAGGGCTCGGCCCACCGCTCGACCTGCGCGAGCGAGGTCTCTTCCTGTCCCTCCCAGGTGACCTTGAGGACAACGAGCGCCCCCTGCAGGATTCCTTGGTAGTCGAAGGAAAGCCCGACGCGGTCGGTTCCGCCGGGGAAGCCCGTCGCTGGGCGTCGCCCCACCACCTGGCCTTCGGCGTCGAGCTCGAGGCTCTCGAAG
>JAPLGE010000095.1 GCA_026390315.1 Candidatus Bipolaricaulota bacterium
ACAACCTCCTCGCGGCGGCCGGCCGCGGCGACATCCCGATCGCGACGGTGGTCACGCAGGTGGTCGTGGACAAGAAGGACCCCGCCTTCCAGAACCCATCGAAGCCGGTCGGCCCGTTCTACAAGGAAGACGAAGCGAAGAAGCTCGAGAAGGAGAAGGGCTACGCCGTTCGCGAGGACGCCGGCCGAGGCTGGCGCCGCGTCGTCCCCTCGCCCGACCCGATCGAGATCTTCGAGAAGGAGGCGATCCGCCAGCTCGTCGACGCCCGCTCGATCGTCATTGCCTCAGGCGGGGGCGGGATTCCGGTCGTCCGCGAGAACAGCGGCCTGGCCGGCGTCGAGGCCGTAATCGACAAGGACCTCGCCGGGGAGCGGCTGGCGGTCGACGTGGGGGCGAGGATCTTCCTCATCCTGACGGACGTGGAGCAGGTCAAGCTTCACTACCGGACCCCGGAAGAGAAGGCCCTCGCGCGCATGACCGCGGCGGAGGCGAAGCGCTACGCGGGCGAAGGGCACTTCGCCAAGGGCTCGATGGAGCCCAAGGTTCGCGCCGCGATCCGCTTCGTCGAGGCGGGCGGGGAGAAGGCGATCATCACCTCCCTGCACCGCGCGATGGACGCGCTGGAAGGGAAGGCAGGAACGACCATCACGAAGGAGTAAGGAGGTCTCTATGTCCAACACGAGTCTACGAGGACGTGACTTCATCACGTGGCTCGAGTTCACCCGCGACGAGATGGACGCGATGCTTGACTGCGCCCACGACCTGAAGCGTAAGCAGATCCGCAGGGAGCCGCACAAGCTGCTCGACGGGCTGACGCTCCACATGCTCTTCTACAACACCTCGCTCCGAACCCGCAACTCGTTCGAGACGGCGATGACGCAGCTCGGGGGTCACGCGCACTTCCTCCAGCCGGGGGCGGTGTACACGCCGGCCCTCAAGGGCGAGGAGAAGGCGTACTCGACGGAGCGGATCAGCGACGTCGCCCGCGTCCTCGCGGAGATGGGCGACGGGATCGCCATCCGCATCTACGGGAAGTACACGGACTGGAAGTACGGAAAGGGGAACCGGATCATCCGCGAGTTCGCGGACTGGTCGCGGGTCCCGGTGATCAACATGGAAGACGACATGTACCACCCCTGCCAGGACCTCGCCGACGTCATGACGATGCAGGAGAAGCTCGGCCACAACCTGCAGGGGAAGAAGTTCGTCATGAGCTGGGCCTACTCCGGCTCGGTCGAGAAGCCGCTCGCCGTCCCGCAGAGCGCGATCGTCGCCGCCTCGATGATGGGGATGGAGGTGACCCTCGCTCATCCCAAGGGCCTCGACCTCGACCCCAAGATCCTCGCGGCGTCGAAGGACCTCGCCAAACGACACGGCGGGAAGTTCCGCGTCATCTACGACATGGAGGAGGCGTTCAAGGGAGCGGACGCTGTTTACCCCAAGGCTTGGACGGTCCAGCCCACCGACGGGAAGACCCCCATGGACCCGGAGAAAGCCAAGGTCGTCTTCGAGGCGAACAAGGGCTGGATTACGACCAAGGAGAAGATGGCCCTGACCAACAACGCCATCTACATGCACTGCCTCCCGGCCGACCGCGACATGGAAGTCACCGACGAGGTCATCGACGGACCGAGCTCGGTGATCGTCGAAGAGGCAGCGAACCGCCTGCACGGGCAGAAGGGGATGCTCGCCCTGCTCCTGGGCTAGGGAGAAGGAGGGACCATGAGTTGGTTTGACCTTGCGGGACGGGACCTCATCGCCGAGACCGAGTGGACCAAGGAAGAGTACGACGTCGCGATGAAGGTCACCGACCAATTGAAGGGAGCGTATTACAGCCGGAAGGCTCACCCATACCTCGAGCACAAGACGTTCGCCATGATGTTCTTCGCCGGCTCCACCCGCACGCGCATGTCGTTCGAGACGGCGATGACGCAGCTCGGCGGCCACGCGCAGTTCATCAACCCACAGACGATGAGGCTCTCGCTCGAGGACAAGCCGGGGGCCGGAGAGACGGTCAAGGACACCGCCGAGGCGATGGCGCGCTACTGCGACGGGATCGGGATCCGCCTGCTCGACGACGGCGTGCAGTACTACGGGCACGGCGACCTCGTCATGCGGAGGTTCGCCGAGCACGCCCGAGTGCCGGTGATCAACATGGCCTCGGACATCAATCACCCCTGCCAGTCGCTGACCGACCTCTACACGATGCAGGAGAAGCTCGGCTGCGTGAAGAAGAAGAAGATCGTCATCATGTGGGCCTACTCGCCGTGGATCCGCGGCTGGTGCTCCGTGCAGGGGACGGCCCTCCTCTCGTCGATGTACGGGATGGACGTCGTCGTGGCGCACCCCAAGGAGTACGACCTCGATCCCAAGGTGATGGCCGAGTGCCGCGCACTCTCCTCCCAGTCGGGCGGTTCCTTCGAGGTCACAAACCACCTCGACAAGGCCCTCGACGGGGCGACGGTCGTCTTCCCCAGGAACTGGTTCACCAAGGATCGCTACACGATCGGGAAGGAGAAGGAAGCCGAGATCGCCAAGCGTTACACGGACTGGAAGTACACCGCCGAGCGGCAGAAGAAGCTCTGCGCGCCGGGATACCTCCTTCAGTGCATGCCGGTCGACCGCGGGAACGAGGCGGATCCCGAGGTCTGCGACAACGCGCTCTCGTGGATCCTCGACCAGGCGGAGAATCGCCTCCACACCCAGAAAGGAATCCTCGTCTTGACCATGGGAGGCCGACTGTAGTAAGAGAGAGCCGATGACTCTCATCGGAGCGGGGGTGCCGCGGCCGGACGCGGCGGACAAGGTGCGCGGGGAGGCGAGGTTCGTCGACGACCTCGCCTTCCCCGGAATGCTTCACGCGAGGGTCATTCGAAGTCCCATCCCTCACGGCCGAATCCTCCGGGTCGACCTCTCGCGCGTCGCGACCCATCCCCGCGTCCACTGCACGGTCACTCCGGACGACGTCCCCGGAGAGAACGTCGTCCACGTGATCTACGACGACCAGCCGGCCCTCGCCTCCGATGTCGTCCGCTACGTGGGGGAGCCGGTCGCGCTCCTCGCCGCCGAGGATCGGGAGAGCGCCCGCGAGGCCGAGACGCTTGCCCGGGTCGACTACGAGGCGCTCCCGGCCGTCTCCGATCCGCTCGAGGCCCTCCGCCCCGGCGCGCCCGTCGTGGCCGTCCCCGCGGCGGCCGAAGGGAGGGACGAAAGCCCGAACCTCTTCAACCGCATGCGCCTCGTGAAGGGCGACGTCAAGCGGGGATTCGCCGAGGCCGACGTGATCGTCGAGGGCGAGTACCGAACCGGCTATCAAGAGCACGCCTACCTCGAGACCCAAGGAGCGATCGCCGTCCCCGAGGAGCAGGGAGCGATCACAATCTACGGCAGCCTCCAATGCCCGTTCTACGTGCAGGGAGCCGTGGCCAAGGTGCTCGGGCTCCCTCTCGCCAAGGTGCGCGTCGTCCAAACAGCGACCGGCGGGGCGTTCGGCGGGAAGGAGGACGTCCCCTCGCAGGTCGCCTCGCTCGCCGCCTTGCTCGCCTGGAAGGCACGGCGAGCGGTCAAGCTCGTGTACGACCGCGAAGAGGACGTCCTCACCACAAGCAAGCGCCATCCCTCCGTCGTTCGCTACAAGAGCGGCGCGAAGAAGGACGGGACCCTCACCGCGATCGAAGTCGACTTCGTGTACAACGCGGGCGCCTATCAGACCCTCTCTTCCGCCGTCCTGTGGCGCGGGCTCCTCACGGCGGCAGGCCCCTACCGCGTGCCGAACGTCGGAATCGACGGGCGCTCCGTCGCCACGCACACGGTCCCGAACGGCGCCTTCCGCGGGTTCGGAAGTCCCCAAGTGATCTTCGCCCACGAGTCGCAGATGGACTCGCTCGCCGAGCGGTTGGGGATGGACCGCCTGGAGATCCGGCGTCGGAACGCCCTCCGCGTGGGAGACGAGACCGCCTGCGGCCAGAAGCTCAAGGAGAGCGTCGGCGTCCTCGAGACGATCGAGCGGGCGCGGGAGCTTTCGCGCTGGGAGGATCGTCTGCGTGCGGTCGCCGCGTTCAACGCGAGCCACCCGCACCGACGCCGCGGCGTCGGCGTCTCATCCGTCCTCTACGGAGTGGGCCTCGGCGCGAAGTCGCCCTTCCTCGACAAGGCCGGGGCGTACCTCAAGCTCGAGGCGGACGGTTCGGTCACCCTCGCAGTCGGAACGGTTGAGATGGGCCAGGGCCTCACGGCCGCCCTGTCGCAGATCGCCTGCGACGCTCTGGGGATCCGGATCGACCGACTTCAGCTCACGCCGGTCGACACCACGCGCGTCCCGGACAGCGGCCCGACGGTCGCCTCCCGCGGGACCCTGATGAGCGGGCTCGCCGTGCTCGACGCAGTGAAGAAGCTCCGCGCACGAATCCTCGACGCGTCCAACGGTCTTGGCATTCCCGAGGAAGAGATTCCGGCGCGTCTCAACGAGATTGCGCGGTCCTTCTTCCTGCGGAACCTCGACCCGGCGGTCGAAGGCTGGGCGCACGCCGAGCCGGTCGACTGGGATCCTGAGACGGGCCTAGGAAACCCCTACTTCGTCTACTCCTACGCGACGCACGTCGCCGAGGTCGAGGTCGACCTCACGACAGGAGAGATCTCGCTCGAGGATTGCGTGGCCGTGCACGACTCGGGGAAGATCCTGAACCAAGGGACCGCCTCCGGCCAGGTCGAGGGAGGGATCGTGCAGGGTCTCGGGTTCGCGGTGACCGAGGAGATCGCAGAAAAGGACGGCCGCCTCAAGGTGAAGGGGTTCACGACCTACCGGATCCCCACGATCCGCGACGCGCCGCCGTCGCCGACCGTCGAGTTCGTCGAGGCCTTGTACTCGCCCGGCCCGTTCGGTGCCAAGGGCCTCGGCGAGGTCCCCCTTATGGCCGCTCACGCCGCCATCGCGCGGGCGATCGCCCACGCGATCGGCAAGGCGGTCTCCGCCTATCCTCTGTCCCCGGAGCGCGTGAGGCAGGCTCTCGCGAGCTAAACCGAGTGCTCGACGATCACCATCACGAGGCGGACGACGATCAGGACCCATCCTGCGATGACCACGATCCAGGCCAGGCGCTTCGCGATCGACACGACGACGAGGAAGGCCGTCAGAATCGCGAGCAGTCCTACCGGATCGACGAGCTGGTCCAGCTTGTCGATCGAGATCGAGGGAAGGATCGTGTGCACGAGGCGCATGATCCCCTGCCCGACCAGGTGCCCGGAGCTGTAGAGGAAGGAGAGGAGCTGGTCGATGATCCCGCGCGCCGAGGACGCGCCCTCCGCCGCGTGGGCCGGAACTCCCGCGCCGAGGAGAAGGCCGAGAGCGGAAAGCCCCAGAGCGGCCCGCCGCTGGAACGAGGAGAGACCGGGGAGGCCGAAGCCTCCCCGTCTGGGTCTAGAGTCCAAGTAGGGTGAGGAGCGCGGACAGGTTCACCTGACTCGTCAGGAGCCCCTGGAGGTCAGTCACCCCGAGCATGCCGATCATCGTGTTGAAGAAGTTCTGGATCCCCTCGGCCGGGGCGGTCATGATGACGGGGAGAAGGGTCTCTTGGAGGTTCATCCCCAAGGACGCGGAGAGCATCCCGAAGAACTCGCCGTTGTCGGCGAAGAACTGGGCGAGCGCCGCCTGCAGGGCCGCAGGATTCGCCTCGCGCAGATGGACGATCCCCTCGGCGAGGAGCCAGCCCAGCTTGTCGATCGTCGTGAAGTAGGGCGTCCCGACCGGACGATCTGCGTTCATCCACATGAAGAGAGTCAGCCGCGCCTCGGCCGGCTTCCAGTCGAGCTCGACGGCGCCGTTCGCGACCAAGCTGCCGCCGTTGAAGTCGAACGTCGCGCCCGTGGCCCCACCGAGTGCCGGCAGGTACCCCCCGAACTCAACCTTGTTCGTGATCGTGACCTCGCGGTCGAACTCGATGTGCAGCCCGGTCACCGCCGTCCCGGCCGTGTTCGTGAACATCCCCACCGTCGCGTCGCCGGCCGCGTAGAAGCTAACCTCGACCCCCTTCGCCAGGCCGGCGCCGCACGCGAGCAGGAGCACGAGCCCGACCAACACCCACGCGAATCTCATCTTCACCATTGGCGAACCTCCTTGAAGCGAACAACTTGGGAGTATTCTACTCGCGCCTCGCTCGCCCGGCAATCGCGCACGCCCTACTCCTCCTCTCCCGGCGCGAGGCCCCGACGCGAGGACCGTTCGGGCTTAGCGAAAAGCGGCCCTCCCGCTCAGCCGAGGAGGGCACGGGCGATCGCCTCGGCGAGCAGCAGGTCGTCTTTGTTCGTCACTTTGAGGTTCGTCGCCTCGCCGCGGACGGTGAAGACCTTCCTCCCAAGAGAAAGGAGCGCCTCCGCGTCGTCGGTGAGCTCCCTCTCCGCCGCCCGGAGAGACCGCAGGAGC
>JAPLGE010000131.1 GCA_026390315.1 Candidatus Bipolaricaulota bacterium
GAGAGAGGAGAGTCTCCAAGCGCGCCCCACGCTTTCGAGCGAGAGAGCGGAAGTCCTCACAGCGTTCGATGAGACGGAGCGCGGGCTCCGCTCCGCTCCGGTGAGGCGCGCCCTCGCCTTCCAATACATCCTTGAGAACAAGACGATCTGGATCGGCGAGGGCGAGCTCATCGTGGGGGAGCGCGGCCCGCGGCCGAAGGCGACTCCGACCTACCCCGAGCTGTGCTGCCACAGCTTGAAGGACCTTGAGATCCTGAACTCGCGGGAGAAAACCTCCTTCCTCGTCGACGAACGGACGCGCGAGGTCTATCGCGACCGCCTAATCCCCTACTGGAAAGGGAGGGCCCTCCGAGATCTCATCTTCTCCGCCATGACCGCGGAGTGGAAGGAGGCCTACTCCGCCGGCATCTTCACCGAGTTCATGGAGCAAAGAGCGCCTGGCCACACCGTGCTCGATGGAAAGATCTACCGAAAGGGATTCCTCGACTTTCAGAAGGACATTCGGGAGAGCCAAGCGCGCCTCGACCACCTGAACGATCCGCAGGCCTACGCCAAGAACGAAGAGCTCGAAGCCATGTTCATCGCGTCGAACGCGCTCATTCGATTTGCCGCGCGCCATGCTGAGGCGGCCCGGGCGCTCGCCGCGGAACAAGAGGACCCGAAGCGAAAGGCCGAACTCGGGCGGATCGCCGAGGTCTGCACCCGCGTCCCAGCCCACGCGCCGCGGGACCTGTGGGAGGCGCTGCAGTACTACTGGTTCGTTCACCTGGGCGTGATCACCGAGCTCAACACTTGGGACGCCTTCAACCCAGGACGGCTCGATCAGCACCTCTACCCCTTCTACCGGGAGGGTCTCCATGAGGGGACACTCACGCCCGAGTCCGCGCGCGAGCTGCTCGAGTGCTTCTGGATCAAGTTCAACAACCAGCCCGCCCCACCCAAGGTCGGGGTGACGGCGGAGGAGAGCGCGACCTACACCGACTTCGCCTTGATCAACTTGGGAGGCTGCCAACCGGACGGAACGGACGCGGTGAACGAGCTCACGTACCTTCTCCTCGACGTGGTCGAGGAGATGCGGCTCCTTCAGCCGAGCTCCTGCCTCCAAGTCTCCAAGAAGAACCCAGACGCCTTCATCAAGCGAGCGGCGAAGATCATTCGCACCGGCTTCGGGCAACCCTCGATCTTCAACACGGACGTCATCATCCAGGAGCTCGTGCGGCAAGGAAAGACGATCCAGGACGCACGCGAGGGCGGGTCGAGCGGCTGCGTCGAGGTGGGAGCTTTCGGCAAGGAGAACTACAACCTCACCGGCTACTTCAACATGCCCAAGGTGCTCGAGGTCACGCTCCACAACGGGGTCGACCCGCAAACCGGCCGGCGGATCGGACTGGAGACCGGCGACCCAACCTGCTTCGAGTCGTTCGAGGAGCTGGTCGCCGCCTACCGAAACCAGCTCGAGCACTTCGTCGCGATCAAGGTGCGCGGAAACAACGTCATCGAGAGGCTCTACGCGACCTACATGCCCGCGCCGTTCTTGTCGCTTCTCATCGACGACTGCATCAAGACCGGGAAGGACTACCACGATGGCGGCGCCCGCTACAACACCTCCTACATCCAGGGAGTGGGGCTGGGGACGGTGACCGACTCCATGACGGCGATCAAGCACCACGTCTTCGATGGCAGGGACATGACCCTGGCTAAGATCCTCGCCGCCCTCGACGGGGACTTCGCCGGGGAGGACGGTCTGCGCGAGATCCTCCTCCACCGCACTCCCAAGTACGGAAACGACGACGACGCGGCGGACGACGTCATGAAGGTCCTGTTCGAGGCCTACTACCAAGCGATCGACGGCCGCCCGAACACGAAGGGCGGGGCCTATCACATCAACCTGCTGCCGACTACCGTGCACGTCTACTTCGGGAGCGTGACCGGGGCGACTCCGGACGGGCGGCTCGCCGGAAGGCCCCTATCAGAAGGCGTGTCTCCGGTGCAGGGAGCGGACCGCCGCGGACCGACCGCCGTCCTGCGGTCGGTGGCCAAGATGGACCACGTCCGCACGGGAGGGACTCTCCTCAACCAGAAGCTGACGCCTCCGCTTCTCAAGGGCGAAGAAGGGCTCCAGAACCTCGTTCATCTCGTGCGCACCTACTTCAAGCTCGATGGCCACCACGTCCAGTTCAACGTCGTGGATGCGGGGACCCTCCGGGCGGCCCAAGCGAGGCCAGAGGAGTACCGCAGCCTCATCGTGCGCGTCGCGGGCTACAGCGACTACTTCTGCGATATCACCAAGGCCCTGCAGGACGAGATCATCGCCCGCACCGAGCAGCGATCGTTCTGAGGACCCTTCGCGCGGGCCCTGTCAGACGGACGCCTTTTCGCGCAACCACCGGACCGAGGAGCGGATCGGTTTCTCTCACACTGTAAGAGGCCGCCTCGCCCCTTGACAGGACAGGAATTTCCGCTAGACTGTTTGCTCGGAATGAACGGTGGAGCGAACGATCTTCTCTGCTTTCTTGCGCGGAAAAGGGAGAGGCCCGTCTGTCCGCGGGGATCCCGCGTTCTCCTGAGGATGGCGCTCATCGCTGGGCGGGAGACAACCCGTTCCAGTCCAACTTCCAGCCACGGCCTACACGCGTTGCACCCGGTAGGGACCTCCTTCAGTCCCACTCAATCTCCTGGCGCGGCGCGTGGCTGGACTCCGGCGCCGCCCACGCCCTTGCTCCCGGCTACCCGCACCACACGAAAAGGGGGCGACCGCTAGAAGAGATCCCGGTTTCGTTTCCGGCTCGGACAACCGAAAACCACATTCCCGCGGGGAGGCTTCATGTACAGACTGGGCACAGATGTGGGAGGTACCTTCACGGACGGCGTCCTGCTCGACGAGACGACCGGGAGGATCACCGTAAGCAAGGTCTCGTCCACCCCTGAGAACCCGGCGATCGGCACCATCCAGTGCATCGAGAGGTTCGCGATCCCTCTCGACCAAGCTTCCTTCCTGGCGCACGGCACGACCGTGGTGATCAACGCCCTCATCGAAGGGAAGGGAGCGAAGACGGCGCTCATCACCACGAAAGGCTTCCGGGATGTCCTGGAGATCGGACGCTGCAACCGCACGGAGATGTACGACGCGCTCTACCGGAAGCCCAGGCCGCTCGTCCCACGACGCCTGCGGCTCGAGGTGAATGAGCGCGTGGCGGCGGACGGAACGGTCGTGGTTCCCCTCGACCTGAACGAGGTGGCCCGCCTGGTCGAGGTCATGCGTCGGGACGAGGTCGAGTCGATCGCGGTCTGCCTCCTGAACGCCTACTCGAACTCCAAGCATGAAGAGGAGATCGGGACGTTCCTCGCGAGCCACTACCCCGAGGCGACCGTTTCCCTCTCGCACCAGATCACGCGGCGCTACTACGAGTACGAGCGAACGAGCACCACCGTGCAGAACGCCTACGTCATGCCCGTCGTGCGGAAGTACCTGAAGAGCCTCGAGCAGGAGCTCGAGGCTCGACGTTTCAAGAATGTCCTGCAGATCATGCAGTCAAACGGCGGCGTCATGGCCTCTCCCGTCGCCCGCGACATCCCGATCGCCATGGTGGAATCCGGCCCGGCCGGGGGAGCGATCGGTGCGGCCCAACTCGCCGGCCTCCTCGGGTACCGGAACGTCATCTCCTACGACATGGGCGGGACGACCGCGAAGACTTCGATCATCACCGACGCCCTCCCCGAGACGACCGACCAGTATCTCGTCGAGGGGCGGCCGATCCTCCTCCCGGTCGTCGACATGCGCGAGATCGGGGCGGGCGGGGGATCGATCGCCTGGATCGACGAGGCGGGCGCCCTTCACGTGGGCCCGCAAAGCGCGGGAGCGGCGCCGGGCCCCGCGTGCTACCAGCGCGGCGGGACGGAGCCAACGGTGACGGACGCCAATCTCGTCCTCGGGATCCTCGATCCCGAGTACTTCCTCGGGGGAGAGATGGAGATCGCGCCTGATCTCGCGCGGGAAGCGGTCGGGAAGATCGCCGAGTACTTCGGGCTCTCCGTGGATGAGGCGGCTCTGGGGATCGTGAAGATCGTCAACACGAACATGTCCGGGCTCCTTCAGTCGATGACCGTGAAACGCGGCTACGACCCGCGGGAGTTCGCACTGGTCGCCTTCGGAGGCGCGGGACCGATTCACGCCTCAGCCATCGCGCGAGAGATCAACGTCCCCACGGTGATCGTGCCGCCGTCCCCGGGAGTCTTCTCCGCCTGGGGGATGCTCATGGCCGACCTGCGACACGACTTCAGCCAGACCTACATCGCCCCCATGGACCAGGCGTCGGTCGACTCCGTGAACGCCATCTTCGCCAAGCTCGAAGGACGGGTGAGGGACCTGTTCGAACTGGAGAGGATCCCCGAAGGGCAGATCGCGCTCAGCTACTCAGTGGACCTGCGCTACATCGGGCAGGAGCACACCCTCCGCGTCCCCGCACCGGCACGCATGAAGCAGAGCGACAAGCCGTCACTCGACCGAAGCTTCGACGACATGCACCTTCGCATCTACGGCCACAACGCCCCCGAAGAGAGGAAGGAGATCGTCTCCCTACAGGTGATGGGGATCGGCAAAGTGCGCAAGCCCGTCCTCGAGAAGATCGCCCGCGGCGCGAAGACCCCCACGTCCGGCGCGACTCTCGGAAAGCGGCGCGTCTACGTGGGGAGCGGCACGTACGAGCCGTTCTCCATCTACCGCCGCGACCTGCTCGCGGCCGGGAACGTGATCGAGGGGCCGGCGCTCGTCGAGGAGGCGACCGCGACGACGACCGTGGGGAAGGGCGAGACCTGCTCCGTCGACGAGTACGGGAACCTCATCATTGCGCTCACCGGGGAGGGACGATGAAGATAGATCCGATCACGCTTGAGGTCATCCGCAACCGCCTGATCGCCGCGAGCCGCGACATTCGCCGCACCGTGGAGCGCGCCGCCTACAGCCCGATCCTCTACGAGGTGGTCGACTTCAGCTGCGGGATCCTGGACAGCGAGGCAAACCTGATTGCGGAGACTCCCGGACTTCCGATCTTCCTCGCGAACCTCGGCTATGCCATCACCTCCACCTACGAGACGATCGGCCGAGAGAACCTGCGGCCGGGTGACATCATTCTCTGCAACGACCCCTACAACGGCGGCGGAACGCACTGCCCCGATCTGGTCGCCCTCTGCCCAGCGTTCCACGAGGGAAAGATCCGCGGCTGGGCGGCCTTCCGCGGCCACACGGTCGACATGGGCGGGATCTACCCGGGAGGCTGGTACAGCGACACAGTCGAGGTGTTCCAGGAGGGGTTTCGGCTTCCACCCGTGAAGCTCCTCATCGAGGGGAAGCCGAACGACGATGTCTTCCGCTTGATCCGGGCGAACACCCGCGTGCCCGACCCGGTCCTCGGCGACATCCGCGCCATGGTGGCCGCGGTGAGGAAAGGCAGCCAGCGCTTCGTCGACGTGATCGCGACCTACGGCCTAGACGTCACCCTGGGCGCCCTGGAAGAACTTCTGGCGCAGGGGGAGCGCCTGGCCCGCGCCGCCGTCAGCCGCATCCCCGACGGGACCTACCACGCCGAGGCGATCCTCGACGGCGACGGGAACGACGACAAGCCACTCGACGAGAAGGTCCTTCTCTCTCTCACGATCACTGTGAAGGGAGACGAGATGACGGCCGACTTCACCGGGACGGGTCCTCAGAACCGGGGCCCGATGAACACGCCCGAGCCCTCGACGATCTCGGCGGCCCGCTATGCGTTCAAGATCGTCACCACGCCGCACCTTCCGAGCAACGAGGGGTTCTTCCGAGCCCTCAAGATCATCATCCCTGACGGGAGCTTCCTGAAGCCGCGCTTCCCGGCGGCCTGCGCCATGTGGCCGACGCCCTCGACGACGATCCCGGACCTCTTCCTGAAGGCCCTCGCCCCCGCGATTCCGGATCAGGTGCGCGGAGGGCACTTCGGGGACGCCATGGCGAACTTCATCTACGGAACCGACCCGCGGACCGAGAAGTACTACGTGTGCGCCGAGGCCGACGCGGGCGGCTACGGCGGGAAGCCGACCGAGGACGGGGAGGCCGCCCTCTTCTCCATGACCCTGGGCGACACGTACAACGTCCCGTCCGAGGTGGTCGAAGTGCGCTACCCCTGGCGCGTGGAACGCTACGAGCTGACGCGGGACTCCGGCGGCGCCGGCAAGTTCCGCGGTGGGCTCGGGGTTGAACGCGACTACCGCCTGAGTCACAACGCCGGCCTTACCGTGACCACGGACCGGGTGAAGTACACCCCGCCGTGGGGCCTGTTCGGCGGGAAACCCGGGACGACGAACCTGACCACCGTGCACAGGAAAGACGGAAGCAAAGAGAAGTGGCGCAAGATCTCGAACTTGCCTCTCAAGGCGAACGAGGTCGTGAGCTTCCGCGGCGGCGGAGGCGGCGGATACGGATCGCCGCTCGAGAGGGACCCGGACAAGGTGCTGGAGGACGTCCTGAACGAGTACGTCTCTTGCGAGAAGGCAAAGGAGGACTACGGCGTCGTGATCGAGAAGGGCGC
>JAPLGE010000097.1 GCA_026390315.1 Candidatus Bipolaricaulota bacterium
CTCGATCGACTCCTTGACGCCATGGAGCTCGTCCAGGTCCCTCTTCCCGATGGCTCGTCCGGCCTCCTTCTTCCCGAGGTCGCGGCGGGGATCCGCCGCCTCACCCTCTCCCTGAGAAGGCGACGCGCCCGGCCCGCCGCCCCGGCGGCGTACGCTCGATTCCTCCTTGAGTTCCAGCACGTCCGCTCCCCGCTTGAGGGCCACGCCGGCCTCGCGGAGGTCTTGACACAGCTTTCTTGGCTCTACCTGCCGATCGCCGTGTGGCCGCGCGTCCTCGCCGCGCGCGTCCGGGGGTACACGAGCGATCTCCTCGACCGCCTTCTCTTCTCCGGGGAGTTCGTCTGGCGCGGCCTCGCCCACGGGGAAGGGCTGCGACGGATCGCATTCAGCCCGCGAGACGCCGTTCCCAACTTCCTCCGGCTTTCGCCCGCACCCTCGGAGAGGGTTCCCACAGAGGCCGAACGAGTCCGCGACTGTCTCCGCGAGCGAGGGGCGAGCTTCCTCGGCGAGATCGCGGCCGCGATCGACCGGACCCCGTCGCAGGCCGCTTCGGCACTGTGGGAGCTCATCTGGGCCGGCCAGGTGACGAACGACTCTCTCTCGCCGGTCCAGGCCGGAGAGCCAAAGCCGGAACTCTGGCGAGCCGGCCGATCCCGCCGCGGGGGCTGGGCCGGGGGAGGCGGCCGCTGGTCGCTTCTGCCACCCCCCCTCGAGCCGAACGACGAAGACCGCGAGGCCGCGGCCCGCCGCCTCCTCGATCGCCACGGCCTCCTGTCCCGGGACGTGCTCTACCTTGAGACGCTCTCCATTCCCTGGGCCGCGCTCTACCCGATCCTCACTCGCTGGGAGTGGCGGAGCGTCGTGGAACGCGGCCTCTTCGTCTCGGGGCTTGCCGGAAGCCAGTTCGCCCATCGAGAGACGGCTGAGGCGCTCTCCCACGCTTCGGAAGACGACGAGGGACTCACCCTTCTCGACGCCTGTGACCCGGCGAACCCCTACGGCGCCTCCTCGCTCTTCCCCCTCAGACATCCGCGGTCGGGGGACTTCCCCTTTCGCCGACACCCCAGGAACTTCCTCGTCGTGCGGGCGGGGATCCCGGTCCTCGCGATCGAGAACACAGGGGAACGCCTGACGCCCCTTGTCGACCTCGGCCCCGCCGAGCGCCGCGCTGCCCTCGCGCTCCTTCCCGAGATCCTCCGGCACGAGAGCCGGCCTCGGCCGATCCGGGTCGTCTCCTGGGACGGGCAGCCAGCCGCCTCCTCGAGCGCCGCGGCCGACCTCGAGTCGGTCGGATTCCGTCGCGAAGACGAGGAGTTCTTCTACTACCGCACGTACCTCGGCTCGGCGGCCTCCTAGCCCGCCACCTCGGCCCGGAACGCGCCCGCGCGGCTCGTCCGCCCCGCGAGGGCCTCCAGGGAAGCCGTTTGCGGAGGCCCCCCGGCTGAGGGAAGATGCAAAGTGAGTTCATCTGCGAGGAAGGTGAAGTGAGCGAGGAAGAGCCAAACGTCTTGGGTGCCCAGGTCCTCCGGCAGGCGTCCGCCATCCTGCGCGCTGGTCCGATCTGCGACGAGTGCCTGGGCCGCGCCTTTGCGCGCCTTGGACACGGCCTGTCCAACGGCGAGCGCGGCCGAGCCCTGCGCACGGTCGCCCGACTTCTCGGGATCGGGGAGAGAGGAGGAGCCTGCTGGGTCTGCGAGGACCTCTTCGCCCGGGTCGACGACTGGGCTCGCCGCGCCGCCTCCCTCGCCGAAGGGATCGAGTACGAGACCTACCTCGTCGGGGTGAAGGTTACCCCCCGCCTGAGCGAGGCGGAGCATCTGTTCAAGGAGCGATTCCCCACCGGGCTCGCCGAGCCGCTGAAACACGCGTTCAACCGCGAGGTCGGCAAGGCATTCGAGAAAGAGACCCGCAGGGGAACGCTCGCCCTGGAATCTCCCCACCTCTGGTTCACCGCCAACCTGGCCGAGAACGGCCTCTCCCTCCGCGTCCTTCCCCTCACGATCTACGGCCGCTACCGCAAACTGGTGCGCGGGATTCCTCAGACGCACTGGCCTTGCGGCCGCTGCCGCGGCCGCGGGTGCCCTGCCTGCGGTGAGACCGGCAGGCAGTACCCCGAGTCGGTCGAGGAGCTGATCGCTCCTCCCTTCCTCGAGGCGGCGGGGGCGAGCGGCGCGCGCCTCCACGGCGCCGGGCGGGAAGACATCGACGCGCGCATGCTCGGGAGTGGTCGGCCGTTCGTCCTCGAGCTCGTCTCCCCAAGGAGCCGTCGACTTGACGTGGCCTCTCTGGAAAGGGTCGCGAACGCGTCCGCTCTCGGGAAGGTCGAGGTCGCCGGCCTCCGCCTCGTCTCTGGAGAGATGGTCGCTCGGATCAAGGAGGCGGAGGCCCAGAAGACCTACCGAGCCCTCGTCCGGTTCGGGGAGGGCGTCACGACGGCTGGGCTCCGCGACGCGCTCGGCGGGCTCGTCGGACGGATCGAGCAGCGGACGCCTCGCCGCGTTGCACACCGCCGCGCCGATCTCGTGCGCGGTCGCCGCGTGCTCGAGGCGACTGGGGGACTCCTCACGCCTGAGCGCGCCAACCTCACCCTTCGCTGCGACGGCGGCCTCTACATCAAGGAGCTCGTCTCCGGAGACGAGGGACGCACTCGTCCGAGCCTCGCCTCGCTCTTGGGCGTGGCCGCACAGGTGATCGAGCTTGACGTGGTCGACGTCGCATCCGGCGTCTTCCCCGACGGACCCACCGGCGGCTTTGGACAGCCGGAGGCCCCTCGCGTACAGTTCGGGCGGTGAGGGCGATGTCTGAGACGATCGACGAGAGAGAAGAAGAGGAGCCCTCGGCAACGGAGACGCTCGACATCTTGCGGATCTACTTCCGCGAGATCTCCCGGTTCCCCCTTCTCTCGGCCGAGAAGGAGCGCGAGGTGGCGACGAAGGTCGCCGCCGGCGTCGCCGGAGCACGGGAGAAGCTGATCATCTCGAACCTTCGCCTCGTCGTCAAGATCGCCCAGGAGTACTCCGAGGCGGGTCTCCCCCTCATCGATCTCATCCAGGAAGGGAACATCGGCCTGATCGAGGCGGTGGACCGTTTCGATGTGGAGCGCGGCTACCGCCTGAGCACCTACGCCTCGTGGTGGATCCGTCGCGCCATCCTGGCCGCCATCACCGAGTACTCGCGGATGATCCGCATTCCCGACTACCTCGTCCGCGCCGTTCGCCACCTCGAGCAGCTCCGCAGCGCCGCCGAGGGCGAGCCTTTGGAAGAGGGCGAGCTGACCGAGGCCCTGGGGGTTTCGGCGGACCGGCTGCGGCAGGTCGAGATCCAGGTGGGCGAGACCGTCTCCCTCGACCAGACCGTCAATGAGGAG
The DNA here is from genome assembly GCA_026390315.1 of Candidatus Bipolaricaulota bacterium. GTDB lineage: Bacteria > Bipolaricaulota > Bipolaricaulia > UBA7950 > UBA9294 > JAPLGE01. The sequence continues at coordinate 3,368 of JAPLGE010000097.1, forward strand.
GGCCAAGAGACCCTGGAGGATCTGGTGGAGGACCCGGCGGGGCTCTCCCCTGAGAGGGAGGCTCTCCGGCTCCTCTTTCACGACGAGCTCGAGAGCGTCCTTGAGCACGTCCCGGCGCGGGAGGCGTTCGCGCTCCGGCTTCACTACGGGATCGAGGACGGCTGCCCGTATAGCCTCGCCGACGTCGGCCGAACCATGGAGATCAGCCGCGAGCGGGCCCGTCAGCTCGTGAACCAAGGGCTCGAGCACATCTCCGAGAGCTGGGGAAAGCGAGCCTTCGACTTCTACCGGGGACTGCTCAGAGACTAGGCTCGGCGCGGTCTCGCGAGTCGTGGGGCGCCGCAGTCTCCCGGCCACGCAGTTGGCCGCATCCGGCCTGGACCTCGATCCCTCTCCCCAGCCGAAGCGTCGTCGGGACGCCCGCCTGTCTCAGCTCCTTGGCGAACACCTCCCGCCTCGCCCGCGGGCTCGGTCGAAAGGGAGAGCCGTCCACTGGGTTGAGCGGAATCAGGTTAACGTGGCAGAGCAGCCCGTCGAGCAACGCCGCGATCTCGCGGGCATGCACGAGCGAGTCGTTCACCCCGTCGATCAGGGCGACCTCAAAGCTCACGCGGCGATGGGTCCGCTCCACGTAGGTCCGGCAGGCGTGAATGAGCGCGGAGAGAAGGTAGCGACGGTTCGTGGGGACGAGCAGGTTCCGCAGCCGGTCGTTGCCGGCGTGCAGAGAGACGGCCAGGTTCACCTGCAGGTCCTCACCGGCGAGCCGATCGATCCCTGGGACGATTCCGGCGGTCGAGATCGTGAACCCGCGCGCGCGCAGGCCGAAGCCGTCGGGGTCGTTCAAGATGCGGATCGAGCGCAGGGTCGCGTCGTAGTTCAAGAGCGGTTCCCCCATCCCCATGTACACGACGTTCGTCAGGCGCTCGCCCTCCTCTCCCAGCTCGCGCGCGAAGTGAAGGATCTGGCTGACGATCTCCCCGACCGTGAGGTCTCGTTTGAACCCGGCCCGGCCCGTAGCGCAGAAAGGACAAGCGATAGGGCACCCGACCTGCGTCGAGACACAGACGGTCGACCGACTCTCGTAGCGCATGAGCACGGTTTCGATCGTCTCCTGGTCCGGGAGGGAGAACAGCACTTTGGTGGTCATCCCGTCGGCGCTCGCGACGCGGTCGACCGGGCCAAGCGGGTCGAACGCAAGCCGCTCGCCGACTCTCTCGCGCAGGGCCCGAGGGAGCGGACTGATCGCCGAGTACGACGACGCGTGCTCGCGATAGACGGCGTGCCAGATCTGGTCGGCGCGAAAGCGGGGCTCGCCCCATTCGGCGAGCTTCTCCCCAAGCTCAGAGCGGTCCAGATCGAGAAGCGTGGGACTAGCCACGGCCCTCCAGAAGCGCAAGAAACTCCGCCTCGGTCAGGGTCTTCACGCCCAACGCGCGCGCCTCGTCGGCCTTTGACCCTGCGTTTTCTCCGACGACCACATAGTCCGTGCGGGCGCTGACCGAGGAAGAGACCGCCCCTCCCAGACCCTTCGCCCGCTCGCCGGCCTCCTCGCGAGTGAGCGAGGCCAGCGTCCCGGTGAACACGAACCGCTTCCCGGCGAGAGCGGTCGACACCCTCTTCTCCGCAGCCGTCGGCCTCACACCCGCCTCCAGGAGGGCCTGCACGAGATCGCGGTTCTCGCGGTTCTGGAAGAAGTCGACGATCCCCTCGGCCGTGCGCGGCCCGACCTCGGGGATCGCCACAAGTCCCTCCTTTGTCGCGTCGAGGATCCGCCCAAGATCCGGGAGGGCGGCGGCGAGAACCTCGGCCATGTGCTCCCCGACCTCGGGGATCCCGAGGGCGAAGAAAAGCCTGGGAAGGCGGATCGACTTCGTCCTCTCCAGCGCGGCGAGGAGGTTCCCCGCCGACTTCTCGCCCACCCGTTCGAGCCCCACCAGGGTCTCCCGGTCAAGACGGAAGAGATCGCTGATCTTACGCACAATCCCCTTGTCCACAAGTTGGTCGACGAGCTTGGGCCCGAACCCTTCCATGTCGAAGCCCCCGCGGGAGACGAAGTGGAGGATCGACTCCTTGATCCTGGCCGGACAGGAGATGTTCAGGCAGCGATGGGCCACCTCGCCCTCCAGCCGGACCACCGGGCCTCCGCACGCCGGGCACGTCGTCGGCATGACGAACGGGCGCTCGCTTCCCGTGCGACGCTCCGGGAGCGGACCGACCACCTCGGGGATGACGTCGCCGGCCCTCTGCACGACGACCGTGTCGCCGACCCAAAGGTCCTTGCGCTTCACCTCGTCCTCGTTGTGGAGGGTAGCGCGGGAGATCTCGACTCCGCGCACGCGCACCGGCTCCAGGATCGCGACTGGCGTCAGCACTCCCGTGCGGCCGACCTGAACCTGGATCTCCTCGAGCCGGGTAACGCCCTGCTCCGCCGGGAACTTCGCGGCGATGGCCCAGCGCGGGCTGCGCGAGATCTCACCCAGCGTGCGGCGCAGGGTGAGGTCGTTCACCTTGATCACAACCCCGTCGGCATCGTAGGGAAGGCTCTCCCTTTCTCGCTCCAGGCGCTCGTAAAAGGCGATCGCTTCTTCGATTCCGTGGCAGAGCGCGTAAAGAGGGTTCGATCGAAGGCCAAGGCGCGCCAGGGTCTCGAGGAGCTCCTTCTGCGTCTCGACCTCCAGGCCCACGAGACGACCGACGTCGTAGCAGAAGAGCTTGAGCGGCCGGGACGCGCTCACACGCGGGTCCAGCTGGCGCAACGAGCCCGCCGCAAGATTCCGCGGGTTGGCGAAGGGCGCGAGCCCCTCCTTCTCGCGGCCACGGTTGAGCGAAACCAGATCCTCGCGGTCGACGTACACCTCCCCGCGCGCTTCCAGAAGGGCGGGGACCTTCCCGTCAATGGAGCGCACGCGAAGCGGCACACTCCGGATCGTGCGGAGGTTGGCCGTGACGTCCTCTCCGGTCACGCCGTCTCCGCGCGTCGAGCCCTGCACGAGTCGCCCGTCGCGATACACGAGCTCGACCGAGAGCCCATCGAGCTTTGGCTCGGCCACATAGGTAACCTCGTCACGGCCGAGGAGCCGACGCACCCGACCGTCGAAGTCCCGGATCTCCACGGCGCTGAACGCGTTTGCGAGGCTCAGCATGGGAATCGCGTGCAGCGCGGCGGCAAATCCGGCGGCCGGAGGGGCCCCCACGCGCCGAGTGGGGGAGTCCGGCGTGACCAGTTCCGGGTACGCCGCCTCGAGCTCCAGCAGGCGTCGGAAGAGGCGGTCGTACGCGCCGTCCGAGATTTCGGGCCGATCGAGCACGTGGTAGAGGTAGTTGTGGCGCTCGATCTCCTGCCGGAGCCGCTCGATCTCCTGTCGCACGTCCTTCTCCATCGCGGCACAAGGGTGACGACGGCGGGAGACCTTGTCAAGAAGCGCACAGGCCGAGTCTCGGGCGCTCGGTGGCACCCCCGGCAATCGCCGCTCGCGCGGCGAGACGGTGGCCTACTTCAGCAAGGAGGCAAGCTCCGTCTCGACGAGATCGGTGATGTCGGCGAGTCTCTCCCGGTTGCCGTTGACGAGCACGTCCTCACTCCGCAGGACGAGGTCGAAACCTCCCTCGGACGCGACCTTGTCCGCGACCCCGAGCACCTTCGCGCGCATGACCTCGCTCAAGTGTGCCTCGAGGCTCCCGAGGACCGCCTCCAAAGCCGCCTTGGTCGTCTCGAACTGGCTTGCGCCGCCCGCGCTCGCGAGGGACGAGCCAAGCTCGCGCAGCCCGTCCGCCACGCCCTGAGCCGCGTTCTCGATGCCTTCCAGATCGGCCTGATCGTCCGCGAAGCCCGCAGAGGCCCGCCACGCCTTGAT
>JAPLGE010000038.1 GCA_026390315.1 Candidatus Bipolaricaulota bacterium
TGAACCGTCTCCTCGTCCGATCGATCGCCATCCGTAACTGCCGCGTGGAAGGAAAGGAATGGACGGGAATCCACATCATCGCCCCGAATGGGGAGATCGATGAGCTTCGCGTCGAGAACTGCGAGCTTGTGCGGAATGGAATGGATGGGATGGACGCGCAATCCGTAAACCACCTCGTCATTACCGGCTGCACGATCACGGACAACGGCTGGAACTTCGATCACGGCGTCGGCGTCCGGATCGGAAGCAACGTCCTCAGCGCAGACATGCATGACAACGTGATCGAACGCAATCGTTTCGCCGACGTCTACCACAGGGACGAGAACTGAGGTCGCTCTATCCCCTGCTCGCGGCCTCCACAGGGGAGCCTTGATCCTCGCGCGACGGAGAGCCTCTACTCGACGTAGTAGAAGTGCGTGCTCTGATCGACGTTCAGCAGGGCGCCGGCCGCGTTGAAGTACTCGGCCGCGAGGACGATCGGCGCCGTCGCCTTGACGTCGAGGGCTCCCCACATGGCGTCCGAGACTGAGACGAGGGTCGTCGAGGGATGGTAGTCGGTCTCGTGCGGCTCGAGGACGAAGTCGAGCTTCTTCTCCAGGTTGCCCGAGGAGCTGTACAGGAAGAGCACCCCGGCGACTACAGAGGCGTTCGGGTTGGCGATCACGATCCCCGTCGTCTGCTTGGACGTGTTCGAGTAGTTGAGTCCGTACCAGTAGGTCGTGTGCGCCCCCGCTTCGGGGACCGCGTCCACGATGTTGTCCGAGCCAAGCCACACCTCCTTCTCGAAGGTCTCTACCCCCACGGTGAGAAGTCCCGGCGTTTCGATGAGGGCGAGCCCGAAGCGAGCCTCTCCCCGGTCGATCAAGTCCGACAAGATGAGGTACTCGGACTCGAAGGGCGCGAGGTCCCAGGAGTCGGCCTTGGGGTCCAGGCGCGCCCCGTACGCGTCGTAGAGCTTGAGGGTGAAGTGGGTCGCCTCGCCGCCCGAGTTCATCACCACGAGCGCGGTGTCCTGAGTGCCGGAACAGTCGTAGTAGAGGGCGTAGCTCCTCGCCGCGGCCGCAAGGCCCAAGAAGAGAAGCAGGAAGAGCGCCGCAAGGACGATCGGCGTCTTGTGCATGGAGAACCTCCCCGAAGATAGCCAAAGGATTCTCCAATTCTAGCCGCGGAAGACGAAGAGGGCTACCCGTCGAGCGGAAGCGCGGGCGATTCCCCCGCCTCTTCGACGTGCGCGAGCAAAGAGAGCCGCGAGTGAAACGCCTCGAGGTGGGTCTCCGCCTCCTGGAAGCGGTTCAGGGAGTCGCGCAGGTGTTTCCCCACCACGAGGAAGTCTCGCTCGACACGGGCGAACGCCCGCTCGAGCTCCGCCAGGCGCCCGAGGACCGCGGCGATGTTCTTCTCCACCTCGAGACCCTTCAGGCCAAGGCGGATCGTCTCGAGATAGGCGAAGAACGAGTTCGGCGAGGCCGGAATCACCCGCCGCGAGAGGGCGTAGCGGGAGAGGTCGTAGTCGTCCGGAAGTCGTTCGTCGCGGGTGATCACCTCGTAGAACACGTTCTCCGCCGGGACGTACATTAGGGCGAAGTCGAGCGTCCCCTCCGCCGGTCGGATGTACTTCTGGGCGATTGCGTCGATGTGCTTCCGCACGTCGCGGACGAACTCGCGTTTCGTCTTGAGGCGCTCCTCATCCGTCTTCGCCTCCCGCAGCCGCTGGAAAGCCTCGAGGGGGAACTTGGCGTCGATCGGGACGAGGCGGTCGGCGAGGCGGATCACGGCGTCGACCGTCTCCCCGCCCTTGAAGGCGTACTGCAGAGAGTAGTTCGCCCGGGGGAGGACC
>JAPLGE010000040.1 GCA_026390315.1 Candidatus Bipolaricaulota bacterium
CGAACGTCCACCTCGGCGGCCCCTCCACGATCACCGGCTACTTCGGCGGGGTCGGCCAGCCGAACGACCACGCGCTCCTCTGGCTCGACGAGTTCCTCCGCTACTACACGACCTACGGGATCAAGCAGGTTCTGAATGTCAACTCCGGCACGGTCCTCCTCGGCTACCTCCTCCACAAGCTGGGGGTCGACATCGAGTTCAAGATCTCGGTCTTCATGGGGAACGACAACCCCTACGCCGCTCTGTGGACGTTGCTCGCGGCGCGCCTCTTCTCCCGTGAGGACGGGACGACCTCGCTCATCGGGTTCAACTGGTCCAATTCCGTCACAAACGAGACGATCGAGCAAGCCTCGCGGATCCGCAAGGCCCTGGGCCTCGAGGACTGCGTTCGCTTCGAGCACCACATCACCGAGACCTACACGTCGATCGTGGTGCAGCCCTACGACCGGACGGCGGAGCTCGTCCTTCTCGCGGCGAAGGTTCCGAACCTCTCCGCCAAGCACGAGGGTGGGATCCCGGAAATAGACGGCGCACGCGAGCATCCCTCCGACCTTCTCGACTACTTCCTGCCGAAGAGAGAGATCGAGGCGCAGGGGCTCATGCCGGCCATGGAGCGAAACTACCTCGACAAGCACGACGCGGTGAACCGGACCGCGGTCGAGCTGACCCGGGCAGGCCTCTCTTTCGTCGCGGCGGGGAACCTCCACCGCGAGAAGTGAGGCCCTTCGGCCCCTCGGCTTGCCCGCCGCGGATCGCGGGGATATCCTCCGCATCCATTTCCCTTCAAGCGAGGTGCGCGTGACGGACTACCCCCAGCTGAGGCAGAGGCTCGACGAGGAAGGAATCGAGTGGATCGACTTGCGCGCGCCGGACCTCGTGGGGCGGCTGCGGCACATCACCCTGCCGGCGTCCCGCTTCACCGAGGAGTGCGCGGCGCGCGGGATCGGGTTCGACGCCTCGAACTACGGGTACTGCCAGGTCTCGGGGAGCGACATGGTGCTCGTGCCGGACCTCGACACGGCGTACGTGGAGGAGCGCGACGGCGAACGGCTGCTCGTCCTGATGGGAGACGTGCGCGAGGCCACGACCGGCGAGCCGTCCCCCATGGATCCGCGTCGCGTCGTCCGCCGGGCCGAGGCGCACCTTCGCGAGGCGGGGATCGCGGACGAGGTCCTCGTGAGCCCGGAGTTCGAGTTCTACCTGTTCGAGGAGGCCCTCTTCTCGAGCGGCAGGGCTCGCGCGACCTGCGAGGTCGTGCCGTTCGAGGGGGCCGAGCACCGCGACCGTCCGGAGGAAGCCCTCGGCCGCCGCTCGGCGTATCACGCCGCGCCGCCTCAGGACGCGCTCTTCTCCCTTCGCAACGCCATGACCCGCGAGATCGAGGCGGCCGGGATCCCGGTGAAGTACCACCACCACGAGGTCGGCCCGTTCGGCCAGCACGAGATTGAGCTGGGCTTCGATCGACTGGCGCGCATGGCCGACGTCACGCTCATCGTGAAGAGCCTCGTCCGGAACGTCGCTGCCGAGGCCGGCCTCACCGCGACCTTCCTGCCCAAGCCCCTGTTCGGCGAGGCCGGGAGTGGCCTCCACCTCCACCAGTACCTGAGGAAGGGTGGAAGGAACCTCTTCCGCGGCGAGACGGGGCTCTCGCCACTCGCGCTCGCCTACGTCGGCGGCCTCCTCACCCACGGGGCGAGCCTGATGGCGCTCACCAATCCGTCGACCAACTCCTACCGGCGCCTCGTCCCGGGCTTTGAGGCCCCGGTGCACTTCGTGTTCGGCGCGGCGAACCGGAGCGCGGCCGTGCGCGTGCCGACCTACGCCAAGGGGAACGAGAGCGATTAGGCCTGGGGCCGGTCGACACGGACCTCCACCAGAACGGCGCCCCGGCGCGGAGTGCGCCCGATCGCCTGGAAGAAGCCCTCACCTCTCTCGAGGGGGATCACAACTACCTCCTCGCCGGGGGCGCGTTCACCGAGGCGCTCATCGAGCGCTGGATCGAGGTGAAGGGAAAGGAAGCGGCCGAGGTCTCCGCGCGACCCCACCCGCACGAGTTTGAGCTCTACTACGACCTCTAGGCCGCCGCGGCGCCGCTACTTCTTCGACGGACTGAGCTTCTTGAGCTTCCCCGCGGCGAGGGCCTCCAGCGCTGCCTCTCGGAGCCGGAACTTCTGGATCTTCCCGGACTGGGTCATGGGGAACTCTCTCACGACCTCGACGTAGCGGGGGACCTTGAAGTTCGCGATCTCCTTGGCGCAGAAGTCGACGATCTCCTGCGGGTCAATTGCCATGCCCTCGCGGGGGATGAGGTAGGCGATCGCCACCTCGCCCATCACGTCGTCCGGGAGGCCGACCACGGAGACGTTCTGCACCGCCGGGTGGGTGAACAGGTACGCCTCGATCTCGGCCGGGTAGACGTTGAACCCGCCCGTGATGAGCATGTCTTTCTTGCGGCCGACGATCT